>DASQAL010000194.1:0-36835 GCA_035635775.1 Candidatus Acidiferrum sp.
GCGCCGTCGAGGATGCGCGCCATCTCGGCGCCGACCGTCTTCAGCGTGGGCGGGTCGAGCACGTCGGGAACCACGAGGTACCCCTGATCCTGGTAGAACTTCACGTCGGCGGGCGAGAGCATGGGAGCGAATCTCCTTGCCCGAAAGGTTAGCACGGAACCGCGGCACTCCGCCCTTGACAGGGGCGCGTGGGTGACCGACATTCGGGGCGCGTCCGGATCAAAGACGATCAAGGGGGACACGCCATGCTCGATCAGCGCATCAGCCGCCGCTCACTCCTCGCCGGGGCCGTGGGAACCTCCGCCCTGCTCACGCTGCCGAAGCCGGCCGCGCCCGCGGTCAAGAAGGGCACGAGTCTTCGCCTCTGGATCCTCAAGACCTACGTGGAGCCCACCAACAAGGCCATCGAGGCGAGCGCCCAGCGCTGGGCGCAGAAGCACGGGGCCAGCGTGACGGTGGAGTACTTCACCTTCGAGGACATGCAGACGAAGTACGTGGCGGCCATCGAGAACAAGAGCACCCCCGACGTGGGCCAGCTCGAGACGAGCGCCCCCGCGCGTTTCGCGGGCATGGGCCAGCTCATAGACCTCACCTCCTTCGCCCGCCAGATCGAGGGCGAGGTGGGCAAGCCGCCCGCCAACGTGGCGCCGGTCACCATGGTCGGCGACAAGATCTACGCGCTGCCGTGGTACCTGATGGCCGCGTTCTGGTACGTGTGGCGCGACGTGTTCGAGAAGGGCAAGGTGAAGCTGCCCAACACCTTCGAGGAGGCCAAGCAGGCCGCCGCCGCGCTCAACCGGCCGAAGGACAACTTCTACGGCATGGGCCAGAGCTGGAACCGGACCGCGGACGGCTACGGGGTGATGCAGAGCCTGCTGTACTCCTACGGCGCGGGCTGGGCGGGCAAGGACGGCAAGTACAAGTCCATCAAGACGGGGGCGATGCAGGCGGCCATGAAGTGGGCCACCGACATCTACAAGGACGGCATCCAGCCCGCCGACACGCTCACGTGGACCGGCTCCGGCAACAACGAGAACTTCATCGCCAAGAACATCGCGCAGACCTCGAACGGACCCAGCATCACCTTCGCGCTGGAGAATGCGCTGGCCAAGGCCACCGACGCCAAGGAGCGCAAGACCCGCGAGGAGGCGCTCGCCAACCACGTGGCCCTGCCGCACCCAGCCGGGCCCGAGGGCCGGCGCATGTGGGCCATCGCGATGAGCTTAGGCATCTTCAAGAGCAGCAAGGATCCGGAGGCGGCGATGAGCCTGATCGCGCACATGCTCTCCCCCGAGGAGACGGTGTCGGTCATGAAGGATTCCTATGGCCAGTTCGCGCCGGTGATGTCCAAGGCGCGCGCCGCGTCCAAGGACTACTTCAACAAGAACGACAACTACCGCACGTTCGGGCGGGCCGCGGAGTGGTTCGTGCCCACCGGCTTCCCGGGGCCGGTGACCGCGGCCGCCGCGGAGGTGCAGGCGAGCAACGTGCTCACCGACGCGCCCGCCAAGGTCATCGTGGACAAGTGGTCGGTGGATCAGGCCATCGATTGGGAGGACAAGAAGATCAAGGAAATCTACGACACCCTCCGCGGGTGACGTGGCGCTCCCTTCCACCGTCCGCCTTCCCGTGATGCGTCCGAGCGCCTCCTTCTGGAGGCGCGCGCGCTTCCGGGAGGCGGGGACGGCGCTCCTCTTCCTGCTGCCGATGCTGGTCCTGGTGGTGGCCCTGATCGTCTACCCGGTCTACCGGGCGGTGTGGCTCTCGCTCACCGACAAGCTGGTCGGCTATCCCGAGCGGTTCGTCGGCCTCCAGAACTACTTCTACCTCGCCGAGGACGACACCTTCCACCAGGTCGTCCGGAACAGCTTCGTCTTCACGATCGGCTCGGTAGGCCTCAAGGTCGTGACCGGCGTGTTGATGGCCCTCGTGCTCAACAACGTGATCCGGGGCCGGAACTTCTTCCGCGGCCTCTTCCTCCTGCCGTGGATCACCTCCACCGTGATCATCGCGCTCACCTGGCGGTGGATGTTCGACGCCTTCCCCGGCCGCGGCTTCTTCAACAGCGTGCTGCTCGACCTGGGGCTCCTGAGCCGGCCGATCGCCTTCATGGCCACCCCGGAGGGCGCGATGATGGCGGTGATCGTGGCCAACTGGTGGCGTGGGTTCCCCTTCTTCGGGGTCTCCTTCCTCGCCGGCCTGCAGAGCATTCCTCGCGAGCAGTACGAAGCCGCGTCGGTGGACGGCGCCTCGGCGTGGCGGCGCTTCTGGCACGTCACCCTGCCCGGGCTCAAGCACGTGATGATCGTCACCACGCTCTTGAGCTTCATCCTCACCATCAACGACTTCAACATCATCTACGTGATGACCCGGGGCGGCCCGGGCAGCGCGACCCAGATCTTCGCGACCTACTCCTACCAGGTCGCGTTCAACCAGCTCCGCTGGGGCCGCGGCGTCACCATCTGCCTTTTCGTGGTGCCGATCCTCGTCCTCGGCATCATCCTGATCAGCCGCTATCTCCTCCGGGAGAGAAAGTAGCCCGTGATCATCGCGTCCAACGTAGCGATCAATGTGGTGGGGGGGTGTGGGGGAGGAGCGGCGCCGCTCCCCCCCACTTCAAAGGGGTGCACCCGTTGAAAGCCATCACGTGGCTCGGCATGGGCCTGTTCCTGCTGATCATCCTCGTTCCGTTCTGGTGGATCGCCAGCATGTCCTTCAAGACCTACGAGCAGATCCAGTTCGCCACCAGCATCTACGTGCCGAACCCCTTCACCTGGGAGAACTACACCGGCCTCTGGACGGAGACGCGCTTCCCGATCTGGTTGCGCAACAGTTTCGTCACCGCGCTGGTGGTGACCGCCACCACCACCGTGATCGCGAGCCTCGGGGGCTACGCGGTGGCCCGGCTGCGCTTCCCCGGCCGTGAGTCGGTGGCGAGCCTGATCCTCATCCTCTACCTGATCCCGCCCGCGCTGCTCTTCATCCCGCTCTACCGCGTGCTCGCCGAGCTGGGGGCCACCAACCATCTCTCCGCGCTCTTCCTGTCCTACCCGACCTTCACGGTGCCGTTCTGCACCTGGCTGCTGATCGGCTTCTTCAAGGCACTGCCCGACGAGCTGGAGGAGGCGGCCCTGATCGACGGGGCCGGCCGGGTGACCGCCTTCGTGCGCGTGCTGCTGCCCCTGGCCGCCCCGGGCCTGGTGGCCTCGGCCATCTTCGCGTTCACCCTGTCCTGGAACGAGTTCCTCTACGCCCTCGTCTTCATCCAGGACGAGACGGCCACCACGGTGCCGGTGGGGCTCAACCTTCTCATCTACGGCGACGTCTTCCACTGGGGCCAGCTCATGGCCGCCTCCGTGATCACCACGATCCCGGTGGTCGCCCTGTACGTCTTCATCCACCGCTGGATGGTGGAGGGACTGGTCGCCGGCTCGGTCAAGGGCTAGAATCACCGGTGAGGAGGCCGCCATGGCGACAATCGCGAGCCAGTTGACCGTCAAGCCCGTCCATCCCGCGTTCGCCGCCGAGGTCTCCGGCGTCGATCTGACCCAGTCGCTCGACGACGGCACTTTCGAGCGCATCGCGGTCGCTTTCGACGACCACTCGGTGCTGGTCTTTCCGGGGCAGGCGCTGAGCGACGCGCAGCAGATGGCCTTCAGCGAGCGCTGGGGGCCGCTCGAGACCACCGTGCGCACGCTCGGTGGCGAGGACCGGCTAGGCGCCCACATCGTGGACCTCTCCAATACCGATGCGGACGGCAAGCTGATGGGCTGGAACGATCGGCGAATGCAGTATCAGTCCGGTAACCAGCTCTGGCACACCGACAGCTCGTTCAAGCCGGTGCCCGCCCACTCCTCGGCGCTCTCGGCCCGCGTGATCCCGCCCGAGGGCGGCGCGACCGAGTTCGCGAGCATGCGCGTGGCCTACGAGACGCTACCGGACGAGCTGCGCCGCCAGGTGGACGGCAAGATCGTCGTGCACAGCTTTGGCTTCTCGCGCAGCCTGATCGATCCCGGCATCGGCACCGAGATCGGGCGTGACTATCCTCCGGTGCGGCACGCCCTGGTGCGCGCCAACCCGCGCAACGGTCGCAAGGCGCTCTACATCGGCTCGCACGCCTGGTACATCGAAGGCCTGGGGCTCGACGAGGGCCGCATGCTCATCGCCAAGCTGCTCGAGCACACGGTGCGGGCCGACCGCGTCTACCGGCACCGCTGGCAGGTGGGGGATCTCGTGATGTGGGACAACCGCTGCGCGCTGCACCGCGGCCGCCTCTGGGACAGCGCCCGCTACAAGCGCGTCATGCACCGCACCACGGTGGCCGGCGACGGCCCGACCGCGGATCCCGCCTACCTCAGCGCGTAAGGGGTCAGGTCTTACACTCCCACATTATCGGAATGTAAGACCTGACCCCGCTGAGTAGCTAGCCGGCGGTGGGGCCGGTCTCTTCGGACGCGGCGGGCTTCTGGGCGCCGTCCTCCGGCGTCATTCCGCGCATCCCGGGGCCGTGCGGCCCGCGGTGCTGCCCGCGCTGGCTCAGGAGCGCCCGCAGCTTCTCGCGCTGCTCCGGCGTCAGCACCTGGCGGCTCTGCTCCAGGCTGCGGATCTGGGCCACGCGCCCATCCGCGCGCAGCTTCTCGATCTCCCGCACCTTGGTCTCGATCTTGGCCAGGTCCCGCGGCTTGTTGGGATCGACCGCGTCTGGCGCCATCATGGTCCGCAGATCCAGCTCGGCCAGCCGCCGGTCAGCCTGCCGCTTGATGGCGTCGCGCCGTGCGTCCGTCCCGAGCTTGCGCAGGCTGTCCACCTGGGCCGGCGACAGCGCGAGGTCCTTCTGGTGCCGCAGGGCCAGCCCGCTCAGCGAGAAGCGATGGGCCTTGGCCCGGCGCTGCCACCCGTGATGGCCGTGCCGGCCACCGTGTCCATCCGGCCGCTGGCCCCACTGCGGGCGCGCTCCCGGCCCGGTTGCCGGGCGCGTGGCGTCCGTAGGCGCCTGCGCGAGCTGCATTCCGTCCAGCGTCTGGGCGCCCGCGGGCAGGGCCATCCCCAGCACGAGTGCCAGTCCTGTCAGTGCGTTGCGTGCTTTCATGGTGATCCTCCTTGATCCGTCGATAACGGGGATCCGTCGATGACCGGGGGCCCCGGTGGGTTCTGTGCCTCTGCCCCTATGACGAACCATCGCCCCCGATCGTTGACAGGGGGGCGGAAAAGGTCAGGAGGCGATGGCGGCGGCGACCTGGCGGGAGACCAGCCGGGCGTAAAGGCCCCGCCGGCGCAGGAGATCGTCGTGGCGGCCCTGCTCGACCACGCGGCCCTCGTCCAGCACCACGATCTGGTCGGCGGCGCGGACGGTGGAGAGGCGATGGGCGATCACGATGGTGGTGCGCGCGCGGGCCAGGCCGGCGAGAGCCTCCTGCACCACCTGCTCGTTGACCGCGTCGAGATGCGACGTGGCCTCGTCCAGGATCAGGACGGGCGCCTCCCGCAGGAAGGCCCGCGCGATGGCCACCCGCTGGCGCTGGCCGCCCGAGAGCTGGAGTCCCCGCTCGCCGACCCGCGTGTCGAGCCCCTCGGGGAGCGAGCGCACCAGCGGCAGCAGCGAGGCGCGCTCGATCGCGGCCGCCACCTCCGCGGGGGTGGCCTCCGGCCGGGCGATGCGGATATTGCCGCCGAGTGTGTCGTTGAAGAGATGGGTGTCCTGCGCCACCAGCGCGATCTCGCGGCGCAGCCCGTCGAGACGCCACCGCCGCAGGTCGTGGCCGCCCAGGGTGATGGCGCCCGCGTCCGGGTCCCAGAAGCGCAGCAGCAGGCTCGCGATCGTGGTCTTGCCCGCGCCGGACGGGCCGACCAGCGCGACCGTCGCGCCCGCGGGCACCGTGAAGGACACGTCGAGCAGCGCGGGCTGGCGCCGGCCCGGGTAGGTGAAGGTGAGGCCGTGCAGTGCGATGGCGGCCGCCTCCTCGCGGCGCGGGCCGGGGACGCCGGGACCGTCGGCGATGCGCACCGGCTCGCGGTGGACGGCGTGGACGCGCCGGGTGGCCGCGAGCGTGTCGGCGAGCTGGCGGCCGACCTGCGCGATCTCCCAGACTGGCACGAACGCGGACATGGCGAGCAGCGTGAGCAGTGGCAGCATCGCGCCCTCGAGCCGCCCCGCCGACACGAGCCACGCGCCCACCAGCGTCACCGCGAGGCCGCCGAGCCCGGTGGCCACCTCCTGGAGCGCCGACTGGCGCGCGAGGTCGGCGAGGAAGGGCATGCGGGCGCCCGCGTAGGCCATGGCCCGCGCGGCGAGCGCCTCGCCGCGCTGCGCCTCCTGCTGGAACGCGACGATCTCGGCGAGGCCCTGCACGGAGTCCACCGTGTGAGCGTTCAGCTCGCCGGAGGCCTCGCGGGCGCGCACGCTGAGCCGGTCGATGCGCCCGCGCCCGAGCACCGGGCTCAGCGCCGCGTAGGCCAGGAAGGGCAGCACGGCCAGCGCCATCGTCCACCCGAAGGTGGCGAGGGTGGCGAGCACCACCGCGGGCACCAGCACCGCGACCAGGCCCGGGGTGATGGTGTGGGCGAAGAAGTACTCGATCAGCTCGATGTCGTGGGTGGCCACGCCGAGAAGATCGCCGGTCCGCCGCGAGGCCAGGTAGGCCGGGCCCAGCTCCACCAGCTTGCGGAAGAAGCGCATCCGCATGTCGGCGAGCAGCCGATACGCCATGTCGTGGGCGAGCCAGGACTCGAGCCAGTGCAGCACGCCCGCCAGCGGCGCGACGATCAGGAGCGACACGAGCAGCGCGCCGGTCGGCTCGCCGCGGCTCACCGCGCGGACCACCAGCGCGCTCAGCAGCCCGACGCCGATGAGCGCGGCCACCCGCGCCACCCCGAGCACGAAGGTGACGACGAGCCGGCCGTGATAGCCCGACGCCATCGCGATCAGGATGCGGCCCACCTCCCACCAGCCCGAGCCCGCCGCGCGGAGGACCGTCGCGGGCTCCACGGTCGGGGACCCGGCCGCCGCGTCGCGGGGCGCGGCCGCGTCGCCGTTCTCCGCGGCTCCCTCGCCGTCGCGGCCGTCGCCGATCACGCCGTCGGTGCTGCCCGCGGCCTGGCCCGCCATGAGGCGCCGGTACACGCCGTCACCCGCCATCAGGGCGGTGTGGGTGCCGCTCTCGGCCACCCGGCCCTCGTCGAGCACGAGGATGCGGTCGGCGCCGATGATGCTCGAGAGCCGGTGGGCGAAGATGAGCGTGGTCCGCCCGCGCATCAGCCGGTCCAGCGCGTCCTGGATCGCGGCCTCGCTCTCCGCGTCCACCGAGGAGAGCGCTTCGTCCAGGATGAGAATGGGCGCGTCGCGGAGGAGGGCGCGGGCGATGGCGATGCGCTGGCGCTGGCCCCCCGAGAGCCGCACCCCGCGCTCGCCCACCACCGTCTGGTAGCCCTGGGGCAGGGCCACGATGGCGTCGTGCATGATGGCGCTGCGCGCTGCCGCCTCGAGCTCGGCCTGGCTCGCCTCGGGCCGGCCCATCCGGAGGTTCTCCTCGATGGTGCCGTGGAAGAGATAGGTGTCCTGGCTCACCACCGCGATCAGCCGCCGCAGGTCCCGCAGGGAGAGCTCGCGCAGGTCGTGCCCGCCGATGGTGACGCGGCCCACGGTCGGGTCCGCGAAGCGGAGCAGGAGGCGCGAGATGGTGGACTTGCCCGCGCCGCTCGCGCCCACCACGCCCACGCGCTGCCCCGCGGCCACGCTGAACGAGAGCTGCTCGAGCGCGGCCCCCCGCCCGCCCGGGTAGCTGAACGTGACGCCGTCGAAAGTGATGGCGGGATCGAGGCTCTGATTGCCGTTGTTCGCAGTGTCGGCGACCGTGGGCTTGAGCGCGAGCAGGCTCAGGATGCTCTGGGCGGCGGAGAGGCCGAGCATGCCCTGGTGCAGCACCACGCGCAGCTCGCGCAGCGGGCGGAAGATCTCGACGCCCAGCATCAGCACCACCACGAGCGCGGTGAGCTCCATCTGGCCGGCCTGCACGCGAGAGGTCCCGATCGCCAGCGCCACCGCGGCGCCCATCGCGATGCACACGTCGCTGATGCCGCGCGCCAGTGTATTGGTGCTCAGCAGCCACATGGTGGCCTGGAAGAGGGCGCGGCCGCGCTCCTCGAGCAGCCGGGCGCGGGACTGGCTCTGGCCGAAGGCGGCGAGGGTGCGCAGCCCCTGGATCGCGTCGAGGAACTCGGCGCCGTAGGTCGCGTAGGCCTTCGACCGGGCGAGGCTGTGGCGGCTGTCCCAGCGGTGCCAGAGCGTCGGCATGAGGAACGTGGCGATCGCGGCCAGGAGGAAGACCACGGCCAGGGGCAGATCGATCGTGGCCACCACCGAGAAAATCAGGAACGGGGTCAGCGCGGAGACGAAGAGCTGGGGCAGGAACTGGCCGAAGTAGACCTCGAGCTGCTGCACGCCCTCGACGACCGAGAGAATGACGTCTCCCGTTCGCGTGTGGGTGAAGTGGGCCGGGCCCAGCGCGGTGATCTGGTCGTAGAGGCGCCCGCGCAGCCGGCGCTGTACGCGCGCCGCGGTGTGGTGGGCCACCATGGTGCGCCCGTACTCGAGCAGGCCGCGGAGCGCGATGAGGGCCGCCACCCCCGCGACCGGCCAGGCCAGCTCCGCGAGCGTGTCGCCGGCCAGCACGCGGCCCAGCACCCAGCCGAGCAGGGCCAGCCGGGCGGTGCCCGCGAGCACCGCCAGCAGTCCGGCGAGGGCGGTGCCCGCGATGCGGAGGCGGACGCCCCGCGTGAAGGCCCAGAGCCGGCGGTTCAGATACACAGCGCAGGATACCTCATCCGGGACCCCCTCACCCTACCCTCTCCCCAGAGGGGAGAGGGAAATGAGGATGGAAGGCCCTTCATAAGCGGCCGGCCACCACCCGCACCTTTCGGGGGGCCGCGAGCCAGATCGCCACCGCGGAGATCACGCTGCACGCGATCGCGATCCAGAACGCGAGCGTGTAGCTGCCGGTGCGGTCGTACAGCACGCCGGTGAGCCACGGCCCCACCGCGCCGCCGCCGATGGAAGACAGCATCAGGGTGCCGAAGATGGAGCCGTAGTGGCGGCCCTGGAAGATCTCGGCGGGGATCGCGCCCACCACCGAGGTGAGGCCGTACCCGAGCATGCCCTGGGCGACCACCATCACGTAGAGCAGAGGCATGGTCGGGGCGGCGGCCAGCAGGAGCAGGGCCGCGTAGCAGATCGCGAAGCCCAGGCTGCCCGCGGTCCACACCCACTCGCGGCCGATCCGGTCCGAGAGCCAGCCGAGCGCGATCTGGCCCGGGATGCCGGCCAGGCTGACGAAGCCGAGAGCCCACGCCGCGTCGGTCGGGTTGAAGCCGATCTCGATCAGGTACTTGGTCTGGTGCACCTGCACCGCGTACCAGGCGAAGAGCCCGCAGAAGTAGCCGATGGCGATCCACCAGAAGCGGGCGGTGCGGGCCGCGCGGCCGAGCGTCCAGTCCACCGCCGCCCACGCCGCGTCCACCACGTTGGACGGGCGCGCCACCGCGCCGGCGGCCGCGGCGCGATCGCCGTCGGGCTCGAGGCCCATGTCCTCGGGTCGGCGGCGCAGCAGCAGGTTGAGCGGGACCAGGAGCAGCAGGACGAGGAGGCCCATCGCCCAGCACGCGGCCCGCCAGCCCGAGCGCCCGATCAGGGTCTGCATCCAGGGCAGCAGGATCATCGAGCCCACGCCCACGCCCGAGAAGGCGAGGCTCATCGCGAGGCCGCGCCGGCGCACGAACCAGTCGGGGAGGAAGAGCGACTGCCCGGTGTAGCCCAGGCAGACGCTGCCGCCGCCCACCATCACGCCGAGGGTGGCGTAGAGGTGCCACGGGCGCGTCACCAGGGTGGCCAGAAGCAGCCCCGCGCCGATCAGGAGCACGCCCAGCTCCATCACCACGCGCGGGCCGCGCCGGTCCATGAGGCGGCCGAGCGACGGGCTCAGCGCCGCCGAGACCAGGAAGCCGAACGAGAACGCGCCCGCGGTGACGCCGCGCTCCCAGCCGAACTCGGCGAGGATCGGCGGGAAGAGCAGGGAGAAGGCGGTGCGCGCGTTGACGCCCACGCCCATGGTGACGAAGACGACGCCCACGATGATCCAGCCGTAGTAGACGGGCAGGCGCACGAGTGGGGATTGTAGCGCAGCCCGCCGGCCGTGGACGGAACTAGCTGTCGGCCGAACGGCGACGGAGCATCTGCTGCAGACTCTGGCGCGTCAGTCCGAGCCGCTCGGCGGCGCGCGTCTTCGAGCCGCACTCGCGCAGCGCGTCCTCGATCATCCGCCGCTTGAGCTGCTCGATGGCGTCGTTGAGGGTCTGAGGCGCGGCCGGCCTTCCGCCGGTGTTGCGGATGCGCTCGGAGAGGTGCTCGAGACCGATGGCCTGGCCAGGGTCGGCGAGGGCCACCGCTCGCTCGATCTCATTCTCCAGCTCGCGTACGTTGCCCGGGAACGGGTACGCCCGGAGGCATCGCAGGGCCTCCGGTGAGATCGAAGGGACCGCGCGCCGGGCCCGCTCGCGGTACACGCGCAGGAAGTGCTCGGCGAGGGTCGGGATATCCTCGACCCGCTCTCGCAACGGAGGCAGGCGGATCGGGAAGACGTTGAGCCGGTAGTAGAGATCCTTCCGGAAGCGGCCGACCTCCAGGTCGGCCTCCAGGTCGGTGTTGGTCGCGGCCAGCACCCGGACGTTGACCGTCCTCGGGGCCGACGCCCCGACGCGCCGGATCTCGCCTTCCTGGAGAACACGCAACAGCCGGAGCTGCATGGCGGGCGACATCTCGCCTACCTCATCGAGGAAGATGGTCCCGCCGTCGGCCTCCTCGAACAGGCCCTTGCGCTCGGCGGTCGCGCCCGTGAAGGCCCCGCGGGTATGGCCGAACAGCTCGGACTCCAGGAGCGATTCCGGCAGGGCCCCGCAGTTCTGGGCCACGAACTTGGCGGACCGCCGCGGCCCGTTGTGGTGGATCAGGCGAGCGAAGAGCTCCTTGCCGGTGCCCGTCTCTCCCAGCAGGAGCACCGTGGTGTCGGTGTCGAGGACCTTCCGGGCCAGATCCACGACCTTGCGGAGCCCGGTCGGCGCGCCGATCAGGCCCTCGAAGACCAGAGACTGCACGCGGCTCTCGGCGGCCTCGCGCCGGAGCGCGTTCACCGCGAGCTCGAGCTCGTCGCGGAGGCGCGCGTTGTCCCTGGCCAGCGTGTAGCGCTCGGCCGCCCGCCGCACGATGATCAGGAGCTCGTTCGGGTCCCAGGGCTTCGAGACGAAGTGGTAGATGCGGCCGGTGTTGATGGCGTCCATCAGGCTGTCCACGTCCGTGTAGGCGGTGAGGACGATCCGGACCGCGTCGGGAGCCACGTCCTGGCTCCGGCGCAGCAGCTCCACGCCGGTCATGCCCGGCATGCGGTAGTCGGTGACGATGACGGCCACGTCGGCGCCAGGCAGGAGCCGGAGCGCCTGCTCCCCACCCTCGGCCCGGAGGACCCGGAACTCGGCGGCGAGCACGGCCTCGAGCGCGTCGAGCACGCGCGGCTCGTCGTCGACGATCAGAACGGTTCCCGTCTCTTCCACTCGACCTCCGGGGCCGGCTACGTTCCTAGGCGGCGCCCGTGGGAACGGGCTCCCGGAGAGAGAGAATCTCGTAGAGCGTCTCGCGATCCTTCAAGCCTTTCAGCTTCGGGGAACCCAGCTCGCGGTGGCCGACGAGACCGCTCACCTCTCGGAACGTGCTGTCGGCTGCGATTATATGCGCGTCGAACAGCCGTGTCATCCGCTGGATCCGGGCCGCCGCGATCATGGGCCGACCCACGACGACCAGCTCCCGACGATCGGCGGAGCCGATGGTTCCGGCCATGACCGGGCCCGAGGCGATGCCCACCCCGATGTCGAAACGCGGCAGCCCCTCGGCCGCCCAGCGCGCGGAGAGCCCACGCACCGCGGCCACCATCTCGATGGCGGCCCTCACCGCCCGGCCCGGCGCGTCCTGTCCGCCCTCGGCCACCCCGAACAGCACGACGATCTCGTCGCCGATGAGCTGCTCGACCGTGCCCTGGTGCCGGAAGATCACCTCGATCATGCGGGCGAGGTACTCGTCGAGGAGCCGGATGACGACCGGGGCGGGCGTCGTCTCGATTAGGCGGGTGTAGCCGCGGATGTCGGCGAAGAGCACGGTGGCCTCCCGCCATTCGCCGGGCTGGTCGAGAAGGTTCGGGTTGCCGAGTGCCATGTCGGCGAGCCGGGGAGAGACGTACCGCTGGAGCTGGGCCCGCGCCCCCGCCTCGTGCACGACGCGCTCCTGGGCCGCTCGGAGGTCGGCCAGGGTGCCTTCGAGGTCCGCGTTCTTCGCGGCGAGATCCCGCAGGAGCCGCTCGCGCTCGGCGGCCATGCGGTGGCGCTCGACGCCGCGGCGCACGGTGTGGGTCAGCTCGGTCGGGTCCCAGGGCTTGAGGATGAAGTGGTAGATGTTGGCCGCGTTGATCGACTGCATGAGGGCGTCGGCGTCGGTGAACGCGGTCAGGAGCACCCGGACCGTCTCCGGCGCGACCTCGCAGCACCGCGAGAGCAGCTCCGTGCCGCTCATGCCCGGCATCCGCTGGTCGCTGATCACGAGGGCGACCTCCTCACGCGCGAGGAGATCCAGCGCGGCCTCCGGCCGGTCGGCGCGCAGAACGCGGTAGTCCATGGCGAGGAGCGCCTCCAGCGAGTCGAGCACCCGCGGCTCGTCGTCGACGATGAGGATGGTCGCTTCGGCCGTCATGCGTGTCCGGGTCGGGCGAGCGGGATGCGGACGGTGAAGATCGCGCCGCCGTCCGCGGGGCTCTCGGCCCGGATCTCGCCGCCGTGCTTCTTGACGATCTCGTAGCTGATGCTCAGGCCGAGGCCGGTGCCTTCGCCCACCGGCTTGGTGGTGAAGAACGGGTCGAAGAGGCGGCCCATGATCTCCGGCGGGATCCCGGGGCCGGTGTCGGCGATGCTGATCACCGCGGTCGGGCCGTCCCGGCGTGTCTCGATGGTGATGGCGCCCGGTCCCGGGATGGCCTGGGCGGCGTTCGCGAGGAGGTTCAGGAAAACCTGGTCCATCTGGGATCGGATGCACTCGACATCCGGCAGCTCCCCGTACTTGCGGTGGACCGACACGCGGTCCTTGAGCAGATGGTTGAGCAGGGTGAGGCTCGACTCGATCTCGTCGTGGATGTCCACCGATTGCCACACGTCGTCCTGCGTGCGGGCGAAGACGCGGAGGTCGCGGACGATCTTGCGGGCCCGCTCCGCGCCCTCCCGGATCCCCTGGATCATCGAGTCGAGATACTTGAGCGCGTAGTCGACCTTGCGGGTGTCCCACTCGGCCTGGAGCCGGGCGCGGTCGACCTCGGGGAGGGGAGCGGCGCGATACGCTTCGAGCATGGCCCGGAGGCGCCGCACGAAGTCCTCGAGCGTGGTCACGTTGGAGTAGACGAAGCCGATGGGGTTGTTGAGCTCGTGGGCGACCCCGGCCACGAGCTGGCCGACCGAGGCCATCTTCTCCCGCTGGATGAGCTGCATCTGGGTGGCCTGGAGCTCGCGGTACGCGGCCTGGAGCTCCTCGTGCGCGGTGCGGAGCTGGTCGGTCCGCACGCGCACCTTGTCCTCGAGGCTCCGGCTCAGCTCCTCGATGGTCTGGAAGCTCTCGGCCCGGTCCAGGGCCAGCGCCACGTGGTTGGCCACCGCCGAGAGGAGCTCCAGATCCGCCTCGCCGACCCGCCCCGGCTCGCTGGAGGTCACGTTGAGTACCCCGAAGACCGCGTCCTTGACCCGAAGCGGCACCATGACCGCCGAGCGGACACTGAACGAGCGCGCGGCCGGCATGTCCACGGGCAGAGCCGTGTTCTCCACGTCGTCGATCACCAGGGGCAGGCCGCTGCTGGCCACCCGGGAGGCTCCGCAGTGGACGTCGTCCAAGCGGAACTCGATGTCCGTGAAGCGGACGGTCGGATTCACGCGGCCCACCATGCGGTGACCCCGGACCATCTGCCGGGAACGGTCGACCAGGAAGAGGTAGGCGTTCTGGTAGCCCATCTGGTGGACCAGCCGCTCCAGCGCCTGCTCGTAGATCTTCTCGACGTCGAGGGTGGCGTTGACCGCCGCGGACAGCTCGCTGAGCAGGGAGAGCTGCTCGATCGTGGTCTCGAGGTCTCGGAACTTCTTCTCCAGCTCGTTGTTGGAGTACAGGATCTCGTCGGATTGCAGATCGAGCATGCGCTTGGTGTGCTGCCAGCGCGCGCGCTGCACGAGGCCGTAGCCCACCGCGCCTCCAAGGAGCACGGGGAGCGTCGCCACGACGGCCTCGGCGGCCCAAGACAGCGGTTGGGTCGCCGCCAGCCCGAGGCAGAGTGCAACGGACCCTGCGATTCCGGTCGCCGTGGGCCCCCAGAAACGGCGGCCGAGCCCCGGGTTCTTCCAGCTCACGTCGACGAGACAGGAGTCGGCGCCGCGCGCCACGCACTGGCGCTCGGTCACGACCGCGCGGGGCAGGCCCCAGTTCGTCGGATAGCGCTCCAGCATGGTCGCGTCCCATACGCAGAACCACCGGGGGATGGGATGGCCGTCGACGGGGGTCCGCCGGAAGGTCATCCGGGTACGGCCGAGCCTGGTCTTGTCGGTGCGGCAGAAGCGCGCGATCGCGGCCTGCATCGTGCCGCTCCGAGTGTAGACCTCGCGGGGGTCGCCCATCCCCATGGTGTAGGTGCCGAGGTAGTGGCGATACTCCCGTGAGGGCTTCCATTCCATCATGTCGTCGGTGAAGCGGCGGGCCCACTGCTCCTCGTCGGTGTCGCCGGTGAGCTCCATCGCCACGCGGACCAGCTCGTTGGCGACCGACAGCGGCAGCCAGTTGTGGTCGGCCATGAGGTACTCGCGCGAGCGCCCGGCCGTGCGGCAGAGCGCGGCGACGCCTTCCGGGCCGACCTCCTTCTCCACGAAGGGGATCAGCCCCTTCGTGAAGAGACAGTTGAGATCGCCGGGCATGCCGTGTCGGCTGGCCGCCGGCGCCCCGCCGTCGCTAGACGTGGACGATCTCCTTACGCATCGACCACATGATGGACAGGATCTCGTCCTTCTCGCGCTGACCGACGCTGTTCTTGGCCAGCGCGTCCATCATGTCGTCCACCACCGTGTTGAACTCCTGCTCGCTGATGTTCATGGTGCGGTGGGCGTCGAGCATGCTCTTGCCGGTGTACGTCTCCGGGCCGCCGGTACCCGCTCCGAGCATCTCGCGCACCAATCGCTTGACCTTCTCCGGATCGCTGTTGACGTATCGCTGCCGGACCAGCGGGTTACGCGTGTGGTTCAGCCAGAGCTCGTCGGCGATCCCCGCGATGCCCTTCGCTCCTCCCAGCCGCTCGTACAGGCTTTTCTCAGCGCTCATGGCCGCTCCTGTCGCTGTCGGTCGATCAAGACGGCTTGTAGACGAACTTGGACGTGATGTTCACCGGGTTCGCCAGGGTATCGCGCACGGCCGACTTGCGGTCGATGGTCTCCTTGCACTTGCGGACCTTGTCCTCCGAAGCCGGGCTCTGGATCGTGATCGTGTAGTTGATGTCCGTGATGCCGTTGCGCACCGACTTGTCGTGCCCCATGAAGCCCCGCGCATCCATGTGGGCCTCCAGGTCCATCTCGATGCCGTCGATCGGCACGCCGAAGAGCGCGGCGTTGGTGGCGGTGGCATTGGTGACGCAGCCGGCCAGCGCGGCCAGCAATACCTCGGGCGGAAACGGGGCGCGGTCTCCCCCGCCGAGATCGGCTGGTTCGTCCACCGTGATGGTGAAGCGGCGGGCCGGGGCGGTCATGCGGTTGCCGCCCGCGTACCACTCGCTGAGCGTGACCTGGGTCGTCGTCCCGCGGCACCACGTGGACTTGGCCTTGACCGTGAGCTTCTCCAGGCCGGGGTTCTGGCGGATCGCCGCGTCGGTCTCCTTTAGCTTCTCGAGGTTGAGGTCGTTCAGTCCCAGTGTCATGTGAAGTCCTCCCAGGGGCTAGAGCAGGTTGGCGATCAGGCGGGCGGCCCGTTCGGTGCCGCCGGCCGGCGCGTCTCGGTGCTGGACGGGCTTAGCGAGGTGGTCGAGGATGGCCGCGCCCAGCTCCTCGACGCCGACGCGGTCGTAGTCCATGCGCACGCCGGCCCCGAGACGGTCCAGGCGGCGGGCGACGTGGAAGCTCTGCTCGAAGTGGTTGCGCAGCGGGAAGTAGAGGAAGGGCGTCTGGAAGGCGGCCAGCTCCATCGTCGTGGTCAGGCCACCCTGGACGATCGCCAGATGGGCCGCCGCGTGATGGCGGAAGAGGTTGGGCACGAAGGGGCGCACGTCGATCCGGGGCCCCCGGGGCAGCTCGTCGGCCGTGAGCCGCGGCCCGGTCACGAGGATCATGCGGGCGTCGGGCACCGTGGAGGCGACAAGGGAGAAGGCCTCGGCACACTTCCGGAGCAGGCTCCGCCCCACCCGGGTGCCGCCCACCGAGACCAGGATGACGCGCTCGTCGTCCCGGAACCCCAGCTCGTGGCGGAGCCCGGCCTTGTCCCGGTAGTCCGCCGGGTCGAAGTGGTAGGTGTAGCCCGAGAAGGCGAAGTGCTCCCGGGCCCAACCCCGCATGTTCGGCAGGTCGGGGCCGAAGTCGCGGTCGAGCACGTCCTCGTCGTCGCCCACCATGATGGAGAGATCGCGGACGTCCGGGTGGAGGCGCAGGTGGTCGATGTTCTCGGCGTTCTTCTCCCAGGCGCGCTTAAACTCCACTGACGTTGGCTCCTCGCGCATGGGCAGCATCCCGATGAAGTCCGTCATGAAGACATAGGGCGCCCGCTTCAGCTCGGGGTTCTCGTGCAGGAAGTAGTCGAGGTCCCAGCCCTCGTCGCCCACCCAGAGGTCGTAGGTCTCGCGCTCCACCACGTCGGCGAACGTCATGAAGTTGGCCGCCATGATCTCGTCCATGTCCCAGAGCGCGTTGAAGGCGTGCAGCTCGTGGTCTCCGGCCCAGCCTTCGAGGTGGGCGCTCTCGTTGACGATGAGCTTGGTGGCCGGGTGCAGGCGCTCTCCCCAGGCCTCCACTACGCGGTCGGCGGGATCAGCGGCCAGAAAATCCACGGTGGCGTCCGGGTAGATCTCGCGCAGCTTCCGGGCGATGGCCAGGTCTCGCTGGATATGACCCAGGCCGATGGGGCTCGACAGCCAGAGGATCCGCCGCTGGGCGGTCCGGCGCGCGGGGCGGGGCGGCGCCTTCCGCTCGACGGTGGCCGGAATCCGGTGCGACTCCACGGACCGGTCCAGGACGAAGTCCCGGATGAAGTGGTTGACCTTCACGGCATGCCGGCCGTGCAGGATGTGGCCGGCGCCTTCGAACGTGACCAGGCGAGCGCCGGGGATCGCGGCGGCCAGCTTCTCGGCGTGCGAGTAGGGCACGATCTTGTCGATCGTCCCGTGGAGGGCGAGGGTCGGCACCTGCACGCGGGGCAGCAGATCGTAGACGTTCGAGCCGTCGATGGCTCTGAGCGATTCCACGAGAACGTCGGGCGTGGTCTCGCTGCTCCAGGCGATGCAGTCCTCGATCCATTTCAGGGAATGTGGCTCGGGCAGGCAGCGGGCGAACAACCGCTGCTGCCAGGTGGCGAAGTTGTCCCGGATCACGGGTGCGACCTTCTCGTCGAACGGCTGGGGTACCGACTCCGAGTACTGGCCGCTGAGGAGGATGAGGTGGGACAGACGACCGGGATGCTCGACCGCGTAGCGGAAGGCGAGCATCGCGGCGCAGGAGAGGGCCACGAGGGCGAAGGGGGGGCGCACCGTTTCCTCGAGGATGGCGAGCAAGTCCTGGTAGCGGGTGTCGAGGTCGTACCCGCTCGGGGGCCGGTCCGAGCGCCCGTTGCCCCGGAGGTCCATGGTGGCGACGCGGAAATAGTGCGAGAGGTACGGGACCTGGCTCTTCCACTGGCGGCTGTAGGTGACCGGCTGGCACTGGGGCAGGAGGAACAGGTCGCGGCCCCCGCTGCCGGTCACCTGATAGAAGAGCCTGACGCCATCCCGCGAGACGTACATCGGTCACCTCCGGTGGTTGAGTGCCATCACGGTATCCGAAGGGCAAGCCCCATGCCGCGGTAGTGCGCTCATACTAGTGCACCTTTGCGCTCGGGGAGCGTAAGGCCGTCTTGCGGACCGTCCGGTCCCGGCCGGTGATCGCGTGATGATCCGGGCACTTGAGCACGCAAGGTGCGCGAACAGACGGCGATCTGGCCGTGCAAGCCTGGATGGCGTGCCGCGCGCCTCATCTAGCGCGGCAGCCCGGCGCCGCGGCGGGCGCGCTCGTAGAGGACGAGGGCCGCGCCCCCGCGCACGGTCTGGCTCTTGTGTCCCGGGACGAAGTGGATCGGCGTCGCGGCCAGGGAGTCGGCCAGAGCGTACTCACCGGCCCGACGGATGATCTCGCCCTGTAAGGGCAGGAGCGACTTGACCACGCCGCCGGTGACGACCACGACGTCGGGGTTCAGGCCGTTCACGGCGATGGCGACGCCTGCTCCGAGGGCCCGGCACGCGCGATCCACCATGCTGCGCGCGAGCCCATCGCCGGCCGCCGCCGCCGCGAAGACTGTCTCGGCCGTGATCGCGCCGGCCTCGCCCCCGGCGAGGGCGAGGAGCGACGAGGGCTCACGGCTGATACGCTGCCGCGCCTCCGCGGCGATGTACTCGCCGCCGACGTACAGGCTGAGGCAGCCCCGCCCGCCGCACGGGCACGGCGGGCCGTCGAAGTCGATGGGGACGTGCCCGAGCTCGCCCGCGAATCCGCTCTTGCCACGCACGAGCCGGCCATCGAGGACGATGCCGGCGCCGAGGGCGCTTCCGATGGCCAGCACGACGCAGGAGGCCGCGCCGCGGCCGAGCCCGAACATCCATTCGCCGAGGGCCAGGGCGTTGACGTCGTTGTCCACGAAGGCCGGCACCCCGGTCTTGGCGGAAACGAGCTCGGCCAGCGGCACCCGGTGGAGGTCCGCGACATGGGAGCCGGCCGAGTGCAGCAGCATACCCCGCTCGGCGTCCACGAGCCCCGGAACGCCGATGCCCACCGCTTCGAGGGCAAGGCCCCGGGCCTGAGCCTCGGCGTGGAGATCGGCGACGATGCCGAGGATGGTGGGCACGGCGGTCCCCGAGCCGAGACTCGTGGGCGCCTGGATCGCCGACAGGACGTTACCGTCGGGCGTGACCAGACCGCCCGACAGGGTGGTGCACCCGACGTCCACTCCGATGAGCACGCCCGGCGCTCTAGTCATGTTCGACCCGCCCTCGGTGTGGCAAGGCCTGTACCAGGCCGGACGCCCCAACGGGACGCGGACTTACGCGAGACGGATGCAAGGCCAGATTGCGGAGCCGGGGCCCATCCCGGTCAGCCCGCGAGTAATCTCGCGGACTTGGTGCCGCAAGATCGGCAGGCGGCGATTCCGCCACGACGCAAGACGACGGCTACATCGAGGCGCCGACCATCCGTTTGACTCCGCGATGGGGATTTGCCAGGATGTGCCGGCCAGCCGTCGAAGACGCCCATCGGGGAGGAGTCGCCATGACGCCGAACACGGTCCTGGACATCACCCAGCACGACAACATCGCCGCGCGCACCGGGGACAAGCTCAAGCGCCGCGTGGCCTTCGTCACCGGCGGCACCCGCGGGATCGGCGCCGCCATCTGCCGCAGCCTGGCCAGCCAGGGCGCGACCCTGGCCGCGGGCTACGCGGGCAACGATGAAGCGGCGAAGAAATTCCGCGACGGCTTCGCGTCGATCTACGGCACCGAGGTCAGCATCCACCGGGGCAACGTGGGGGACGCCAACGACTGCCGGCGCACCATCGACGAGGTGATCGCGGCCCACGGCCGCCTCGACGTTCTCGTCAACAACGCGGGCATCACCATCGACAAGACCGTGCTCAAGCTCTCCGACGAGGACTGGTTCAAGGTGCTGAACGTCAATCTCTCCGGCGCGTTCTTCCTGTCCCAGGCCGCGCTGCGGCACATGGCGGAGCGGGGGAGCGGGCGCATCGTGAACGTCTCGAGCGTGATCGGCGAGATGGGCAATATCGGCCAGGCCAACTACGCGGCGTCCAAGTCCGGGCTGTTCGGCCTCACCAAGACGCTCGCCCGTGAGGCCGCATTCCTGCTCGCGAAAGCCGGACGGCTCACGGATCCGGACGGGGTGGGGCTCACCGTGAACACGGTGACGCCCGGCTTCATCGCCACCGAGATGCTCGAGCACATCCCGGCCAAGGTGCTGGAGCGGATCGTCGGCCAGATCCCGCTCGGGCGGCTCGGCAAGCCCGAAGAAGTGGCGCGCGTCGTGCACTTCCTGGCCGCCGACGCGTCGAGCTACATCACCGGCCAGGTCTGGGGCGTCAACGGCGGCCTGGACATGTAGCCAAACCCTACTGACAGGAGATCCCGATCATGTGCGTAGACGACGATTCCTTTCCTCCGATTCCTCCGATCTCGGGGGGCGCCGCCGGCTCCCGCGACCTGCAGCTCACCTCGAGTGACGGCACCCGTGTCATGGCCCACGCCGCCCGAGCGGCCAAGCCTACCGGCGCGGGCATGGTCGTGATCCCGGACGTGCGCGGCCTGCACCCGTACTACAAGGAGCTGGCCGATCGCTTCGCCGAGATCGGGGTGGACGCGGTCGCGATCGACTTCTTCGCGCGCACCGCGCCGTCGGAGGACCGCAGCGAGGCCTTCGACTTCATGTCGCAGGTGCCTTTGACCAAGCCGGAGACGCTGCAGGCCGATATCGCCGCGGGCGCGGCCTATCTCCGCACCGCCGATGGCGGGCAGGTGAAGTCGCTCTACTCGGTGGGCTTCTGCTTCGGCGGCGCGCTGTCGTATCTGCAGGCGGCGAGCGGGCTCGGGTACGCGGGCGTGATCGGCTTCTACGGCTGGCCGTCGGGGCTCAAGCGCTGGCCGGACCGGCCCAAGCCGGTCGACGCGGTGCCGCGCTACACGTGCGCGGTGCAGTCGATCTTCGGGGGCGCCGACGAGGGCATCCCGCCCGCCGACGTGGAGGCCTTCGACGGGGCGTGCCGCAAGGCGGGGATCAAGCACGACTTGAAGGTGTACCCGGGGGCGCCGCACAGCTTCTTCGACCGGAAGTACACCGAGTTCGCGGAGGCGTCGGCGGACGCGTGGAAGCGCGTGCAGGCCTTCGTCAACGGAAAGTAGGGATCACCTCGCGGGTGAGGATGTCGAGGGTCCGCCGCATCTGATCGAGGGACAGGAGGCCGCTGGGGTTCAGCTCGGCGACGATGCCGCTGAGCCCCAGGTCCTCCGCGATCTCCCCGAGGCGCTCTCTCAGTGACGCCGCGGTGCCGAACGCGACGCGGGTCTTCAAGACCTCTTCGTACGGCATCGCGGCGATCCGGTCCGCCATGATCTGGCGCCGATCCAGCGGGCCGGTGTCGCCGCGGCCGAGGCCGGACTGGACGAGCTGGACGTGCCGTTCGAAGAAGTAGGTCATGGCCTCCCGCGGTTCCTCGCGCGCCGCCGCCTCGGTCGGGGCCGCGTACACCGGGATGCGCAGGTAGATGTCCGCTTCCCCCGGATGCCCCGCCTCGCGCCAGGCCTCCCGGTACGCGCGGAGGTGCCCGCGCTGCGCGGGTATGTCCAGATCGCGAAGCCCGATGAAGAGCGGCAGGCCGAGGCGCGCGACCTGGGGGAAGGTCTCCGGCGAGTTGGCGGCCATGCGCAGCGGCGGGTGCGGCACCTGGTAGGGCGTCGGGGACACCGTGACGTTCTGGAATCGGTAGAACTTGCCGTCGTAGCTGAAGGGCTGGCCCTTCCAGGCCAGGCGGATGATCTCGAGCGACTCGAGGAAGCGCGCCTGGCTCTCGCCGTAGGGCACGCCGAGCAGATCGTAGGTGCGGGCCGAGCCGC
This sequence comes from Candidatus Acidiferrum sp., assembly GCA_035635775.1. Classification (GTDB taxonomy): domain Bacteria; phylum Methylomirabilota; class Methylomirabilia; order Rokubacteriales; family CSP1-6; genus CAMLFJ01. The sequence goes on from DASQAL010000194.1 coordinate 21,948, forward strand.
TGCGTCCGATCCCGAAGTCGAGGCGCCCCTCGCTGAGCTGATCCACGGTGGCCGCTTCCTCGGCGATACGCAGCGGGTTGCCGAGCGGGAGCACCTGCACCGCGATGCCCACGCGGATGCGCCGGGTGCGGGCGGCCATGAAGCTCGCGAGCGCGAGCGGGGCGGACTGAATCGAGCGCCCGCCGTTGAAATGGATCTCGCCGAGCCAGACGCCGTCGAGGCCGCCCGCCTCCCCCGCGTCCGCCAGCTCGAGGGTCTCGCGCAGCGTGGCGCCTTCGCTGACGCCGCGGCGTCGCTCCTCCAGGAAGATCCCGAAATGCATGGGTCCGGTCCCTCCGCCCGCGCATCTTGCGCCGGGGGGACTCCCGTCGTCAAGTCACTCCGGCGCGCGGCCGGCGAGCCACGCCTCCGCCTCGCGGGGCCGGAGCAGGCGCGCGATCCGGAGGTGGGCGTGGGCGGGCTGGGCGAAGAGGACGGGGAGCTCACGCCGGTAGGCCCAGTAGGTCTTGAAGAGCCAGTGGAACAGCGACTTCTGCGACCAGAGTCGGCAGTGCTCCAGGAAGTACTCGCGGTTTCCGTTCCAGAGGACCTCGCCGGTGACGGCCCGGCGCACCGTGCGCACGGTCAGGCGGCGCAGGACGAGCGGGAATGCGTAGTCAAGCCAGACGATGGTGTCCGCCCGGGGCCACAGGAGATCGCGGACCCGGCCGTAGTTGCCGGCCACGACCCACCGGGGCCCGGCGGTCGCGCGCTCGACCCGGGCGCGGAAGACGTCCGGCGCGGCCTCCGTCCAGTGGGCGTCCCAGAAGAGCTCGTCGAGCTCGACGTACTCGGCGCCGAGCCGGACGGCCAGCCGTTGCGCGAAGGTGGACTTGCCCGATCCGGTCGCGCCCACCACCACGACGCGCGCGAGAGGCGGGTGGGTCCTGTCGCCGGGAGCCGCGCCCGGGCGACCGGCTGCGTCACCCACTTGCCGGAATCGCCGCTCTTCGAGCGGCGCACCGGACTCGGGGGGCCCACTTCGCTCGGTCGCCCGGGCGCGGCTCCCGGCGCCACCCACCCGATCTCACGCGCCGTCGCTCATGGCTAGATCTCCGAGTAGCCGCTGCCGCGCGTGTCCACCCCGCGGCCGCGGGCCGTCTCGATCCAGCCGAACTCGCGGAGGATCTGCTGGCTATAGGTCACGCGCCCGCTCACCCGCTCAACCGGCTCGGTGGCCAGCAGCAGCGCGGCCCGCGCCATCAGGAGCGGCGGCTCGCCGCGCGGGTCGTCGAGGCCGCTCACGAGTCGGTGGTACACGGTGCCGGGGGTGGGCACGACCTGCGAGGGCGCGACCGCCGTCACCGAGATGCCGTACTGGAACACCTCCGAGGCCAGGCCCTGGGTGAAGCGCTCGAGCGCGGCCTTCTCGGCGCCGTAGCAGGTGCCGCCGCGCGGGCCCACCGCGAGATCGGGATAGGGCCCGCGTCCGGGCCCGATCGCGGAGCCCGAGGAGATATTGACGATGGCGCCGCTCCGGCGGGAGATCATGTCGCCGAGCACGAGCTGGCTCAGCACGAACGGGGCCTGGAAGTTCACGGCCCACGAGCGCAGCCACTTGCCGACCGGGTAGTCCTTCACCGGGATGTAGTAGGTGAGCGCCGCGTTGTTGACCAGCACGTCCACCGGGCCGTAGCGCTGGCGCGCCTCCTCGATCAGCCGCGCGCACTCCGCGGGCTCCGCGATGTTCACGGCGACCGCGTGGGCCTCGCCCCCCGCCTCGCGGATGGCGGCCACCGTGGTCTCGAGTGAGCCGGCGAGGAGATGCTGGCCTTCCTGCAGGGTGCGGGCCGCGCAGATCACGCGGCCGCCTTCGGATGCGAAGAGCCGGGCGACGTCGGCGCCGATGCCGCGGCTCGCCCCGGTGACCACCACGACCTTGCCGTCGAGTCGACCCATGAGATCCTCCGGGCCGCTATTCTCCACGGCAGCCGCGCCCGGTCAACCGGCGCGTGAGCCGGTCGACCGGGCGCGGGCTTGGGCTAGGAGGTGGTGATGCGCAGGCGCTCGCCGGGGAAGATGCGGTCCGGCCGCTCGAGGCCGTTCCAGCGCGCGAGCTGCGCCGTGGAAACTCCGTACTGCCGGGCGATGCGCCAGACCGTGTCGCCCGCCTGCACGACGTGGACGCCGGCGCGCGGCGCGGGCGCGATCCGGCGGGGTGCCGTGTCCATCTCGACCGCGGCCTGCATCGCGCCGGCGGTGCCGAGCGGGATCTTCAGATCGTAGGGAGCATCGGGCGGCGTCTGCTTCTGCCAGAGCTCGGGATTGAGCTGCTCGAGGTCGGCGAGCGCGACGCCCGACAGCCCTGCCAACCGCAGGAGCCGGGTGCCCTTGGGCACGGTCACGAGGTCGTAGCGCACCGGCTCCTCCGGCACCACCGTGAAGCCGTACTGCTCCGGCTGGCGGCCGATCAGGGTCGCGGCGTGGATGGCGGGAATGAAGTTCTTCGTCTCCGGAAGCAGGTGCGGGCTGCGACGGTGGAGCACCCAGAAGTCGCGCGTGCCGGTGCCCTGGATCGCCTGCTGCACCCGGACCTCGCCCGCGTTGTAGGCGGCCTGGGCCAGGTCCCACGAGCCGAAGACGGTATAGAGATCACGCAGGTAGTTGGCCGCGGCCACCGTCGACTTCTCGGGGTCGAGGCGCTCGTCCAGCCAGCGGTCCACGCGGAGGCCGTAGAGGCGCGCGGTCGGGGCCATGAACTGCCAGAGGCCCTTGGCGCCAGCACGCGAGACGGCCACCGGGTTGAAGCCGCTCTCGATCATGGCGGTGAAGACCAGCTCTTCCGGAAGGCCCTTCTCCCTGAAAATGTCCAGGATCATGGGCAGATAGCGGCCGGAGCGCGCCAGGCGGCCCTCGGTGACCTCGCGCCGGTAGCCGGTCTGGAACCGGTCGAGGAAGAACCGGACGTGCTCGTTGAGCTGGACCCGGTACGCCGGGGCCGGGGCCGGGCGGGCGACCGCCGGGGTCGGCTCGGTCACCAGGGCCAGGCTGATGATCTGGGCATCCGCACCCTCGGCCGGCTGGCCGAAGGTTTCCGCCCAGCCGGCTTCGGGGGCCACGGGCCATGCCACCTGGACCACCCCGACCGGCTCCATCGGGGTCGGGTCCACAGCCATCGAAATGGGGGGTTCAGCCTCGGCTCCGGCCGGTCCGGCGAGGGCCAGGCAGCCAGCGAGGAAGAGCGCGCTTCCGGTCAGCAGGTTCCGCATTAGTCTAGCCATGGGCGGCATGAACAGCAAGCCCCATTCCAATAGTAACTATGTAAGTTATATGGTGTTTTCTGGATGACAGGGCCACCGAAAATCCCTTCCTGGGTAGCCCCCCACCCACCATGGGAGATTTGCACGCCACGAAGATTGTGCATGGCCTGATGATTGTCCCGTGCCCTTGACGCGCCGCCGGACCGGCCCCATGCTGAGCGGCACTCATGGCCTTGGAGCCCGCGCCCGGCAGCCCGTTCGACGGATACGCGCGCCGGGCGACGCCGGCTCCCGATCCCGAGCTCACCCAGGTCGGTCCGGGCACTCCGGGCGGCGAATACCTGCGGCGCTTCTGGCAGCCGGTGGCCTTCACGCGCGACCTGGACGGACCGCCGCGCCGCGTGCGCATCCTCGGCGAGGATCTCGTGGTCTTCCGCGATCGCGGCGGGCGCCTCGGCGTGCTCCACCTGCACTGCGCGCATCGCGGCACGTCGCTCGAGTTCGGCATTCCGCTCGAGCGCGGCCTGCGCTGCTGCTACCACGGCTGGGTCTACGACGTGGACGGGCGCTGTCTCGAGACGCCCGGCGAACCCGCGGGCAGTCGCCTGTGCGAGCGCGTGTGGCAGGGCGCGTATCCCACGCATGAATACTGCGGGCTCGTCTTCGCGTATCTGGGCCCACCCGACCGACGGCCCGCGTTTCCGCTCTACGACTCGTTCGAGGTGCCCGGCCACACCCTGATGCCCGCGGGCGAGTTCGCGCTGCCGTGCAACTGGCTCCAGGTGAAGGACAACAGCATGGACCCGGTGCACACCGCGTTCCTGCACGCGCTGTCGAGCGGCTACCAGTTCACTCCAGCCTTCGGGGTGGTGCCGGAGCTCGACTGGCTCACCACCGGCGCGGGCATGGTCTACATCGCGACCCGCCGCGTGAACGACCTCGTCTGGGTGCGCGTCTGCGATTTCATGCCGCCCAACGTGCATCAGTTCACGCGCGAGGTCGAGGAGGCGGCCGCGCCCAAGGCGTCGAGCCGGCCCGTGGTCATCCGCTGGGCGGTGCCCAACGACGATACGCACACGACGAACTTCGAGCTGGCCCAGGTGGATCCCGCGTGGGGACTCTCGCCCGAGCAGGTCGCGCGACCCGGCTTCGGGCAATCCGGGGACCGGCCCTACGAGGCCCGCCAGCGCTTCCCCGCGGACTACGACGCCCAGTCGAGCCAGCGCGCCGTCGCGGTCCACGCGCTCGAGCACCTGGCCTCCACCGACCGCGGCGTGATCATGCTCCGGCGCATCGTGCGCGACGGCATCCGCGCGGTGGCGGCCGGGCAGGATCCGTGGGGCACGCACTGGCCGGAGGGGAAGGTGATCCCGACCCACACCCAGGACCTCGTGCTGCGGATCGCGCGCGCCGCGACGCCGGAGGCGGACCGCCGCCTCGTGCGCGAGGCGGGGCGGCGCACGGTCACCGGCTAGGAGCGGCCCCGGTGTGGATCGTCCGGATCGCGCTTGACCGGCCGTACACCTTCATCGTCCTCGCGCTCCTGATCCTGATCGTGAGCCCGGTGGTCATCGCCCGCACGCCCACCGACATCTTCCCCAACGTCAATATCCCGGTGATCGCGGTGGCCTGGCAATACCGCGGGCTCAACGCGGAGGAGCTCGAAGGCCGCATCACCACGTCCTACGAGCGGGTGCTCACCACCACGGTGGACAATATCCAGCGCATCGAGTCCACCACCGTCAACGGGCAGGCCATCATCAAGGTCTACCTGCAGCCGAACGCGAGCCTCGACACCGCCAACGCCCAGATCACCGCGATCTCGCAGACCGTGATCCGGCAGTACCCGCCCGGCACCACGCCGCCCCTCATCATCAACTTCAGCGCCTCGAGCGTGCCGATCCTGCAGCTCGCGCTGTCGGGCGAGGGGCTCGCCGAGCAGCAGCTCTTCGATCTCGGCGTCAACTTCCTGCGGCCGCAGCTCGTGACGATCCGGGGCGTGGCCATTCCCTTCCCCTTCGGGGGCAAGCAGCGCCAGGTCATGGTGGATCTCAACCCGCGCATGCTCCAGGCCAAGGGCCTCTCGCCCGCCGAGGTGCTCGACTCGCTGAACGTGCAGAACCTGGTCCTGCCCTCGGGCACGGCCAAGATCGGCGGATTCGAGTACGACGTCACGATGAACGCGGCCCCGCGGACGGTGGCCGACCTGGCCGACATCCCGATCAAGGTGGTGGGCAATTCGACCATCTACCTGAGGGACGTGGCCAACGTGCGCGACGGTTTCGGGATCCAGACCAACATCGCACGGCGGGACGGCCGCCGCGGCACCCTCCTCACCGTGCTCAAGAGCGGGAACGTCTCCACCCTCGACATCGTGAACAACGTCCGGGAGGCGATCCCGCGAGTGGCCAGCACGCTGCCCCAGGAGCTCAAGGTCGACCTGATTGCGGACCAGTCGGTCTTCGTGCGCGGGGCGGTGACGGGCGTGATCCACGAGGCGATCATCGCGGCCTGTCTCACCGCCCTGATGATCCTGCTCTTCCTGGGGAGCTGGCGCAGCACCCTAATCATCGCGGTCTCGATCCCGCTCTCGATCCTGACCTCGGTGATCACCCTGAGTTTCCTCGGGGAGACCATCAACATCATGACCCTGGGCGGCCTCGCCCTCGCGGTGGGCATCCTGGTCGACGACGCCACCGTCACCATCGAGAACATCGAGCGCTTTCTCGAGGAGGGCCGGGAGCTGCGGAGCGCCATCTTCGACGGGGCGGCCCAGATCGCGGTGCCCACCCTCGTTTCCACGCTCTGCATCTGCATCGTCTTCCTGCCCATGTTCTTCCTGAGCGGCACCGCGCGGTACCTCTTCGTGCCGCTCGCGGAGGCGGTGGTCTTCGCGATGCTCGCCTCCTACGTGCTCTCGCGCACGCTCGTCCCCACGCTCGCCATGTACCTGCTGCGCGCGAAGGCGCACCACGATGGCCGCTCGCGCAACCCGTTCGTGCGGCTGCAGCGCGGCTTCGAGCGCGGCTTCGAGCGGCTGCGGGCCGCCTACCGCGGGCTGCTGGAGCGGCTGCTCTCCCGGCAGGCCGCGTTCGTGGCCGCGTTCCTCGCGGTGTGCGTGAGCGCGGGGCTCCTGGTGCCCTGGCTCGGGGAGAACTTCTTCCCGGTGAGCGACAACGGGCAGTTCATCCTGCACCTGCGCGCCAAGACCGGAACCCGGATCGAAGAGACCGCGCGCCTGGCCGACCTGGTGGAGACCGCGATCCGCCGGGAGATCCCGGCCGAGGAGCTCGACAACATCATCGACAATATCGGGCTGCCGTACTCGACGATCAACTACATGTACAGTCGCTCCGGCTTCATCGGCGCGGCGGACGCCGACGTCCTGGTCACCCTCAAGGAGGGGCACCGGCCCACCGCCGACTACGTGCGCAGTCTACGCGCGCGGCTGCCCCAGGAGTTCCCCGGTGTGACCTTCTACTTCGTGGCCGCCGACATCGTGACCCAGATCCTCAACTTCGGGCTGCCCGCCCCGATCGACGTGCAGATCGAGGGCGGCGACATCGAGGGCAACCGGCAGGTCGCCAACCGCCTCCTGGACGACCTGCGGCACGTTCCCGGGCTGACCGACCTGCGGATCCAGCAGAACTTCGACACGCCGAATCTCCAGGTGACGGTGGACCGCGTCAAGGCGGCGGGGGCCGGCTTCACCCCGCGTGACGTCGCCAACAGCGTGCTGCTGTCGCTGGCGGGCAGCGGCACCACGTCGCCGACCACGTTCCTCAACTGGCAGAACGGGGTCAGCTACAACCTGGTCACCCAGACGCCCCAGTACAGCATCCAGTCGCTCCAGGACCTCCAGAACATCCCGATCGGCGCGGTGGGCGCGCGGCCCCAGAACCTCGGGGACGTAGCCTCCATCTCGCGCGCGAACTCGATGACGGTGATCTCGCACTACAATACCCGCCGGGTGATGGACATCTACGGCTCGGTGCAGGATCGGGACCTGGGCGCGGTGGGCCGCGACATCGTCCGGATCATTGACGCCCATCGTCCGAACCTGCCGCGCGGCAGCTTCGTCACCCTGCGCGGGCAGGTGGAGACCATGCGCGCCTCTTACCTGGGGCTCCTGGGCGGCCTCGCCTTCGCAATCGTGCTCGTCTACCTGCTGATCGTCGTGAACTTCCAGTCGTGGCTCGATCCGTTCATCATCAGCACCGCGCTGCCCGCCGCCCTCGCCGGCATCATCGTGTTCCTCTTCCTCACCGGCACCACGCTGAGCGTGCCCGCCCTCATGGGCGCGATCATGTGCATGGGGGTGGGGACCGCCAACAGCATCCTCGTGGTCTCCTTCGCCAAGGATCGGCTGGGTGAGCACGGCGACGCCCGTCTGGCCGCGATCGAGGCGGGGGCCACGCGATTCCGACCCGTGCTCATGACCGCGCTGGCCATGATCATCGGCATGATCCCGATGGCGCTGGGCCTGGGCGACGGCGGCGAGCAGAACGCGCCGCTGGGGCGCGCGGTGATCGGGGGTCTCCTGCTCGCCACCGTCGCGACGCTGGTCTTCGTGCCCACGGTCTTCAGCCTGCTTCACGGGAGCGGGCGCCGCGCCCGGAGCCCGCACCATCCGGAGCCCGCCGCATGAGCGGCTGGCGCGGCTCCTCCGGCTTCTGGATCGTTCTGGCGGCCGCCCTGATCCTCGCCGGCGCCATCTACGCCGGGCTCCACGGCCGCCGGGGCGCCGACGCGGCGCTGAAGCGGGCGACCGAGGTGGCGGCCGTTCCCACCGTGGCGGTGGTGTACCCGGGCGCGACCGCGCCCAGCGACGAGCTGGTGCTGCCGGGAACGGCGCGCGCGTTCACCGACGCGGTGATCTACGCGCGGGCGAACGGGTACCTCAAGAAGCGCTACGTGGACATCGGCACGCGGGTGACCGCGGGCCAGCTCCTGGCCGAGCTCGAGACGCCGGAGCTCGACCAGCAGCTCCGCCAGGCCCGCGCGGAGCTGGAGAACGCGCGCGCGACCATGGAGATGGCCCGGACCACGTCCGAGCGCTGGCAGACCTTGCTCCAGCGCAACGCGGTGTCGCGCCAGGAGACGGACGAGAAGGTCAGCGACTATCACGCGCGGCGGGCGATCGTGGATTCAAACGGGGCCAACGTCAAGCGCCTCGAGGATCTGCAGTCCTTCCAGCGGATCACCGCGCCGTTCGCGGGCATCATCACCGCGCGCAATACCGACATCGGCGCGCTCGTCGACGCGGGCGGCGCCGCGCGCGAGCTGTTCCGCCTGGCCGCCATCGACAAGCTGCGCGTCTCCGTCTCCGTGCCGCAGGCCTATGCCCAGGCCGCTCAGCCCGGCACCCCGACCACCGTCACCCTCGAGGAGATGCCCGGCCGGGCCTTCCGCGGCACGCTGGCCCGGACGTCCAACGCGCTCGACCCGGTGACCCGGACCATGGTCAGCGAGGTGGAGGTGGAGAATTCCACCGGCGAGGTGCTGCCCGGCGCCTACGTGGTGGTGCGGCTGCGGGTGGGCCGCGAGGCGCGCGGGCTCACCATTCCCGCCAACACCCTGCTCTTCCGCTCGGAGGGATTGCAGGTCGCGGTGGTGCGGAACGGGCGCGCGGAGCTGGTGGGGGTGACGATCGGCCGCGACTACGGCGGCAGCGTGGAAGTGGTGTCGGGCCTCGGGCCGAAGGATGCGATCATCCTCGACCCCGCCGACTCGCTTGTCAGCGGCGCCGCCGTCCGCGTGCGGCCGAGCGAGCCCCCGAAGCCGGGCGGGTAGCCGGCGGGCGGGCGGGCCCGCCCGCGTGCCAGCGGGCCACCTCCTCGCAGGTGGTGAACCACACGCCGCGGGCGCGGCGCATGTAGGTCACCAGGTCCTCCAGCAGGGCAATGCGGGAGGCGCGCCCGCTCACGAAGGGGTGGCAGGTCAGCACGAAGCAGCCGTTCTCCGCGTGCATCGCCGCGAACTCCTTGCTCCACATCTGGAGCACCCGGCCCGGGTCGGCGATCGCGTTGGTGGCGCCGTAGACGTGGCGGAAGAGCGGCGCGTCGTCGAGCAGCCATTGCACCGGCACCTCGGTGAGCGGCCCCTGGGTGGTTGGCACGTCGTACGGCACGTCGTTGCCCATCAGCGAGCTGTCGTAGAGGAAGCCGTGGCGCTTGAGCAGGTCGGGGGTCCACACGTTGACGTCCCAGGAGGGCGAGCGGTAGCCGGCCGGCCGTACGCCCAGGCGCGAGGCCAGGATCTCGATCTGCTCGCGCATCACCCGCTCCTCCTGCTCCTCGTCGAGGAAACCGAGCGCCTCGTGGACGTTGCCGTGGGCGCCGATCTCGTGGCCCGCGTCGCGGATTCGCCGGCACGCGTCGAAGTGGTGCTCGACCGTCCAGCCCGGGATGAAGAAGCTGGCCCGGAGCTTCAGGCGATCCAGCAGGCGGAGGATCCGGTCCACGCCCACCCGAGGCCCGAAGCGGCGCTCCTCCAGGTCGCCGAGGCTGCGCCGGGCCTTCTCGGGCTCGCGGAAGAGGAAGCCGGACTCCGCGTCGACGTCGAACGAGAGGACGGCGGCGGACCGCTTGCCCGAAGGCCACGGATACCGCACCGCGGTCACCCCGACACCCAGCCGCCGCTCGGGTGGAGGATCTGCCCGGTGAGATAGCCGGCCTCGTCGGAGGCCAGCACGACCGCGCAGTAGGCCACGTCGTCCACGCCGCCGAACCGGTGGAGCGGCAGCTCGGCGAGGCGGCGCGTCCGGTACTCCTCGGTCATCACGTCGCGGCTCATGTCGGTCTCGATGCCGCCGGGCGCGATGGCGTTGACCGTGATGCCGTGAGCGCCGACCTCGGCGGCGAGCGCCCGGGTGAGCGACTCGATGGCGCCCTTGGTGGCCGCGTAGGCCGCGAAGCCGCCGCCGCCGACCGCGCGCTGGGCGAGCTGGGACGAGAGGTTGATGATCCGGCCGCCCTTCCGCTCGATCATGGCAGGCAGGGCGTGGCGGCTGCACAGCATGGTGCCGGTGACGTTGACGTCGAACATGCGCCGGCACTCCTCCGCGGGCACCGCGAGCATCGGCGCGCGCACCATGATGCCCGCGTTGTTGACCAGGACGTCGAGGCGCCCGAAGCGCTCGAGGGTCGCCGCCACCAGCGCCTTCACGTCGTCCTCGCGCGCCACGTCGCCGCGGAGGGCGACCGCTTCGACGCCGAGCCGGCCCGCCTCCGCGACCACCGCTTCCGCGCCCGCCTGGCTACCCAGGTAGTTCGCGGCCACCCGCGCACCCTCGCGGGCGAAGGCGAGCGCGATGGCGCGGCCGAAGCCGCGGCCCGCGCCGGTGATCAGCGCGACCTTGCCGGCGAGCCGCCCGCCCATCAGGCGGAGGCCGCCGGGAGTTTGTCGCGCTCGAGGCAGAAGCGGGCGAGGTCCACCGGACGCGGCCACCACACCCGGCCCTTGCCCAGGATGAGCTGGATGAGCCGCTCGACCATGCGCAGGCGTGACGGACGGCCGATGATCTGCGGGTGCCCGAGCCAGTTGAAGAAGCCGCCCTCCGCGTAGAGGCCCTCGAACTCCTCGGACCAGATCTCCCACACGTCCTGCTGGCTCCAGATGCCGTTGCCCACCGGAGGCACCGCGCTCCACAGGAAGAACGGCGCGTCGTTGTTGCACCACGCGGTGGGGAGCTCCACCAGGGGGCCGTGGGCGGTCTGGTGACAGTAGGGGAGGTCGGTGTCGAGCGCATTGCTGTGATAGACGAAGCCGTGCCGCGCGAGCAGCTCCATGGTGTGGCGGCTCGGATCTGCGGAGGGCGTGCGGGAGCCGAGCGGGACGACCCCCAGCACCTTCTTGAAAACCGCGAGGCTCTTCAGGAGCAGCTCCTCCTCTTCCTCGCGGCTCTTCATGAAGAAGGGCTTCTCGTGGAGATAGCCGTGGTGGCCCAACTCGTGGCCGCGCTTCAGAATTTCCTCGCAGAGCGCGGGGTAGCGCTCCACGATCCACCCTGGGATGAAGATGCAGGTCTTGATCCCGTAGCGGTCGAGCAGCTCGAGGATGCGCGGCATGCCCGTCTTGGGCCCGTAGGCCCCCATCGACATGTGGAGTGGGCGCTCGGCGAGCGCGGGGTCGCGGTGGATCCACGGGCTCTCGCCGTCGAGGTCGAACGTCATCATGACGGCGCAGCGCGCGCCGTCGGGCCAGGTCACCGTCTCCGCCATCGCGTCCTCCGAGCGAGCTCAGGATAGGAGCCCGAGGATAGTCCAGGCGCGCGCGGCCCCGCAACCCGCCGCCGGGCGGGCCTTGACGTGGCACGGCGGCTCCGCCATTCTTGGGCGCATCGATGCATCCGGTATCCGCCGATGCCGCGCCCGAACAACGGTGACGGGCCAGGCCAGCGACTTCTTCGACCGATCATCCCCGCTCGCGAAGCGGTCTCCAGTGATCACCGGCCAGGCTTATCACGGGGCAACCGCAGGGGGCGAATCCCGCCGTCGGGCGGAGGAGGCATGCCATGCGTAGACGTGACGTCGTGAAGCTCCTGGGAGTCGGCGCGCTGGCCGCGTCGGCGCCGCGGGCCTGGGCGCAGGGCCGCGAGGTGGTGATCGGCGTGCTCTACCCGCTGAGCGGCCCGGTGGCGCAGGCGGGGGTGGATGCCAAGGCCGCCGCGGAGACCGCGGCCGAGATCGTGAACACCCGCCAGGACCTGGACCTGCCGTTGGCGCGGACCGAGGGCCTGCCCGGGCTCGGCGGGGCCAAGCTGCGGCTGATCTTCGTGGACCACCAGGGCAAGCCGGAGCTGGGCCAGTCGGAGGCGGAGCGGTTGATCACGCAGGAGAAGGCGGTCACGCTCTACGGGGCCTACCACAGCAGCGTGTCGGCCACCGCAAGCGTGGTGTGCGAGCGGCTCGGCATCCCGTACTTCTCGGGCGAGTCCTCCTCGCCCACGCTCCACCGCCGCGGCTTCAAGTGGTTCTTCCGCACCAGCCCGCACGACGAGCACTTCACGATCGCGATGTTCGAGTTCCTGAAGGAGCTGCAGGCCCGGCGCGGGACGAAGATCGCCACGGTGGGCATCCTCCACGAGGACACGCTCTTCGGCGCGGACTCGGCACGGGTCCAGGAGCAGCTCGCCCAGGCCGGCGGCTACCGGGTGGTGGAGAAGATCGCCTACCGCGCGCGCACCACCGGCATGCAGACCGAGGTGCAGCGGCTCAAGGCGGCGAATCCCGACGTCCTGCTGCCGACCTCCTACACCTCCGACGCGATCCTGTTCATCAAGACCGCGCGCGAGCTCGACTACAACCCGCCCATGATCCTGGCCCAGGACGCGGGCTTCGTGGAGAGCGACTTCGTGGCCGGGGTGGGCAAGGACGCCGACGGCGTCATGTCCCGCTCGGTGTTCTCTCTGGATCTGGCCGGCAAGCGGCCGGTGATCGGCCGGGTCAACGAGATGTACCGGAAGCGGTCGGGCAAGGACCTCAACGACAATACCTCGCGCGCCTTCGCCGGCATGATGGTGCTCGCGGAGGCGATCAACCGCGCGGGCTCCACCGACCCCGAGGCGATCCGCAAGGCGCTGGTCGCCACCGATCTCAAGCCGAACCAGCTCATCATGCCGTGGAAGGGCGTGGCCTTCGACCCCAAGACCGGCCAGAACGAGCTGGGCACCCCGCTGATCACCCAGTGGCGCGGCGGGGCGCTCAAGATCGCCTGGCCGTTCGAGCTCGCCTCCGGGGACCTGATGTACCCGCTGCCCAAGTGGGCCGACCGCAAGTGACGGGAGCCTCGATCCGGGCGTGAGCCGCCTCCGCGTCGGCGTGGACGTGGGGGGCACCTTCACCGACGTCGTCTCCGTCGACGACGTCACCGGGGAGGTGCGCTCATGCAAGGTCCCCACGGTGCCCGACAACCGGGCCCAGGGGGTGCTCGACGGCCTGCGCGCGCTGCTGCGGGCGGGCGAGGCCTGCGCCTCGCTCGCCCACGGCACCACCACCATCACCAACGCCATCGTGGAAGGCCGTGTCGCCCCGGTGGGCCTCGTCACCACCCGCGGCTTCCGCGACGTCCTCGAGATCGCGCGTATGAACCGCGCGCATCTCTACCGCCTCGAGCTGCCCGCGCGGGCGGAGCCGCTGGTGCCCCGCCGCCGGCGCCTCGAGATCACCGAGCGGGTGGGGCCGGACGGCACCGTGCAGACCCCGCTCGCCCCCGGCGAGCTCGAAGGGATCGTCGCCGCGTTGCGGGCCGAAGGGGTGGAGGCGGTGGCGGTGTGCCTGCTCCACGCCTACGCCAATCCGGCGCACGAGCAGGCGCTCCGGCGGGCGCTCGAGCCGCACTTCCGGCACGTCTCGGTCTCGAGCGAGATCAACGCGGAGTTCCGGGAATACGAGCGCGGCTGCACCACCGTGCTCAATGCCTCGGTCATGCCCCTGGCCGCCCGCTATCTCGATGACCTCGCCCAGCGCGCCGGCGGCAAGCCGCTCCATCTCCTCCATTCCGCCGGGGGCATGATGTCGGTGGAGGCGGCCAAGGAGCGTCCGCTCAGCATGGCCATGTCGGGGCCGGCGGGCGGCGTGGCCGCCGCCGCGTATACCGCGCGCGCGCTCGGGCTCGCGCGCGCGCTGGCCTTCGACATGGGGGGCACCACCACGGACGTCTGCCTCATCGCCGACGGCGTGCCCGAGACGGCGGGGCAGCGCAAGCTCGGCGACTATCCGGCGCGGCTGCCCATGATCGCCGTCGAGTCCATCGGCGCGGGCGGCGGCTCCATCGCGAGGGTCGAGCCCACCGGTGCGCTCAAGGTGGGACCCCGAAGCGCCGGCGCCATGCCGGGGCCGGCCTCCTATGGGCAGGGCGGCACCGAGCCCACGGTGAGCGATGCCAACCTGCTGCTCGGCTATCTGAACGCGGAGCGCGTTTACGGCGGCTCCATCCGCCTCGATCCGGCCCGGGCGGAGTCCGCCATGGGGCCGCTCGCCAAGCGCTTCGGGCTCTCCCTCATCGAAGCCGCGCATGGCGTGGTCGAGGTCGCCAATGCCAACATGCTCCGCGCCCTGCGGCTCGTCTCGGTCCAGCGCGGCTACGATCTCCGCGAGTTCTCGCTCATCGCCTATGGCGGGGCGGGGCCGCTGCACGCGGGCGCCCTCGCGCGCCAGGCCGGGATCTCGAGCGTCATCGTGCCGGCGCACTCGGGCGCCTTCTCGGCCCTGGGCTGCCTCGTCTCGCCGCTTCGCTATGACACGGTGCAGACGCACCGGGCGCGACTCGAGACGTGGGACGCCAAGGTGGTGGAGGAGCGCTTCCGCGCTCTCGAGACCCAGTGCCTTCGCCCGCTCCTGGACGAAGGGCATGCCATGGACCGGATCGTCGTGCGGCGGAGCCTCGACTTCCGCTATCTCGGCCAGAATTACGAGCTCGAGGTGGACTTCGTCCCGGGCGGGCCAGGCGCGCTCAAGGCGGCCTTCGAGAAGCGCCACCGCCAGCTCTATGGCTATGCCACCGGAGAGAACGTGGAGTGCGTCAACCTGCGCGTGACGGCGCGCGCGGCCGAGGAGCCGCCGCCGCTGCCCGCGCCGCCTTCGGGCACATCGGCGGCGGCCACCGGCTCGCACCGCGCGTATTTCCAGGAGACGGGCGCCGTGGACA
>DASQAL010000195.1:0-12926 GCA_035635775.1 Candidatus Acidiferrum sp.
GGATGCGGCCGGCGTCATCGAGGCGGTGGGCTCCGGCGTCACCGCGGTGAAGCCGGGCGACCGCGTCTACGTGGGCGGCACGGCCACGGGCGCCTACGCCGAGTACGCGGTGTGCGAGCAAGCGCAGGTGCACCCGCTGGCCGCCAACGCCACCTTCGCGCAGGGCGCGGCCGTGAACGTCCCCTACGCGACCGCCTATCACGCCCTCTTCAACCGCGCCCACGGTGAGGCGGGCGAGACCGTGCTGGTCCACGGAGCCAGCGGCGGCGTGGGCATCGGCGCGGTCCAGCTCGCGCGGGCGCGCGGCCTCACCGTCATTGGCACCGCGAGCACCGAGAAGGGGCGGCGCCTCGTCGCGGAGCAGGGCGCGCAGCACGTGCTCGACCACACCGCGGCGGGCTATCTCGAGGAGTGCGTCCGGCTGACCGGCGGGCGCGGGCCCGACATCATCATGGAGATGCTGGCGAACGTGAATCTCCAGAAGGACCTCGGCGCCATCGCGACGCGGGGCCGCATCGTGGTCATCGGCAACCGCGGCAATACCGAGATCAACGCGCGGCTGGCCATGAACAAGGACGCGGCCATCCTCGGCATGGCGCTCAACCACGCGACGCCGGCCCAGCTCGCGGGCATCCACGCCGCGCTGGTCGAGGGGCTCCGCAACGGCTCGCTGCGCCCGGTCATCGCCCAGGAGCTGCCGCTCGCGCAGGCCGCGCGCAGCCACGAAGCGGTGATGGAGGCAGGCCACCACGGCAAGGTCGTCCTCGTGCCCTGATGGGGTCAGGTCTTGAATTACGACATTCTTGGAGCTATGAACTCTCCTGCGACCGGAGAAATGTCGTAATTCAAGACCTGACCCCTAGACGAAGTCGGCGCGGACGGGGCCGAGCGGGGTGAAGGTTGCGGCGATGCGGTCGCCGCGGGTGAGCGCGTACTGGCGGGTGAACGAGCCCGACATCACCTTCATGCCGGCCTCGAGCACCAGGCCGAACTCGGCGAGCTTGTTCGCGAGCCACGCGATGGAGGCCGCGGGCGTGCCCAGCACCGCAGCACCGGTGGCCCGGTCGGGGGCGCCGCCGTTCACGGAGAGCTCGAGGGCCACCGCGGCCAGGTCGAAGCCCGCGGGAACCGGCACCGCCGCGCCGGTCACGTAGGCGCGCTGCTGCGCGTTGTCGGCCAGGCTCACGTTGAGGTCGGCCGCGAAGTCGCCGCGCTTCTCGATGATCTCGAAGGCCGGGGCCATCGCGGCCAGCGCGGCCTGCGCCTGCGCGGTGGTGACGCCGGGCCCGCGCAGCGTCCGGCCCACCGTGAGGCAGAGCTCGTTCTCGAAACCGGGATTGATGAGGTCCGCGTACTGAAAGCGCGTGCCGCTCGGCTGCTCGCCGCTCGCGAGCAGGAAGCCCAGCACCGGCTCGTGGACCTTCTGCTGGATCTGCATCGCCTTCGAGGTGAGGCCGACCTTCCAGCCGGCCTGCCGCTCGCCCGCCGCCACGTGGCGCGCGAGCACTCCGAGCTGCACACGGTAGGCCTCCTCGCGGCTCAGGCGGTTCATCCACTCGGCCGGCGGGGCGGTCCGGTTGCGGGCACAGGCCCAGAACGCGTCGATGACGTGCTCGGTGCTCACGGTTCTCCTCGGCGGACCTGGCAGAGATAGGACCGCAGCGCGACCGTCCCGCTGATCGGGTCGGCGGCGTCGGGATCGATCAGGTTGTTGTAGTTAGCGCTGGCCGGGCCGTCCGCCGCGTAGCCCTCGAGCCCCAGCGGCTCGCACGGCTGCCACCAGCCGAACTGCGCGCACACCACGTCGGGGGCCAGGCTCGAGTTGAGCCGCGCCCGCGCCCGCATCGTGGCCTGCGGCGTCTCGACCACCACCCAGTCGTCGCTCTTGATGCCGCGGGCCTCGGCCGCCGCCGGGTGCAGCTCGATCTGCGGGTCGGGGCTGTGCCGCCGCAGGCGCGGCAGGCTCCGGTGCTGGCTGTGGCAGAACTGCACGACCTTGGCGGTAGTGAGGTGCAGGGGAAAACGGGCCGCGAGGTCGGGACGGCTGACCCGGCTGGCCGCGGGCTCGACGTACTCGGGCACCGGCGCCTGCCCCTGCTGCTGGAGCTGCGCCGAGAAGATCTCCACCCGGCGGCTCGGGGTGGCGAACCCGACCAGGCCATTGGCGCCGCGGGCCGCGTAGCGCTTGTAGCGCGGCTCGATCGCGGTCCGCACGCCGCCGGGATTCTCGCGGAGCTGCTCGAGGGTGACGCCGGAGGGCTCCAGCATGAAGCGGTGGCCCGCGTCCTCGTCGCCGTCCCAGAACCGGTCGCCGAGCCCCAGGCGCCGGGCCAGCTCGCAGACGATCCAGATGTCCGAGCGCGCCTCGCCCCGCGGCGCCACCACCGCCGACCGGAGCTGGACGTGCTGCTCGCCGTCCTGGGTCGGCCCGAAGCCCACGCGCAGGCCCTCGCGCTCCCACGCGGTGGACACCGGCAGCACCACGTCCGCGAGCGCCGCGGTGGGCGTGAGGAAGAGATCGGCGTAGACCAGGAAGTCGAGGCTGGTGAGCGCGGCGCGCGCGGTAGCCGCGCCGGGCGCGGAGAGCAGCAGGTTGGTGCCGAACCCGACCATCCCGCGCACCGGGTAGGGCGCGCCGTGGAGCATGGCGCGGTAGGCGTCGGCCGCAGTGGCCCACCCCTGGCGCGCGGGCCCGAGCGGCCGCCCGGCCAGGCCGAGGGCCTTCGCGCGCTGCCGCTCCGGGAGCAGCGAGAGCGGGGCCAGGTCGTTGACGGCCGGGCGGCTCGGCCGCACGTTGCCGCCCGGCGCGTCGAAGCAGCCGGTGAGCGCGTAGAGCAGGGAGAGCGCGCGGACGGTCTGGCTCGCATTGGTGTGCTGCTCGAGCCCGGTCCAGTGGAAGTAGGAGACCGGGCGGCGCTCCCACAGGAGCCGCGCGGTCTCGACGATCTGGGCGGCCGGGACGCCGGTGATGCGCTCCACGCGCTCGGGCGGGTACTCGCGGCAGAGCGCGGCGTAGGTCTCGAAGGCCGGCACGCACGTCACGGGACCGGAGCGCGTCATGCACCGCACGGTCCCGTCGAGCTGCGGGTCGCCGATCGGCTCGATGAAGTCGGCGGCGGCCGGGTCGTACGCGACCGGCCGGGCGGCGGCGCGGTCCCACGCGACATAGTGCGCGGAGCTGCCCACCGCGGAGAGATCGGCGGCGGTGAGGAGGCGGCCGCTGTCGGCGCGCACCAGGAAGGAGCCGTTCGACCAGTCGCGGATGAAGTCGCGATCGTACCACCCCTCCGCGATCATGACGGCGGCCAGCCCCAGCGCGAGCGCGCCGTCGGTGCCCGGGCGCACGCGCAGCCACTGATCGGCCCTGGCCGCCGGCCCCGCGCGCCGCGGATCCACGACGATCAGGGCCGCTCCGCGCGCCGTCACCTCGGAGACGGCGGTGGCCTGGGCCAGGTACGTGGCGGACGGGTTGTGTCCCCAGAGCAGGAGACAGCCGGCGCGATCGAAGTCGGGCGTGCCGATGTCCACGCCGAAGGTGAACGGGGTCACGAAGTCACGGTGCCAGGCGCACAGCTCCTCGCCCCAGACCAGGTTCGGGCTCCCGAAGGCGCGGATGAGGCGGAGGATCCAGAGGAAGCCGTCGGAGACCGCGGTGCCCGCGGGAGTGGTGCAGCCGAAGGCCACGCCCTCGGGCCCGTGCCGCCGGGCGACCTCGCGCATCTTGGAGGCGGTCCAATCGAGGGCTTCCGGCCAACTGATGCGCTCCCAGCCCGCGTCCGGGTCGGACTTCGGCCGAGTGCGACGCATCGGGTAGAGCAGCCGGTCCTCGGCGTAGACCAGCTCCGGCGCCGCGCGGCCCTTCACGCAGAGGTTGGCGCCGGTGGGATGCGAGGGATCAGGCTCGACCGCGACCAGCCGCCCGTCTTCCACGACCGAGACGCAGCCGCAGCGCGAGCGGCAGAGCGCGCAGAAGCCCGGGATCCGCCGGGTGGCCATCAGACCGCGAGGAAGCCTCCGTCCACCACCAGCTCGGTCCCCGAGATGTACGAGGCCTCGTCGGAGGCCAGGAACAGGACCGCGTAGGCGACTTCCTCGATCCGCCCCTCGCGCCGGAGCGGCACCACGTCGAGCAGCGGCTTCCGCCACGCGGGATCGGCCGAGCCCTTCGAGGTCCGCATCGGGGGCAGGAAGCCCGGGTGCACCGAGTTCACCCGGATGCCGTCCTTGCCGTACTGCACCGCGCCCGACTTGCTCATGATGCGCACCGCGCCCTTGGAGGCGTTGTAGCCCATGTGGATCTGGTCCTGCCCCACGAAGCCGGAGATCGACGAGATGTTCACGATCGACCCGCCGCCGCCCTGCCGCATCACCGGCACGGCGTGCTTCATGCCGAGGAAGACGCTCTTGGCGTTGATGTTCATCAGCCGGTCCCACGCGGCGGTGCTGTGGTAGTCCGGATCGTGGGTGCCGCTGATCCCCGCGTTGTTGACGAGGACGTCGAGCCGCCCGTACGCGGCCACCGTGGCCTTGATCGCGGCTTCCCAGTCCGCCTCGCTCGAGACGTCGAGCTTGACGAACTGCGCCTTGCCGCCCGCGCCGGTGATATTGGCCGCGACCTTCTGGCCGTCGGTGTCCACGTCGGCCACGATCACGCTCGCGCCCTCGCGCGCGAAGATCACCGCCTCGCTCTCGCCCATCCCGTGCGCGCCGCCGGTGACGATGGCCACTTTGTCCTTGAGTCGCATCGAGGTCTCTCCTTGAAGTCAGGATGATAGAGGTTTATCCACAGCTATACACAAAACTTTCTTCGTCATCGGCTTGACACATCACCACCGACTTCACTAGGCTCCTCATTCATGCAGGCGAGTCGCAAACCTCTCGCGAAGGTCGAAGGACGCCGGCGGCTCCGGCAGAGCGGCCTCACCATCGCGTGGCGCGGCACGCCGGATCTCGATGACTGGGTCGCGTATCTCGCCACCCGCACGAAGTCGAAGAAGCTGATCCTCGCGGACCAGGTGTCCGAGCGAAAGGTCAACGCGCTGCTGTTGCGGCTGGCCAGCCTCTCGCGGCGACAAGTTGAGAAGCTGGCCAAGGGATAAGCCGCGACCCAAGATGGGCAAGCGTCTATCCACAATTGTGGATAGGTCTGTGCATAGCTCCACGCGAATCACCGTAAGTGTCTGTTTCTGAAGTCATTTTCTATTACCCCTTCTCGACGGTCTGGCGCTCCACCGTGAGCAGTTTTTCGAGCTCGATCACACCCAGCATGTCGTGCTCGAGGGGGCCCCAGTCACCCCGCGCCTGGCCCGCGCCGAAGCCGGCGGCGAGATCGGCGTAGACCTTCTTCCACGCCGCGAACGCGGCGAGCAGCGGCGTGGAAGGATCCGCCACGATGCGGAAGCCGAGCGCGCCCAGATCCGCGAGCGTCATGTCGAGGCCGGCAAGGCCGCCGCGTCCCGAGAGGTACATGAGCGGGCCGCCGAGCCGCTCGCCGATGAGCCGGAGCTGCTCGGGCGTGTGCGCCATCGAGAGGAGCAGCACGTCCGCGCCCGCCTTACGGTAGGCTAGGCCGCGCCGGAGCGCGTCGTCCATCGTGCTGGCCCGCACCGCGTTGGTGCGCCCGATGATGAGGAAGTCCGGGTTGCACCGCGCCGCCACCGCGGTCGCCACCTTGGCCGCCATCAGCTCCACCGGGATCATGTGCTCGATGCCGATGTGGTGGTGCGCGCGCTTCGGCACGAGCTGGTCCTCGATCTCGATGGCCGCGAAGCCGGCCGCCTCGCTCATGCCGATCGTGCGGTGCATGTGCATCGGATCGCCGTAGCCGCAGGCCCCGTCCAGGATGAGGGGCAGCCGCGAGACCGCTCCGATGTCGAGCGCGGCCTGGCACATCTCGGTGAGGTTGAGATTGGCCTCGAGCGCCACCTTCTGATACCCGGTCGCGCCGCCGCCCAGGTAGCCGGCCGGGAGGCCCGCCGCCTCCACCATCCGCGCCATCAGCGGATTCAGCACCAGCGGCGCAGTCACGGGCGACGGACCCTGCATCAGCGAACGGAGCGGCGTGGGCATGGGGTCTCCTGGAATTGTCGACTAGGCCGGACTATTCATGGACGGTCTCGGTCGAGTCCGTTCATGAGGAGGTCCGGCCGGTCAGAGTGGGATGGCCAGGAGGGTGTCGATGCGGCTGCTGTCACACACGACCAACCGCTCCTGGAAGCGCAGGGTGCCGCCCTCGTCCACCATGGTGTCCAGGTAGCGGCCGGTGGCGAAGAGATCCATGGTGCCGTCGCGCATCACGCGCACCACCAGGAACGGTGTCTCCGCGTGCACCGCGTCGCCGGCGCCGGGGCGGATGGCGGGGAGGCCGACCAGGTGCCGGTAGGCCTGCCGCTCGTAGATATTGGCCTCTCGCAGGGCGGTGACGCGGTCCTTCAGCATGCCGCGGGAGTCGGCGTAGACGAGGCCGGCGGGCAGGCCGCGCCGGTAGTTGTCGGCCGAGGTGATCTTGTAGATGCAGGGATCGGTGAAGAAGTCCGGCCAGCTCTCCAGCCGGTCGTCGTCGATGGCCCGCGCGTACTCCGCGTTGAGCTGCGAGACGCGCTCGGCCAGCATCCTAGTCCTCCATGTACCGCCGGTAGGCCTTCCAGAACCCGCGCACCGAGGCCTCGGTGGCGCGCGTCTCCTGCGACTCGGCGCCCTCGCCGCCCATGTTGACCACGGACAGCTCGTCGCCCGCCGCCGCGACTCCGCGCTGCACGAAGCCGCCCACGCAGCCGTCCTCCATCGAGACGTAGCCGGCGGGCCCGACCAGGTTCGACTGCTTCATGCGGCGGCGCTCCATGTCCGGGGTGTCGTCCGCGAACCCCAGATAGGTCCAGTGCAGTTCCATCGCCCCGGGCCCCTTGGGCAGCACCTGCCGCACCGCGAGGGAGTTGTGGATCTGCTGGAGCACGAAGCTCGGGAAGACGGTGAGGATCTGGAGCTGGATGTCGTCGCCGAATTCGTTGACCGCGTCCAGCAGGCTCGGGTCGGCGAGCCGGTAGTTCTGGTTCTCCGAGCGGATGCCCTGATCCCGGTAGGCGGTGCTGCTTGCATCGTCGGCCCGCTGGATGGTGTAGCTGGCGTGGTGGCCGCCGTCCGGGCTCACCAGGATGCCGCCGCCCTGGGTGAGGCGGGTGATCCGGAAGGTGCCGAAGAAGGTGTGGAGCAGGCTCGCGTGGTAGGTGTCCTTCACGTTCTCCACGTAGAGCTTCCAGTTATTGGGCAGGGCCTGCACGTAGCGGCCCATCACGCGGGCCTCCTTGTGCAGCACGCGCCGGAGCCGGCCCAGCACCTCGGCGCCCAGGTACTCCTCGATGGGCGGCGTGTCGGGCGACAGAGTCGCGAAGACGAGCCCGGCCAGCACGGTGGTGCGCAGCTTGCGCGGCCCGTGGTCGGCCTTGCAGAAGGACGCGGGCATGCCGCCCTTGCCGTTACTGCCCTTCTCGAAGGCGATGCCGACCAGACTGCCCGCGAGGTCGTAGGTCCAGGCGTGGTAGATGCACTGGAAGTGGCTGCCGGTGGACCCGCTATCGTCCAGCGCGAGCAGGGCGCCGCGGTGGGCGCAGCGGTTCTCGAAGGCGTGGATCTGGCCCTGCGCCCCCCGGACGACGATGACCGGCATCTCGCCGAGGAAGCTGGTGCGGTAGTCACCCGCCTTGGGGAGGTCGGAGGCGAGGCAGACGTAGCTCCAGACGGGCCCTTCGAAGATGCGGCGCAGCTCGGCGCGGTAGTTCGCCTCGTCCTGGTAGACCCAGTACGGCACGCGCGCCAATGACGCGCCAGGCCATTCGTGACGCGAACCCCCGTCTGTCATGCGCCGGGAGAATAGCACAGGCGCGGGGCCCCAGCCCCCTCACCCTGCCCTCTCCCCAGAGGGGGAGAGGGTTCTCTTGGCGACTCCCTCTCCCCCTCTGGGGAGAGGGCTGGGGTGAGGGGGCTCGAAGGTCCGAGGGGACTACGCGAACGCGGGCATCACTTCGCGGGCGAAGAGCTCCATGGAGCGCAGCACGCGGGCTTGATCCAGGTCGCCGAACCAGAAGCTGCAGTTGAAGTGGGTGATGCCGACGTCCCGGCGGAGGCGCCGGATCTGGCGGATGCAGGTCTCGGGCGTGCCGATGACCAGGTAGCGGTCGAGGAGGTCGTCCACGTCGGGCTCCTGCGGCGCCGGCACCGGGATCGCGCGGCCGTCCTCGACGCGTTCATAGTGATTGCGCAGGCTGAGCGTCACCCGCATGTTCCAGCGCGCCTCCTCGGCGGCGGCGCGGGCGTCCGCGTCGTTCTTGGTCACGTAGACCGCGCGCTGCACGCCGACGTGCAGCGGCTGCGGTGGCTTCACCTCGGCCACCACCCGGTCGAAGAGCTTGCGGAACTCGGCCATGCGCTCGACCGGGACGCCGAAGCCGCCGGTGAGCACGTTGAAGCCGCGGCGCACCGCGCCTTCGACCGAATCCGGGCTCTGGGCGGTGATCCAGATGGGCGGCCGCGGCCCTTCGAGCTGCGGGAAGATCGTGGTCTCGGGAATCTGGTACAGCTTGCCCTCGTAGCTGAACGACCCGCCCGCGAGCGCCTTCAGGATGACGTCGATGGACTCCTCCCACCGGGCGCGCCCGCTCTCCAGCTCGAGCCCGAAGCGCTCGAACTCGTAGTACTGGTAGCCGCGGCCGAGCCCGATGTCGAGCCGGTCGGGGGCGAGCAGTGCGAGCGTGGCGATCTCCTCGGCGACCACCAGCGGGTGGTGGAGCGGGACCACGATGACCGCGGTGCCCACCCGGATGCGGGTGGTCCGCCCCGCCAGGTAGGTGGCGAGCTGCAGCGGGCGCGAGAGGTAGCCGTAGGTCGAGAAGTGGTGCTCGGCCAGCCAGATATTGCTGAAGCCCAGGCTCTCCGCGGCCTGGGCCATCTCGACGGCGCGCGCGTACATCTCCTTGGAAGACCGGGCGGACGGTGACTGCATCAGCAGGAAGGTCCCGAAGTTCATGGTCTCCTCATTCCAGTGCGAGGAACTGCCGGGCATTGTCCACGGTGAGCCGTTGCCGGGTGGCCGCGTCGAGGGCGAGCGCGTCGAGCGCGCTCACCGGATCGTCCACGCCCATCTTGAAGGGGTAGTCGCTCCCCAGCACGATGCGCTCGGGCCCGAAGGTGTCGAGCGCGAACGCGAGGACCTTGGGGGAAAGGGTCAGCGAGTCCACCCAGACCCGCCGCGCGTAGGCGCTCGGCGGCTGGGCGAGCGCCTGCTTGGCGTCCGCGATCGCCTTCCAGCCCTGGTCGAGCCGCGGCAGGATATACGCGAAGGCGCCGCCGCCGTGGGCGAAGCACCAGCGCACCGACGGCCACCGGTCGAGCACCCCGCCGAAGATCACCCGCGTCATGGCGAGCGCGGTCTCGAGCGGGAAGCCCGCGACCTGGGTCAGGTTGTTCTTGCGGAAGCGCGGATCGCCCAGGATCGGCGCCTGCGGGTGGACGAAGATCGCGATGCCGAGCGCGGCCGCCGCGTCCCAGACCGGGGCGAGGCTCTCGTCGTCGAGATCGTTGCCGCCGACATTGGCGCCGATCTCCACCGCGGGGAAGCGCAGCACGGTGGCCACGCGCTCCAGCTCCTTCACGGCCAGGTCGGGCGCCTGCAGCGGCAGCCCGCCCGCCCCGAGGAAGCGCCCAGGGCTCCGGCTCACGAGCTCCGCGATCGCGTCGTTCTGCATCCGGCACCACTCGGCCGCGGCCGGCCCCGGCGCCCAGTAGCAGAAGGTGGGCGGAGCGGGGGAGAGGAGCTGGCGGTCCACGCCCGTCTTGTCCATGTCCTCGAGCCGGCGCGCGGGGTCGAAGGCGTGCGGGGTGAGGTTCCGATTGAACGCGGTGCCCAGGAAGAGCTTGCACCCGGTGGCCGGGTCGCCCTCGAGCCGCGGCCAGCGGTCGCCGCCGTAGCGCGCCGCGAAGTCCGGCCAGCCGCTCGCGAAGATGTGCGTATGGACGTCGATCGGTCCGGTCATGCTTCCCCCGCCAGGCCGCGCAGCCGCTCCAGCAGCCTGACCAGCCCCCACGTGTCCTGATGGCAGTATGCGAGCAGGTCCGCGCGCAGCCGCCCCCGCTCCGCCGGCTCCATCGCGTCACCATGGAAGAGCAGGCGCCCCAGCTCGAGGCTCGCCGTCTCGCCCTCGGCGATCGCGAGCCCGCGATAATCGAGCTCATGCACCAGCGCGGGCAGCACGCGCTTGAGCGAGAAGCTGCCGCCGAAGTCCGGATGATAAACGTGATTGCGCACCACGGGCAACAGGTCCACCAGCCGCCCCGCGAGGGCCTCGAGCCGGGCGGCCAGGTGCGGCAGCGCCGCCGCGAGCTCCCGGATCCGGTCGCCCTCGAAGCGCGCATTGTAGGCGACGATGGCGCCGGCGCCGCCCTCGCACACGGCGAGGAGCCGCTCGGCCAGCGCCGGCCGCGGGTCACCGGGCCCGTCCGCGAGCCAGGCGTGGGGTCGCAGGGCGCCGCCTTCGTCCGGCACATAGGCGCTGAACTGCACGGGCACCGCGTCGTAGGGGTGGCAGCCGTCCCAGACCGGGATGGCGAGCCCGACCGTCTCGAAGTCGAGGAAGGCCACCGGCGGCGCGAAGCGGGCGAGCGCCGCGGCCAGGGTCGGCTCCACGATCAGATGGCCGGCCTGCACGGCCCGGCGCTGGCGATCGGCGGCGGCCCCGAGGGGGAAATCCTCCGGCAGATCGAAGATGGTCCGGTAGCCCAGCTCGTCCAGCTCGAGCGCGCGCCGCCGCATCGCGTAGAGCGTGCTGACATGATGGGCCGGCAGCACCGGCCAGCACCGCTCGGTGAACGGGCACTCGTAGGGCGTCGAGCAATGCGGGCCGGTGGCCACGCTCGGCAGCGCGCCCGCGAGCATGGCGGTCATCGCCGCGATCTCGCGCGGGACCGCGCCCAGCCGCGTCTCGACCGTCTCGGTCACGTCGGCCCGCACGAAGAGATTGCTCAGGTCGGGATACGCGCAGCCGCGGTTGAGATGCATGACTTCCATGCGGCCGACGTCGAGCCCGCTGCGGCGCAGCACGTGGGTCTGGACCGCCACGTCGGGCAGGTGCTGCTCCTTCACGCTGGTGGTGGACTTGACCTCGGTCAGGCAGAAGCCGCGCCCCTTCTCGGGCCCCAGCCGCTCCAGCCCGAGCCGCTCCAGGATATCCACCGAGACGAAGACGCCGTCCGCGCGGAAGGCCGCCTCGTAGACGGCGGGCGCGCCCTGGGCGAGGGCCCCCCGGGTCGCTTCCAGGCGCTGCTCGTAGGCGTTGTAGGGCAGGTCGATCAGCACGCCGCCGGGCACGTACGTCCGGGCCAGCGCGCCGACCCGGTGGCCCTGGTCGAAGACGGCCTGGCGCGACTCGTCGATCTCGAGCTCGGGCGCGGCCGGCTCGTGCGCCATCCACCAGAGCAACTTGTGGCACTGCAGCCCCGCCATGGCGCGGGACTTGGAGAGGCCGGGCGCTCGGGCGGGCTCAGCCGGAGGCGCCACCACGCCTCCGGCTCAGCGGAAGTAGCCCATCGCCCGCAAGATCGCGATCAGGATCACCGCGCCGAGCAGCGAGACGATGAAGCTGCCGAGCGAGCCGATGGCTGCGATGCCGAGCGCCCCCGCGGCCCAGTGGCCCAGGATGGAGCCCACGATGCCGACGACGATGTTCGCGAGCAGTCCCATCTGGGCGTTGGTCTTCATGACGAGGCTGGCGAGCCATCCGATGATGCCGCCGATGATGATGGCCACGATGAAGCTCATGGATTGTGCCCTCCTCGGGGAAGTCTGCGCGGGCCTTGACGGTCGCCGCGACGGTAACACAGCCGCCGTGAGCCCGGCAGGTCAATGTATACTCCCGGCCACCGGAGCACCTGCCCAAGGGAGGGCCGACGATGACGACCCAGATGACCGAGCCGCGGATGGACCTGGAGCAGCACCTGCACATGTACCGCCAGATGGCCAAGATCCGCGCCTTCGAGGAGCAGGTGAACGAGCTCTACAAGGGCGCGAAGATGCCCGGCCTGGCCCATCTCTATGTCGGCGAGGAGGCGGTCGCGGTCGGCGTCTGCGAGGCGCTCAAGCGCGACGACTTCATCACGAGCACCCACCGCGGCCACGGCCATTGCCTGGCCAAGGGCGCCTCGGTGAGCCGGATGTTCGCCGAGCTGCTCGGCAAGGAGGCGGGCTACTGCCGCGGCAAGGGCGGGTCCATGCACATCGCCGATCCCGAGACCGGCAATCTCGGCGCCAACGCCATCGTGGGCGGCTCCGCGGGCATCGCCACCGGCGCCGCGCTCTCCGCCAAGATGCGCAAGAGCGGCCAGGTCGCGGTGTGTTTCTTCGGCGACGGCGCGCTGGGGCAGGGCCTGCTCTACGAGGCCATGAACATGGCCTCGCTCTGGAAGCTGCCGGTCATCTACGTCTGCGAGAACAATCTCTACGGCGAGTACACCCCCGGCAACGAGACGATCGCGGGCGAGATCCTGTCCCGCCCCCGCGCGATGGGCGTGCACGCCGAGAGCGTGGACGGCCAGGACGTGCAGGCGGTCCACGCCACGATGAAGCGGTTGGTGGAGCGGGCACGCCGCGGCGAGGGCCCCGCCTTCCTCGAGTGCAAGACGTACCGGTACTACGGTCACCACGTGGGCGACGTGAACCGGGACTACCGCACCCGCGACGAGGAGCGGGACTGGATGACCAACCGCGACCCGCTCGAGACACTATCCTCGCGGCTCATGCAGCAGCGGCTCGCGGAGCAGTCCGTCTTCGACCGCATCCAGGCGGACGTGAAGACCGAGATCGAGAGCGGCGTGCAGTTCGCGCTGGCCGCGCCCTATCCGGCGGCGGGGCAGGTCGACGAAGACGTCTATGCGTGACGGCG
>DASQAL010000196.1:0-4127 GCA_035635775.1 Candidatus Acidiferrum sp.
CGGCCGCCGGAGAGCGCGTCGAGCGTGGAGGTGATCTTGGCCGCGATCGTCGGATGACGGAGCGCCAGCAGATACACGCCACTGCCGAGCCGGATGCGCTTGGTGATGCCCGCGTAGCTGGCCAGCAGCGTCAGCGACTCGTAGATCGGGCCGTGGAAGGAGACGTGGTCGCCCGTCCACAGTGAGTCGAGCCCCAGCTCCTCGCAGCGCCGGGCCAGCGCGAACTGCTCCTCCGGCGGATGCAGGGAGAGGAATGCTCCAAACCGCACCTTAGCCGGGGAAGGCATCCTTCACGCCGCCGTCCACCGTGATCGTGCAGCCGGTGGTCTTGGCCGAGCGGTCGGAGGCCAGGAAGAGCACCGCCTCTGCGACGTCCTCCGGCAGGATCGGCCGCGCGAGGATATTGCGCTTGCGGTAGAAGTCCTCGAGGTCGTCGACCGAGATGCCCTGGGCTCGCGCGCGCTCACGTCGCACGTCCTCCGACCAGAGCTTGGAGTCGCGGAAGACGGCGTCCGGGTTCACGATATTCGACCGGATGCCGTGGGAACCACCTTCCAGCGCCAGCACCTTGGCGAGCTGGGCCTCGGCGGCCTTGGACGCGGAGTAGGCCGAGAAGTCCTTGCCGGGCGACATCACGTTCTTGGTCGCCACGAAGACGAAGGCCCCGCCCAGGCCCTGGGCCTTCAGCACCCGCAGGCCCTCCCGCGCCACCAGGAAGTGCCCGGTGGAGTTCACCGCGAAGGAGCGCTCCCAGTCGCTGAGCTCCATCCGATCCACCGGCGCCGAGTGCGCGGTCCCCGCGTTGGAGACCACGATGTCCACACCGCCGTACGTGAGCACCGCGGTCTCGAAGGCGGCGCGCACCGAGGCCTCGCTGGTCACGTCCATGCCGAGCCCCACCGCCCGGCCCGCGCCCACCGCGCCCACGATCTCCTCGGCCGCCTTGCGCGCGCCCGCCGCATCCAGATCGGCCACCACCACGTGCGCGCCCTCGGCGGCCAGCCGCTGGGCCGCCGCGCGCCCGATGCCGCTGGCGCCCCCGGTGACCAGCGCGATGCGGCGGGCCAGCTCCTTCTCGGGCGGGGCCAGCGAGAGCTTGTAGAGCTCGAGCGGCCAGTACTCGACGTCGAAGGCGTCCCGGGCGGTGAGCGAGACGTAGCCGCCGAAGGAGGTGGCCGCGCCCAGGACCGAGATCGTGTGGTGGTAGATGTCGTTCACGATGCCTGCGGTGCGCCGGTCCTTGCCGGTGGCGAAGAGGCCGAGCCCGCCCACCACGACGATTCGCGGGAACGGGTCCGTCAGCTTGGCGCCCGCCGTGTTGTGGGCCTCGAAGTAGGCGGTGTAATCGGCCACGAAGCGCTCCACCGCCGCGGTGACCCCGGCGCGCACCGATTCCGGGTCCGCCGGGTTCTCGACCGGCGCGAAGCACGGCAGCCGCTTGGTGAAGATGGTGTGGTCCGGCGTGGCCGGCCCGATCCGGCAGAGGGCCTCGGCCTCGCGCGAGCCCGCAAACTCCAGCACGTCCGGCGCGTCGTCGAAGAAGAGCACCTGGCGCCGGTCGCGCCCCACCAGCCCGCGCAGATGCGGGGCCAGCGCGAGGGCGACCCGCCGTCGCTCGTCCGCGGGCGGGCTCGCGAGCGCGACGCCGCCGAAGCGCACCCGCCCCCGGGCGCGATGGGCGATCGCCTCTTCCGCGCGGCTGATCAGCTCGATCGTGGCGAGGTAAGCCTCCTTCACGGTGGCCCCCCAGCAGATCGTCCCGTGCTTCTCGAGCAGCAGCGCGCGGGCCTTCGGGTGCGCCTCGAAGGTCTGCGCGACTTCTCGAGAGATGAGGAACCCAGGGCGCCGGTACGCGAGCGGGATGACGTCCTCTCCGTAGACTTCGCGGAGCACATCACGGCTGCGGTCATTGTTGGTGAGCGAGACCACCGCGTCCGCGTGGGTGTGGATCACCGCCGTCGCGGGCAGGAAGCCGTGGAGCAAGGTCTCGATGGACGGGCGCGGGCTCGCGGGCTCCTGCAGCGCGTGGGCGAGGTAGTCCACCATCTCCTGGTCGCCCATGTCCTGGCGCTCGAGCAGGGCCAGCACGTCGTCCATGCGCACGCCGGGGAAGTCCTTCATCTGGATGCTCTTGAGATCGGAGCCGCTGCCCTTCACCCGCAGCACGCGCGTCGGCCGGTTCCGGTGATCGCGCTCGTCTCGCTTGACCGAGGTGTTGCCGCCGCCCCACACCACGAGGGTGGTCTCGGCGCCGATCAGCCGGGACGCGTAGACGAGGAGATCGAGATCGTTCTTGCCCTGCGCATCGGCCTCGCTCCAGCGGGAGTGCATCGCGCCCTCACCATACCCGAATCTTCCCGCCAAATCACCTGGCGACGTTGACACCCCGGGAACGTAGCCCCTATCGTATGCGCGTGACCGCGTGGACGCGGCGAGGCCTCGCGCTGGGCGCGGCGCTGGCCCTCACCTGTACCGGCGATCCCGGCCGCGTGCCGCCCGCGCCGACGGGATCATGCTCATCCAGGCCGGCGCGTTCTGGATGGGGAGCGACGACGGCGCCCCCGACGAGCGGCCGCTCCACCGCGTCTTCGTCCGCGACTTCTGGCTGGACCGCCACAAGGCCACGAACCGGGAGGTCGCGCTGTTCCTCGAGGCGCGCGGGCTCCGGAGCGCCGAGGGCATGGACTACTTCGACGCCGGCGACCCCGACGCCCGCATCCACCGCCGCGACGGCCGCTTCACCGCCGATCCCGGCTTCGAGGACCACCCCGCCGTGGAGGTCTCCTGGTACGGCGCCCGCGACTACTGCCTCTGGCGGGGCAAGCGGCTCCCCACCGAGGCCGAGTGGGAGAAGGCGGCGCGGGGGACGGACAAGCGCCGCTATCCCTGGGGCGACGCCGCCCGGGCCCGAGCACGCGGTGTTCGGGCGTCCCTACAATGCGACTGATCGGACAGATGGCCGTCCCTCGGGCGCCGGGCCCACCGGGGTCCTGGACCTGCTCGGCAACCTCCGGGAGTGGACGGCCTCCGACTATCGCCCCTACCCCTACCGCCCCGACGACGGCCGTGAGACGGCGGGCCTCCGCGCCGCCCGCGTGGTACGCGGCGCCAGCCACGACGATCCCCCGGAGACGTTGCGGGTGACGAGCCGGCGCTTCTACTCGTATGATGGAGTCCACCGCGGCCTGGCCCGTGGCCATCACCACGTCGGGTTTCGCTGCGCGACTTCGGAGGACCTGGGAGGATATTGACGCGATGAAAGGCCTGATGATGGACTATCCGCTCACCCTCACCCAGTTCTTCGAGCGCACGCGCCGGCTCTTCCACCAAAAGACCATGGCGACGCGGGTGCCCGGGGTGGGGCTGCAGCGCTATACCTACGGCGACTACGCGGACCGCGTCTGCCGTCTGGCCGGCGCGCTGCGGGGGCTCGGCCTGCAGAAGGGCGCGCGCGTCGGGACCTTCGCGTGGAACTCGCACCGGCACATGGAGGTGTACTTCGCGGCGCCGCTCATGGGCCTGGTGTTGCACACCGTCAATATCCGGCTCTCCGCCCAGGACATCACCTACATCATCAATCACGCGGGCGACGAGGTGCTGGTCGTCGACGCGAGCCTCTGGCACATCCTCGAGCCGATCCGCAAGGACCTCACCACCATCAAGCACGTGATCATCATGAAGGACACCCCGGGGGCGGAGCTGCCTCCGGGCGCGCTGGACTACGAGCAGCTCGTGCTGGGCACGGCGCCGGTCACCGAGTGGCCGCGCATCGAGGAGACGGACGCGGCCGGCATCTGCTACACCTCCGGCACCACCGGGCACCCGAAGGGCGTCGTATACACCCACCGCGCGATCTACCTGCACTGCTTCGCCTCGTCCACGGTGGACGTGCTCGGCATCTGCGAGCGCGACGTGATCCTGCACATCGTGCCGATGTTCCACGCCAACGCCTGGTGCGTGCCGTTCGCGGGCGTCATGAACGGGTCCACCCAGATCTTCGGGGGGCCGAATCCGCAGCCACGGGACATCATCGAGATCGTCCACCACGAGAAGGTCACGCTGGTGGGCGCGGTGCCGACGGTGTGGATCGCCATCCAGGCCATCCTCGAGAAGGAGCCCCAGTGGGA
>DASQAL010000197.1:0-12803 GCA_035635775.1 Candidatus Acidiferrum sp.
TAAGCCGTGTCCTCACGCAGGCGGGCAGACAGGGCTCCAGGCCCGGAATGTCGTAATTCAAGACCTGACCCCGAGCTAGAAGCGGCGGCGGCCGCTGAGGGACTTCTTGCGGAGGCGGAGGGACTTCGGAGTGACCTCGAGCAGCTCGTCCTCGCGGATCCACTCGATCGACTGCTCGAGGTTCATCAGGTGTGGGGGGGTGAGGCGCACCGCCTCGTCCGAGGTGGAGGAGCGCACGTTGGTGAGCTTCTTCTCCTTGGTGATGTTGACGTCGAGGTCGTTGTCGCGCGCGTTCTCGCCCACCACCTGGCCCTCGTAGACCGGCTCGCCGGGGCCCAGGAACAGCACGCCGCGCGGCTGCAGGTGGTCGATCGCATAGGCGGTGGTCTTGCCGGTGCGGTCGGCCACCAGCGCGCCGTTGGCCCGGTGGGGGATGTCGCCCTGCCACTCGGCCCAGCCGTCGAAGAGGTGGTTCAGCAGCCCGGTGCCGCGGGTGTCGGTCAGGAACTCCGAGCGATACCCGATCAACCCTCTGGAAGGTATCCGGTACTCGAGCCGCACCCGCCCGGTGCCGTGATTGACCATCTTCACCATCTGGCCCTTCCGGGGCCCGAGCTTCTGGGTGACCGCGCCGATGAACTCGTCGGGCACGTCCACCACCAGGTGCTCCATCGGCTCCAGCGTCTTGCCGGCCTCCTCGTGGGTGATGATCTGGGGCTTGGAGACCTCCATCTCGAAGCCCTCGCGCCGCATCATCTCGATGAGGATCGCGAGCTGCAGCTCGCCGCGCCCGGAGACCTGGAAGGTGTCGGGCGACTCGGTATCATCCACCCGGAGGGCCACGTTGCTCCGCTTCTCCCGCCAGAGCCGCTCGCGGAGCTGGGTGGAGGTGACGAACTTGCCCTCCTTGCCCGCGAACGGCGAGACGTTGGAGGAGAAGAGCATGGACACCGTGGGCTCGTCGATGTGCATGACCGGCAGCGCCACCGGCTTCTCGGGATCCGCGATGGTCTCGCCGATCTCCATGGCCTCGATGCCCGCCACCGCCACGATGTCGCCCGCGCCGGCCTCGGGCACCTCCACGCGCTTGAGACCCTCGTAGCCGTAGAGCACGGTGATCTTCGCGTGCTCGATCGCGCCATCGCGGTGCACGACCGCCACCCGGTCGTACTGCCGCACCCGGCCGTTGACGATGCGGCCGATGATGAGCCGCCCCACGTAGTCGTCCCAGTCGAGCGAGGCGGCCCGGAGCTGGAGCCCGTGACCTTCCTCGAACTGGGGCGCGGGGATCGTCTGCAGCAGGGTGTCGAAGAGCGGCACCAGCGTCTTGGAGTCGTCGTCGAGCGCCAGCTTGGCGATGCCCTTGCGCGCGTCGGTGTAGAGCACCGGAAACTCGAGCTGCTCCACCGCCGCGTCCAGATCGATGAAGAGATCGTAGACCTCGTCCAGCACCTCGGCGGCCCGGGCGTCCTGGCGGTCGATCTTGTTGATGACCACCACCGGGGTGAGCCCGGCCTCGAGCGCCTTCTTGAGCACGAAGCGCGTCTGGGGCAGCGGACCCTCCGCCGCGTCCACCAGCAGGAGCACGCCGTCCACCAGGGTGAGCGTGCGCTCCACCTCCCCGCCGAAGTCGGCGTGCCCGGGCGTGTCCACGATGTTGATCTTCACGCCCTTGTAGTGGATGGCCGTGTTCTTGGCCATGATGGTGATGCCCTTTTCCCGCTCGAGGTCGATCGAGTCCATCACCCGCTCGGCCACGTGCTCGTTGGCGCGGAAGATACCGGATTGCCAGAGCATGGCGTCCACGAGCGTGGTCTTGCCGTGGTCGACGTGGGCGATGATCGCGACATTTCTGATATCGGGGCGGGTGTCGGAGCGCTGCGGCATGGTCTCACTCTACCACGGATGGAGTAGCGGACCAGCGGCGCGCTGGGGCATAATGACGCGTCCAACCCGGTGCTCCACGTGAAGGAGGCTCATTCGTGAAGGCTCGCATCGCCATCATCACGTTTCTTGCGCTATTTGCTGCGGTCGTTCTCGTTCCCGGCTGCATCGAGCGCGCCGGGGCCCAGCCGCCCGCCTCGCCGGCCGCCAAGGGCGCGCCCACCAAGGAAGCCCCCAAAGGAGGCAAGAAGGTGAAACAGACGGCCGTCATCACCATGGAGAAGGGTGGCGTGATCGCCATCGAGTTCTTTTCGGAGGACGCCCCCAAGACGGTGGAGAACTTCGTCACGCTGGCCAAGAAGGGCTACTACGACGGGGTCACCTTCCATCGCGTGGAGCCGAATTTCGTCGTCCAGGGCGGCGACCCCAAGGGCGACGGCACCGGGGGCCCCGGCTACACCATCAAGGACGAGTTCAACAAGCAGAAGCACGTCCGCGGCGTGGTGGCGATGGCGCGCACCCAGGCCCCGAACTCGGCGGGCAGCCAGTTCTACTTCACGCTGGCCCCCGCCCACTTCCTCGACGGCCAGTACACCGTCTTCGGCCGGGTGACCTCGGGCATGGAGGTGGTGGACAAGATCAAGGTCGGTGACAAGATGAAGTCGGTGAAGATCACGGAAGCCGCCCAGTAGCGCCATGGCCTGGTCGCTCCTGATCCGGAACGGCACGGTGGTGGACGGCAGCGGCGCGCCCGCGCGCGCCGCCGACGTCGCGGTGGAGGGCGACCGCATCGCGGCGGTGGGGCCCAATCTGGCCGGCGAGGCGGCGCGGGTGATCGACGCCAAGGGGCTCATGGTCGCCCCCGGCTTCATCGACATCCACTCGCACTCGGACCTGGTCTACGACAAGTGCCCGGCGGCCGAGTCCAAGGTGCGCCAGGGCGTGACCACCGAGGTGGTCGGCATGTGCAGCTTCTCGCCGGCCCCGGTCGCCCCGGGCCGCGCGGAGCTGGTGCAGGAGTGGGCGGGCGGCATCGGCGGCCGGATTCCGATCACCTGGAACACCTTCGCCGAGTATCTCGATCACCTGCGCGGGCTCGGTCCCTCGGTGAACATCGTGCAGTTCGTGGGCCACGGCGCGCTGCGGCTGGCCGCCGTCGGGCCTGCGGCGCGTCCGGTCACGCCCGACGAGCAGAAGGAGATGGAGCGCTTGCTCGCGGAGGCGCTCGACGCCGGCGCCTTCGGCTTCTCCACCGGCCTCGTCTACGCGCCCAGCGTCTACGGCAATACGGAGGAGCTGCTCGCGCTCGCCCGGAGCATGGCGAATCGCGGCGGGCTCTACTTCTCCCACATCCGGGGCGAGGCGGCCACGCTTGAGCAGGCGGCCGAGGAGGCCATCCGCATCGGTGAACAGGCGGGCGTGCCCGTGCAGATCGCCCACGTGAAGGCGTCCGGCCGCGAGAACTGGGGCAAGATGGACCGCGTCCTGCGCATGATCGACGGCGCCCGCGCTCGCGGCGTCGACGTGACCGGCGACGTCTACCCCTACCCGGCGGGCAGCACCAAGATGGACAACCTGCTCCCGGCGTGGATGCACGACGGCGGCATCTCGAAGCTGCTCGAGCGCCTCACCGATCCCAAGGCGCGGCAGCGCGCGATCGCCGACTGCCTCGTGGACGGCGAGCGCTGGCGCACCGGCTCGGGCGGCATGGGCTGGGACGAGATCATGATCGCCACCTGCTCGAAGCCTGAGCTGCCGGGCATCCACATCGCGGAGCTGGCCCGCCGCACCGGCAAGGAGCCGGCCCAGGCCATGATGGACCTGGTGATGGAGGAGCGCGCCGGCGTCTCGATGGTGGTGTTCTCGCAGAGCGAGGAGAACGTGGGGACGGCGCTCGGCTACGCCCATACCATGGTGGGCTCCGACTCGCTGTCGCTGCACGCCGGCCCGGGCCCGCATCCCGGCAAGCCTCACCCGCGCAGCTACGGGACGTTTCCGCGCGTGCTCGGCGTCTACTGCCGCGAGAAGCGGCTCTTCTCGTGGGAGACCGCGGTGCACAAGATGACCGGGATGCCGGCCACCAAGCTCGGCCTGAAGGACCGCGGACTGGTGCAGGGCGGTCGCGCGGCCGATCTGGCGCTCTTCGATCCGGCCACGGTGCGCGACGAGGCCACCTTCCCGGATCCGCACCGGCATCCGGTCGGCATCCCCTACGTCATCGTCAACGGTCAGGTGGTGGTCGACGGCGCCCGGTATCACGCGGTGCCGGCTGGCCGCGTGCTGACGCCTCAGTAGCTCACGCAGGGACTGCCGTCGGAGAGAAACTCGACAAGCTTGGCGCCGCCCGCGATGGTGGCACCCGCCACCAGGCTGTTCTCGTCGAGCTTGCGTTTCTTGAAGCAGGGTGAGCAGACCAAGATCGTCCCGCCCGCCTTCGCGAAGCTCTCCATCAGCTCCTTGAGTGGCGCGAAGCCCTCTTCACGGATGGCGTCCGCGTAGCCCTTCTGAGCGAGGCGGACTGCCTCGATGCTCAGGAAGACAAGCGTCTCCTTGCCGGAGCCGGCCGCCGCATTGGCGATGACGAAAGCCACCGTGGCCTTGTCGGGGTTGTCCTTCGCGCAGGTGAGGCTCACGCAGAACCTGTTGGCCATGACTCAATCCTCCTTGCGCTGGATGAGGTAGACCGGAGGCTGTCCACCGACCAGCGGGTTTCCAGTCATCCGGCACCAGGCCGGGATGTCGGCCGGCGCGCCGGGATCGCGGGCAGTCAACCTCATGATCTGCCCCGACTTCAAGGCGTCAAGGCGGAAGCGCAGCTCGAGGACCAGCTCGCCGCATCCCGTATCGCCGGCGTCCCACTCGGCGGCCGCCCGGTCCGCCGCGTCGCCCACTAGGCGGCCCAGCGGCTGTCGCGCAGGTACTGGACGGCGGCCAGCGCGGCGGTGGCCCCGTCGCCCGCCGAGGTCACGATCTGCCCGCGCTCGTCGAGCGGCACGAGGCCGCCCGGGATCTTCACCCGCTGGACGCCCGCGCAGTCGAGCACCTGGCCCCCGCCGAGAACTTCTCGAGCAGCAGGGCCCGGCTAGAGCTGCTTCAGCATCGAGTCGGCGTCGCTCACCTCGAACTTGCCAGGCTGCTCGACGTTCAGCGCCTTCACGACGCCGTTGTCCACCAGCATCGAGTAGCGCTGCGAGCGCACCCCCATGCCCCGGGCGGTGAGATCCATCTCGAGTCCCATCGCCTTCGTGAGCGCGGCGCTGCCGTCGGCCATCATCCGGACCTTGCCGGTGCTCTTCTGGTCCTTGGCCCACGCGCCCATGACGAAGGCGTCGTTGACCGACACGCACCACACCTCGTCGACGCCCTTGCCCTTGAGTTTGTCGATATTGGCCACGTAGCTCGGCACGTGCTTGGCCGAGCAGGTGGGGGTGAAGGCGCCCGGCAGACCGAAGACGACGATCTTTTTGCCCTTGGTGAGATCCGCCACCTGGAAGGGGTTCGGGCCCACGGTACAGCCCGGGGTTTCCTGCTCGATGAACTCCGTGAGCGTGCCATCCGGCACGCGGTCACCAACTCTGATCGCCATGAGTGTCTCCTCCTCGAGGGTGGTTTGAGCGCGGCGTGCTCCGCTCGCGCGATTCAGCGGGCGGCGGCTAGGGTACCACAGCCGGCCCGGGGGTGTGACGACGGCGCCGCCGTCGGGCCTGCCTCCTGCGCCGGGCACCGCCCGGCCGGGGGTGGGGCTCATGTAAACCCCCGTTTCCGCTGACGATGAGCCCGCTGATCCGCGGGGGCGCTCGGACCCCGTCCCCGGCGCGCGCCGGCCGCGGCGAAGAAAACGAGCAGGCGCAGCCGGGTAGTCCGGGAGATCGTGCCCCGGGCGGCTCGCAAGAGCTCGTTCCGGCGCACCCCGACCCGGGTCGCCTTCTCCTCGAGGGAGCCGCCCGGCTCGGCCACATAGGCCTGGACCTGACGCGCGAGCTGGATGCTGGAGAGGGGCATCTCAGGCGGATGGTAACGGCTTCTCGCCGTCCGTGGGCGGAGAATCTGGGAGTAAGATGCGCCCTGATGAAGCCCAAGCTGCGCGTCTGGGTGATGTTCGGAGACGAGCTCAAGTTCGGAGACGGGCGCGCCCGGCTCTTCGAGCTGATCGAGGAGCGCGGGTCGCTCAAGAAGGCGGCCCAGGAGCTCGAGATGTCCTACCGCAACGCGTGGGGTTACCTGCGCGACCTCGAGGAGGCGGCCGGCTTCAAGTTCGTGGAGCGGGTGCCGGGAGGCGGCCCCGCGAGCGGCATGCGCCTCACCAAGGCGGGCAAGCGCTTCCTCGAGCGCTACAAGAAGTTCCGCGGCGGCCTCGACGACGCGGCGAAGCGGCAGTTCGAGCGCGCCTTCGGCGCGTGAGCCCCGAGGCGAAGTATCTCTACCTGACCACCACCGGCCGGCGCAGCGGGCTTCCGCGGCGGATCGAGATCTGGTTCACCCGCCACGCGGGCCGCTACTACCTGGTTGCCGAGCACGG
The DNA here is from genome assembly GCA_035635775.1 of Candidatus Acidiferrum sp. Lineage (GTDB taxonomy): Bacteria > Methylomirabilota > Methylomirabilia > Rokubacteriales > CSP1-6 > CAMLFJ01. The sequence continues at coordinate 6,404 of DASQAL010000197.1, forward strand.
CCTGAAGGCGCACTGGGTGCAGAACCTCCTCGCGGAGCCCGCGGTGCGCGCGCGCGTCGGGCGCCGATCCTTCCGCGGACGCGCCCGCGTGGTCGATGCCCGGTCGGAGCGAGATCTGGTCGCCGCCATCCGGGCGCGGTCGGAGGCCAAGTACGGCTGGGGCGCCGGCCTTGCCGTCGAGGTCGCACCGGCGGGGCGCCGGAGCGTGCCCGCGCGCTAACCGCGCGTCCGAGTAAGCTCCGTTCGAGCGCTGGCTTCGCCGGCGCAACCCGTTCTGGGGGAGGCTCGGAGGGGGCCCCCTCTTAGAATTCAGAAGGGGCCCCCTCCGATGATCTAACCACCCGGATCAGCGCGCCGTCGGGTCGGGGCGGTGCGACCTCGCCGATGATTGCCGCGGCCCCGTCGCCGGCGTCGCGCAGCGCGCTCAGCATCGCCGGGCTGCGCTCCCTGGGCACCGCGAGCAGCAGCCCCCCCGAGGTCTGGGGATCGAAGAGCAGGTCGAGCGCGTCGCGCCGCGCCGCGTCCGGCTCCACGAGCATGGCGCGCCGCGCGCGGGCGTTCTCGGGATGCGCGGTGCTCCGGATGCCGCGGGCGAGCAGCGCCACCGCGCCGGGCAGGGCGGGGATCGCGGCGAGGTCGAGCACGGCGGTGCCCTTGCTCGCGCGCAGCATCTCGCCCAGGTGCCCGGCCAGCCCAAAGCCGGTGACGTCGGTGGCGGCCGACGGCCGCAGCGCGACCATCGCGCGCGAGGCCGGCCCATTGGAGCGGAGCATCGAGGCCGCGGCCGCCTCCACCCACTCACCGCGCGCGAGCCCCCGCATGTCGGCCTGCAGGATCACGCCGGTGCCGAGCGGCTTGGTCAGGATGAGCTGGTCCCCGGGCGCCGCGCCGCCGATGCGGATCAGCGCGTCGGCCGAGGCCGCGAAGCCCCAGACCGCGAAGCCCACCACCAACTCGGGCCCCGTGGTGGTGTGGCCGCCCACCAGGGTGACGCCATCGGCGTCCAGCGCGGCCCGGGCGCCCGCCATCACCTGGTAGAGCGTCTCTTCCGCGCGCGACGGCTCGGCCTCCGGCACGCTCACCTGGGCGAGGGCGAAGCGCGGCGCCACGCCCTTGGCCCAGAGATCGCTGGCCGCGTTCACCGCGGCGACGCGGCCGACCAGGTAAGGATCGTCGGCGAAGGCGCGGAAGGAGTCGACAGTGGCGGCGACGATCTCGCCGCGCTCGGTTTCCACCGCGGCCGCGTCGTCGGGCTGGGCCAGCCCCAGGACGACGGCGGGATGGCTCGGGACCCCGAGCCGCTCCAGCGCGCGGGCCAGCGAGGATTCGCCCACCTTGGCCGCGCAGCCCCCGCAGAGCATGTCCCCGCCGGGCATGGGCTTCGCCGCAAAGTCCGGCGTGAGGGCGCCGTCCTGATCGAGCACCTGGAAGCGGCGCACGAAGCGGCGGTCGATCCAGTCCTTCAGCGAGAAGAGTGTGGTCCCTTCGACCGAGACGCCCCACTTGGTGCCGATCGCCCCGCCGTCACCCAGGTTCAGCAGCGAGAGGAAGTCGCGCTGCGGGCGATACGCGCGGAGCCGCTCGCCGCGGATCCGCGCGATCAGGTTGTGCGCGAGCACCGGCCCCTGGCGGACGGCGTACACGCCGGCCTTGGCCAGGCCGGGGCCCGCGGTCCAGGCCGCGCAGTCGCCCACCGCGAAGACCTCGTCGTGCCCGGCGCACTGGAGAGTGGGGCGGATCCGGACGAAGCCGCCCTCGTCGATCTCGAGTCCGGAGCCGTCGAAGGTCGGGAGCGCGGCGGCGCCCGCCACCCAGACCACCGCGGCGGCCGGCAGCCGCTCGCCGCCCTCCAGGTGCACCGAGTCGGCCTCGACCCGCATCACGCGCGTGCCCGTGCGGATCGCGATGCCGCGCGTCGCGGCCGCGGCCTGGACGCGGGCCGCCGCGCTCGCCGCGTAGCCCGGCAGCACGCGGGGGCCGGACTCGAGCAGGAGCACCTCGACGCGCCCGGCGCGCTCGCGGCGGAGCCGCGCCGCGAGCGCGAAGGCCACTTCGACGCCGCCCGCGCCTGCGCCGACCACGACGATGCGGGCGGCGTCGCGATCCCGCGCGGCGGCCAGCACCTCGTCCACCCGGCGGACGAATTCTCCGATGGGGCGCGTGGGGATCGCGTGCTCGCGGACGCCGGGCAGCCCGAGCCCCGCCACCGTGGAGCCCACGTCGAACGACACGGTGTCGTAGGCGATCGGCGGACGGCCTTCGAGGATGAGGCGCCGCGCGCCCGTGTCGAGCCCGATGGCCGGGGCGACGATGCAGCGTGCCCCCGCGCGGAGGGCCAGCGGCCGCACGTCGATCTCGAGGGCTTCCCGCGGGTACTGGCCGGCCACGAAGCCGGGCACCATGCCGGAGTAGACTGCGATTGGCCGATCCACGACGAGGGTGAGGCGCGCCCCCGCAACGGGAGCCATGGCCCAGCGCGTGAGCACCTGGACGTGGGCGTGACCGCCGCCCACCAGGACCAGGTCGTGCCGGATGCTATCGGCGGACGGCGAGCGCATGCCCGTCCACGGTGGAGCGGCTACGACAGGTCGACCCAGACGGTCTTGACCTCGGTGTAGTTGTCGAGGCCGACCGACCCCATCTCGCGGCCGAAGCCCGACTCCTTGAAGCCGCCGAACGGCAGCGCCGCGTCGAAGAGGTTGTAGGCGTTGACCCACACCGTGCCCGCCCGGATCGCTTTCGCGGCCTTGAGAGCCTTCGATACGTCGCGCGTCCACACCGCGGCGGCGAGGCCGTAGGAGGTGTGGTTGCCCTGGGCGATGCCGTCCTCGACCGAGCGGAACGGGATCACCGAGAGCACCGGGCCGAAGATCTCCTCGCGGGCGATCTTCATGTCGTTGGTGACGCCGTCGAAGATGGTGGGCTGGATGAAGTAGCCCTTGCCGGTGCCGACGTCGGCGCGGCCGCCGCCCGCCACCACCCGCGCCCCTTCCTGCTTGCCGGACTCGATGTACGACAGCACCGTCTCCATCTGGCCCTTCGACACCACCGGCCCCATCCGGGTGGCCTTGTCCATCGGGTCACCGACCTTCAGACTCTTGACCCGGTCGGTGAGCTTGGCCATGAACTGATCGTGGATGGAGTCCTCGAGGAAGAGGCGCGAGCCGGCCGCGCACACCTCGCCCTTGTTGTAGAAGATGCCGGTGAGCGCGCCGCGCACCGCCGCGTCCATGTCCGCGTCGGCGAACACGATATTGGGCGACTTGCCGCCCAGCTCGAGCGAGAGGCGCTTGAGCGTCCCCGCCGCCTCGCGCATGATCTGCTTGCCGACGTCGGTGGAACCGGTGAAGGCGATCTTGTCCACCCGCGGGTCCCGCACCAGGGCCATGCCGACCTTGCCGCCCGGCCCGGTCACCACGTTGAACACGCCCTCCGGCACGCCCGCCTCCTGACAGATCTCGGCGAAGCGCAGCGCGGTGAGCGGGGTCTGCGACGCGGGTTTGATCACCACCGTGTTGCCCGCGGCCAGCGCGGGGGCGATCTTCCAGGACGAGAGCAGGAAGGGGAAGTTCCAGGGCACGATGGCCCCGACCACGCCCACCGGCTGGCGCAGCGTGAAGGTGAAGGCGTTGTCCCGCAGGGCGAGCGTCTCGCCGTGGATCTTGGTGGCCCAGCCCGCGTAGTAGCGGAAGACCTCCGCCGCGAACGGGATCTCGACCTTGCCCGAGTCGAACATGGTCTTGCCGGTGCAGAGGCTCTCGAGCCGGGCCATCTCGTCGAGGTTCTGCTGGATCAGGTCGCCCAGCCGCCACACGATGCGGCCGCGCTCGTGCGGGGACATCCTCGGCCACGGGCCCTCGTCGAAGGCCTTGCGGGCCGCCGTCACCGCCAGGTCGATGTCGCGCTCGTCACCCTTGCCAACCGCGGCGATCGGCTCCTCGTTGGCCGGGTTGATCGGCTGGTAGGTCTCGCCCGACCGTGTCGCCTGCCACTTCCCCGCGACGAAGATCTCGCCCGCCTTCATGCCCGCCTCCTGCTCAGTGCTTGCCGTTGACCAGGGCCAGCGCGATGCGCTCCGGGTTCATCGGCAGCTCGGTCAGCCGCGCCCCGGTCGCGTTCTGGATGGCATTGGCGATCGCGGCGGGCGCTGGGATGATGGGCGGCTCGCCCACGCCGCGGGCGCCGAAGGGACCGGCCGGCGCGGGCACCTCGACGATGATGGTTTCGAGATTGGGCAGGTCGGCCGCCGTGAGCTTGCGATAGTCGAGCAGGCTCGGGTTGGTGAGCCGCCCGCTGTCGTCGAACAGGAGGCCCTCGGTGAGCGCCATCCCGAGGCTCTGGACCGCGCCGCCCTGCATCTGGCCTTCCACCCCCATCGGGTTGATGGCCTTCCCCACGTCCTGGACGATCACGAAGTCGAGGATCGTCACCTCGCCGGTGTCCGCGTCCACCTCAAGTCGCGCGAGCTGGGCCGCGAAGCCAGGGGCCTGCTGGGTAAACGCCGGGTTGGCCTTGCCGAGCACCGGCGGCGTCTTCGACATGTAGAGGTTGCCCTTCTTGCCGATGGTGGCCAGCGTGATGCCCTTGTCGGGCATGCCGCGCACCGTGACCTTGCCGTCCACCAGCTCGAGGTCGTGGATCGAGGCCTCCAGCTCCGCGGCCGCGATCTCGAACGTCTGCCGCCGGGCGTCCTCCGCCGCCTGCAGTACCGCGGCGCCGACGGTGTAGATGGTCTTGCTGCCCGCGCTGAGGCCGGTCATCGGCGCGGTGTCCGTGTCGCCGGTGGTGATACGCACGAGATCCGTGTCCACGCCGTAGGCGGACGCCGCGATCTGGGCCAGCGAGATATTGGTGCCCGCGATGTCCACCTGACCCGTGAGCACCGCGAGCGACCCATCGGGGTTCAGCCGCACCGTCGCCCCGGTGGGCTGGAGCCCGCCGAGCCAGCCGCCCAGGGCCAGGCCCACGCCACGGCGCTTGCCGTTCTTCCCCGCGGTCACCCACTGCTTGCGGGTCTTCCAGTGTGGATGGTCCGCGATGCGGCTCAGGACCTGCTTGGCCCCGTTGTTCTGCCAGGGCTGGCCGTTCACCATCGGATCGCCTTCCTGGATCAGATGGCGCATCCGGAACTCGACGGAATCGAGATCGAGATCGCGGGCGATCTGCTCCATCTGCGACTCGATGGCGAAGATGGTCTGGGGCGCCACCGGCGCGCGATACGCGGCCACGCTCGGCTTGTGCGTCAGCACCTCGAAGCCGCGGACGTCGAACGACGGCCACTTGTACATGCTGCCGAGGAAGACCGCGCTCACCGCGAGCACCGCGCCGGAGAACGCGCCGGAGTCGATGACCGTCTCCGCGTCGAGGGCCATGAGCGTGCCGTCGCGCTTGACGCCGGTCTTGAGCTTGATGATGACCTGCGGGGCCGGCATGCCCGCCTGCAGCTCTTCTCTACGCGTCATGACATAGCGGACCGGGCGCTTGGTGACCTGCGCCAGCACCGCGGTGATCGGCTCGCAGAGCGCGCGGATCTTGCCGCCGAAGCCGCCGCCGCACTCCACCGGGATGACCCGGATCTGGTTCTCGGGGATGCCGAGCACGTCCGCGACTTCGGAGCGGGTGTTGAAGGAGCCCTGGGTGCTGGCCCACAGGGTGAGCAGCCCGTTGCGGTCCCACTCGGCCAGGACGGCGTGCGGCTCGAGATAGCCCTGGTGCACCATCGGCACGCGATAGGTCTTCTCGAGGATGTGATCGGACTCGGCGAAGCCCTTGGCGGGGTCGCCGCGCGTGAGGCGCGCCTGCTGCGAGATGTTCACCGCCTTCGCGGGCGCCTCGCTCTTGGCGATGGCCACCGCGGAGTGGGCGAGCGCCTCGCTGGTGTCGGCCTCGGTGCCCGCGTCGGCCACCGGCGGGGCGCCGGGCAGCATGGCCTTGAGCGGATCGATCGAGGCGGCCAGCACCTGGTACTCGACCTTGATGAGGTCAAGGGCCTCCTCGGCGATGGATGGCTCGTCCGCGGCCACCGCGGCCACCGGCTGGCCCATGAACACCACGCGGTCGATGGCCAGCACGGCGTGGGCGCGCGTCGGCGCCTTCTTCTTGAGGTGTGGGATGTCCTTGGCGGTGAGGACCGCGCGGACGCCGGGTAGCGCCTTGGCCGCGCTGGTGTCGATGGAGACGATCTTGGCGTGCGCGTGCGGGCTGCGCAGCAGCTTGGCGTGCAGCAGGCCCTTGGGCTGGATGTCGGCCACGTACTGCACCCGGCCGGTAACCTTCTCGGGGCCGTCCGGCCGCGGAATCGACACTCCCACTCCCTTGACGTCGCGCGTGGTCTTCATCGTGCTCATCGAGCGCTCCTCTGCGAGGCGAGGGTGCCCGCCGCCTCGCTGATCGCGGCCAC
>DASQAL010000198.1:0-6838 GCA_035635775.1 Candidatus Acidiferrum sp.
TCTAAGCCGTGCTGATCGTCGACGCCCAGGTGCACATCTGGGGCAGCGGGACGCCCTTGCCACCCCACCGGCCGACCACGGCCTTCTCGAAGGACGAGCTGCTCGCCGAGATGGACGCGGCGGGGGTCGACGCGGCGGTGATCCACCCGCCGGGATGGGATCCGGACTCGAGCGAGCTCGCCCTCGAGGCGGCCCGCCAGCACCCCACCCGGCTCGCGATCCTCGGCAAGTTCCCCCTGGATCGCCCGGAGAGCCGTGCCCTCGTCGAGGGCTGGAAGCGCCAGCCGGGGATGCTCGGGTTACGGTTCGTCTTCCTGCAGCCGCACCAGAGGACCTGGCCGACGGACGGCACCCTGGACTGGCTGTGGCCCGCCGCCGAGCGCGCCGGGGTGCCCCTCGCGCTGCTCGCGGCGGACTTCCTGCCGCTGGTCGGGCAGGTGGCCGAGCGCCATCCGGGGCTCAAGCTGATCATCGATCATCTGGGCCGCCCGCACCGCACGAAGGACGAGGCGGCCTGGGCGAATCTGTCGGAGCTCCTGGCGCTCGCGAAGCATCCGAACGTGGCGGTCAAGGCGACGGGGGCGCCCAGCTACTCGAGCGAGCCCTATCCCTACCGCAATATCCATTCCCACCTGCGCCGGCTCCACGAGGCCTTCGGTCCGGAGCGGCTGTTCTGGGGGACGGACATCACACGCATGCCGTGCACCTGGCGCCAGTGCGTGACGCTGTTCACCGAGGAGCTGCCCTGGCTGACCGCGCGCGACAAGGAGCTGATCATGGGCCGTGCGCTCTGCACGTGGCTCGACTGGAAGCTATGACGCTGCGCTTCGGGGTCTTCGACCACATCGAGCCGGTGCCGGGGCTCGGGCTCGATCGGATCTATCGCGAGCGCCTGCTCCAGATCGAGCGCCTCGATGCGGCCGGCTTCTACGCCTATCACCTGGCCGAGCACCACACCCCGGCGATCCACAGCCTGGCCCCGTCGCAGAACGTCTTCCTGGCCGCGGTGGCCCAGCGCACGCGGCACCTGCGGTTCGGGCCCTGCGTGTACGTCCTGCCCCTGCATCATCCGCTGCGGCTGATCGAGGAGATCAGCATGCTCGACAACCTGAGCGGCGGGCGCCTCGACATCGGGGTGGGGCGGGGCGGCGTCATGGAGGCGTACTTCTGGGGTCAGGAGGCGGACTCCGAGACGAACCACGCGCGGTATGTGGAGACGCTGGCCATCGTGCGGGAAGGGCTCAGTCACGACCAGCTCACGTACGCCGGACGCTTCCACCGCTTCGATCACCTCCCGATGTACTTGCGTCCGCTCCAGCAGCCGTATCCGCCGCTCTGGTACATGCGCAATCCCGTGACCGCGGCGGCCGAGGGGATGCACACCATCCTGGTCGGCTCGCTCGACAGCCTCGCCCCGGCGGTCACGCGCTACCGAGCCGCGTGGGAAGAGCATCAGGGAATGGGGGCGCGCACGGTGCAGGGGGAAGAGCCGATGATCGGCCTCGTCGTGCACCTGGTGGTGGCGGACACGGACGACGAAGCGATCCGGATCGCCACGCCGGCCTGGGAGAAATACCGCTGGAACCTCGCGGCCCCGCGGCGCCTCGAAGCCGAGAAGCGCGGGCTCACCCAGTTCATGCAGACGAAGGACGGCTCGTTCGGCTTCGTGGGCGACCGCCCCGCGGGGCTGCCCACGCGGGAACTGCGCCGGGACATCGATGCCGAGATCGAGCGCTTCGACCAGCAGACGCACCGGCCCCATCCGAACCGTCTGGGCGGCGTGGCCCTGGCCGGCTCCCCGGCCGCGGTGCGCGAGTACATGGACGAGTACGTGGCGACGGGGGCCAACTACTTCGTCTGCTCCTTCCAGTGGGGCGATCTCACCCACGAGCAGGCCATGCGCTCGGTCCAGCTCTTCGCCGCCGAGGTCATGCGCCGCTACGCGGCGGCGCCCACGGGGGCGCCGGTGGTCGCCCCGTGAGGATCACCGTCAAGGCCAGAAACGGGGCGGGCGAGTTCGAGTGCGAGCCCGGCGAGAAGATCCTCCACGCCGGCCTCCGGAGCGGGTTCGAGCTGCCCTACGAGTGCGGCACGGGCACGTGCGGCACGTGCAAGGCCACGCTCGTGAGCGGCCGGGTGGAGAGCGAGTGGCCCGAGGCCCCGGGAGGCCGGTATCTCAAGAGCCCCGCCGAGCTGCTCATGTGCCAGTGCCTGGCGCGCGACGATTGCGCGCTCGAGGTCGGCGTGCTCAAGACGCGCGAGGCGGGCGCCCCGCTCCCCGGCGCGCTGGGCGGCCATGTGCGCGGCTGGCGCCGGCTGACCCACGACGTGGCCGCGTTCGACGTCACGCTCGACCGGCCGCTCGACTTCGACGCGGGCCAGTTCGCGCTCCTGAGCGTCCCGGGCATCGCGGGGGCCCGCGCCTACTCCATGGTGAACTTCGAGCGGGCGGCGCGGCGCCTGTCGTTCGTCGTGAAGAAGAAGCCGGGAGGGACGGTGAGCGAGTGGCTCTTCGGTGACGGGGTCGAGGGCACGCGCCTCGGCCTCTTCGCGCCCGTCGGGCACGCGACCTTCCATCCCGGGCTCCAGAAGCACGTGCTCTGCATCGCGGGGGGGAGCGGGATCGCCGGCATGATGTCGATCCTCCAGTGCGCCGGCGAGGCGGGCCACTTCGCCGGGTGGGACGGCCACGTCTTCTTCGGCGTCCGCTCCGCGCGCGACGGCTTCTTTCTCGACGAGCTGCACGCGCTGCAGGCGCGCGACCCGGCGCGGCTGGCCGTCACGATCGCCCTCTCGGACGAAGACGTGCCGGCGTCGCTGTCGGTGGCCTATCCGGGGCTCGCGTTCGCGCGCGGTCTCGTCCACGCGGTGGCCGGCGAGCGCATGAAGGACCGCTTCGCCGACGTCCGCGCCTACGTGGCGGGCCCACCCCCGATGGTGGACGCGAGCTTGCGTTTGCTGCTCCGCGAGGCGAGACTATCGCCCGCCGACATCCGCTACGACAAGTTCAGTTAACGTCACGAAGGAGGGACGATGGGCCAGTACGAGCAACACGTCTTCGTGTGCACGAGCGGCGAGACCTGCCCGGAGCAGGGCGATACCGAGAAGTTCGTGAAGATCCTCCGGGAGCGGGCGAAACAGGCCGGCCGGCCGGGTGACGTGCGCATCAACAAGGCCGGGTGCTTCTCGCAGTGCGGGCGGGGCCCGATGATCGTCTTCTATCCGGACGACGTCTGGTACGCGGGGGTCCAGGAGTCGGACCTCGACGAGATCTTCACCTCCCACATCGTGGGCGGCCGGCCGGTCGAGCGGCTGCGCTACGATCCCGGGAAGCCGGGCGCGAACAAGGTGAGCGAGGCCGAGCTGGCCGAGATCAAGCAGGCGGCCGCCGCCCGCGCCCAGGGATCGCAGCCGGCTGGGCAGGCGCTCGACTGGAAGCGGGTGGGCCCGACCGCCGAGGTGCCCGCGAACGGGATGAAGGAGTTCTCGGTCGGGGGCGTCAACGTCCTCATCGTCCATACCGGCGACGCGTACGTGGCCTTCCAGGCGCTGTGCCCGCACGAAACCATCCCGCTGGAGCAGGGCATCCACGACGGCGCGGTCCTGACCTGCCTCGAGCACATGTGGCAGTTCGACATCCGGACCGGCGCGCCGCTGGGCGAGGCCCTGGAGGGGCTCCGCAGCTACCGCCTCAAGGAGGAGAGCGGCCTGCTGTACGTCGCGGTCTAGTCGGCCCGCTCCGGCTTCGCGCGCACCGTGACGCCGGTCCAGTGCTCGTAGAGCTTGGTGACCGCGGCCATGTCGAGCTGGCCGAACCCCTGGGCGTGCGCGGCCTCGTAGACCTGCCGCACCGCCGACGCCACCGGCATCGGCATCTCGAGCTTGGCGGCCATCCCCAGGGCGAGCGAGACGTCCTTGCGCGAGAGCCCGATGCCGAAGTAGGGTGTGAAGTCCCCAGCCAGAACATTCGGAAACCGCTTGAGAAAATGATGCGAGCGGCCCCCGCTTGTGGACAGGATGTCGAACAGGCGCTGGGCATCCAATCCCGCTTTCACGCCCAGCACCATGGCCTCTGCGGCCACCGCCACGTTGCCGATGGACATCACGTTGTTGACGAGCTTGATGATCTGGCCCGAGCCCAGCGGGCCCACGTGGTGGATCTCCGTGCCGAGCGTCAGCAGCAGCGCGCGGCACCGGTCCAGCACCGCGGCCTCGCCCCCGACCAGGAAGACCAGCTTCCCGCTGCCCGCCTCGGCCGGGCCGCCGCTCACCGGCGCGTCGAGGCAGTCCACGCCCTTGGCCCGCGCGGCCGCCGCGACCTCGCGCCAGGTATCGGGGTCCACCGTGCTCAGGTCGATGAGCGTGGTCCCCGACCGCACGGTGCTGAGCACGCCATCGGCCCCGAGGTAGGCGCCCCGGACCGCGGCGGGATCCGGCAGACTCGACAGCACGATGTCGGCGAGCTCCGCGGCGCCGGCCGCAGACGGGGCCAGCGTGACCCCGCCCTCGCGGGCTCGGGCCCCGCGGGCCGCGTCCACGTCGTAGCCGCTCACCCGATGGCCCTGCTCGGCCAGCCGTCTCGCCATCGGCCCGCCCATCGTGCCCAGGCCCACGAACCCGATCTGCATGGTCGGCTCCTTCCGGGTAGTATGGTGAACAATGCGCAGCCTACTGACAACCGCACTCGGCCTCCTGCTCGGCGCGCTGGTCCTGACGGCCTGCACCGGCGTCCCGATCCCGCCGGCCTACACGCAGGCCGAGCTGGCGGCCACGTGCGGCCGCACAGGTGGCTGGTGGAAGGACTCGCGGTCGTATTCGCTGGTCAGCGGTCACTGCGAGTACCGCGACTGAGCGTCTACCGGACCCAGCCCTTGGCCGCCGCCGCGCGGGAGAGAACCTCCGCGTAGCTCGCCGCCCGCTCCATTCGCCCGGCGAGGTCCTTCGCGAGCAGCAGCGCGTGGACCTCGGGGAGCTTCCAGCACGGCACGAACACGAGCAGGTGGTGTTCGAGGTGGTAGTTCACTCCGTACGGGGCGACGAGGGCCCGCGCCAGGAGGCCGGCGCCCACGGTGCGCGTATTCCGGAGCGGGTCGTCGGCGCCACCCACCAGACCGTGCTCGGCGATATCGCGGATCCGCGTGACGAGCTGGAACCACGTCGCCCAGGGCAGCACCCACGTGAGCAGGTAGAGCGGCCAGCCGCCGAGGGCGGTGAGGACGGCGCAGAGGGCCGCGTTGGCGACGAGGGGAGCCCGGACCCGGCGCCAGGCCTGGGCAAGGCCACCTTGCCACGGCCGCCACCGGACGATCCGCGTGAGCGCGGTCCGGCCGCCGAGATCGCTCAGGAGCGCCACCGCCAAGCGGCCGCGCGCGACCGGCAGCGGGACCGAGAGCGCCAGGTCGGGATCCTCCGGGGTCTGCGTGTGCCGGTGGTGCAGATGATGCCGTCGCCGATAGGCCTTCAGGTCGGCGCCCAGCGGGGCCGCGCAGAGCCACGTCCCGACCCACGTGTTGAGGCGGCCCTGGCGGAACAGCAGCCAGTGGGCCGTCTCGTGCATGAGCACCATGAGGCCGAGCTGGCGGGTGCCGATGACCAGGACGGCCACGCCCAGCGTGAGCCCTGACGGCCAGAGCAGGTAGAGCGCGATCGCGCCCGCGATGACGCCCCACGCGTGGAGGACCAGGCAGACGCCGCGCAGCGTGGACGCGCGCCGGAAGTGCGCCAGCTCCTCCAGCGTCAACAGGTCACCGGCGGTGACCGGGCCGTCGGAGGGGGCTCGCATGCGCGGATGATACCACCCGGCTTGACCCGGAGGCCTCGAGTGGGCAAAGTCGGCGGCATGACTACCACTCCGACCGCCACCGGCCCCAGCATCGATCTGCTCATGGAGATCAACGCCGCCTTCAACAGCCGCGACGTGGACCGGATCCTGAGCTTCTTCGCCGACGACGCGACCTTCCTGATGGCCCGCGGCCCCGAGCCGTGCGGTCGCCGCGTCCACGGGAAGGCCGCGATCCGGCACGTCCTGGCCGACCGCTTCAAGGTCATCAGCGGCATGCGCTGGGACCACATCGACCACTTCGTGACCGGCCATCGGGCGGTCTCGGTGTGGATGGTCACGGGGAGGGGCGCGGACGGTGAGCTGCTCAACTACCAGGGCTGCGACGTCTACGAGTTCCGCGGGGACAAGATCCTGAACAAGGACACCTACTGGAAGCGGGTCGAGCAAGACGGCCGGCTATGACGCGAAGTCTTCCGGCCTGAGCGGGCGGAAGAGCAGGTCGAAGGCGAGCCACAGCAGCTTCGAGTAGGGGTAGAACAGGATGGGCGCCACGATCAGCCCGGCGATGCCGCCGTAGTAGAGGGCGTCCCACGGCGGGTTCGGCCAGGTCCAGACCAGCACCGCGAGCAGGCCCACCGCGAAGAGGCCCTGCGCGAAGGCCATGTTGAACACGATCGCGCCCAGGAAGTAGTCGGGCTCGCCGCGGTCGAGGCGCAGCCGGCACCGTGGGCAGGCCGGCCGCGTGTGGATCCACCGCGCGATCACCGAGCCGGCGCCGCAGTTGGGGCAGGGTCGTCGGAGCGCCCGCGCGAACCTGATCAGCGCGCGCTTCATTCAGCGATAGCGCGGGTGCCACTCCTGGCCGGTCCAGGTGGTCCAGCTCACGGGCGCGAGGCGCACCAGCACGCGGGGACGGCCGAGGGTCCGCTCGGCGTAGCGGGGCCCATCCGGGCCCAGGTAGCGCCGCGACAGGCGATGGGTCAGCTCGAGCAGGGTCGGGCTCGCGGTGGGGGCGATCGGCCCTTCCAGGATGCGCGCGGTGGCCTGCACCTGCAC
>DASQAL010000199.1:0-6808 GCA_035635775.1 Candidatus Acidiferrum sp.
GTCTGCCCACAGCCCGGCCGGGATGGGCCGCTCGATCAGGGCCACGTTCTCCTCGACCTCGGCGATCGAGCGCGCGCCGGGGATCACCGAGACGATGGCCGGGTGGGCGAGCACGAACTGGAGCGCGGCCGCGCGCAGGTCCACCCCGTGGCGCGCGCACACGGCGGCGATGCGCCGGGCCTTGTCCATCATCTCCGGGTCGGCCGGACGGTAGTTGTACGTCGCGCCCTCGCGTGGGCCCACCGCGAGGATCCCGCTGTTGTAGGGGCCGCCCGCCACCACCGCGATCCCGCGCTCCAGGCAGTACGGCAGGAACTCCGGCCGCGCGCTCTGGTCGAGCAACGTGTAGCGCCCGGCCAGCAGGAAGCAGTCACAGAAGCCGCGCCGCGCGAAGTCCAGCTCCATCTGCCACTGGTTCATCCCGGCGCCGATGGCCTTCACCCGCCCCTGCGCGCGCAGCTCCATCAGCACGGGGAACGCCTCCGCCACGGCCTGGGCGTGGTGGTCGTCCGGATCGTGAACGAAGAGGATGTCGACGCGCTCGAGCCCCAGGCGCTCCAGCGACGACTCGAACGAGGCGCGCACCCCGGCCGCGCTGAAGTCGAAGGCCCAGGTCGGTTGCTCGCCGGGCGCGCCGGGCCGCAGCACGCGCCCCACCTTGGTCGACAGCACGAAGCGGTCCCGTGGCACCCCGCGCAGCGCCCGACCGTAGCGCGCCTCGCTCTGGCCGACCCCGTACATCGGCGCGGTGTCGAGGTAGGTGAGCCCGAGAGCGAGGCTCCGGCGGATGAGCGCCACGCCCTCGTCCTCCGGCGTGGGGCGCTGCGGGTCAGTGGCGGGCGGCGCGCCGGAGAGCGCCACGCCGCCCAGCCCCAGCCGCGAGACGCGCAGGCCGCTGCGCCCGATCTCGGCGGTGTCGGTGGCGCGGGGAACGGGCGAAGGCGAGGCCATGGGGCGCGTGCACGGCGATACTGGGTGGGCGCGGCGTGCTTGTCAAGTAGTGGTGGCCCCAGCGGGATTCGAACCCGTGTTTCAGTCACGACCACGTTTTCGCCAAGCGGATGGTCCTCGTGGACGACAACTGTCCGTGGTGGCGGCCCGACGACGATCCCTACCGTCGAGCGTCGCCGCGCCCGGGTCTCTGATCGACAAGAGCCGGCCGGGCGCGATCGGCGCCCGGCGCCCGGTACATCGCGATCACCCGGCGGTAGGACGTCGCCTGCCAGCGCTGCATCCGCGTGCCGACCGGCTCCGTGACCGGGTGGTTGCCGGCGGCCGAGTTCCGGAACAGCGTGCGTGGCGGGATCCTCGTCTTCGGGTACACGACCGAGCCCGCGGTCACCATCGCGCCCGCGCCCACGCGCGCCTGGTCGAAGACCACCGCGTTGGCGCCGATCACGGCGCCGTCGCCGACCGTGCAGCCGTGCAGGATCGCACCATGGCCGATCACGCATCGGCGCCCGACGACCACGCGCCCGTGCAGAACGACGTTGTCCTCGATCAGGCTCTCCTCGCCGATCCGGATCGGCTCGAAGTCGCCGCGCAACACCGCCCCGAACCAGATGCTGGCCCGCGCCCCCACCGTGACGCGGCCGATCACGTACGTCCCCACGGTGAGGAACGCCGTGGGGTGGATGCGGGGCCGATGGCGCCCGAACGCGATGCCGGCGGTGGCGGGGCGATCCCGTCCGACGGCTGGCGGCTTCATCGCTTGTCGGCGCGCCGGCCGAGTATCTGCCGGAGCCCGCCGGGCCGGAACCCGCCGCCCTGCTGCTCGACGGCCTGCCACCATTCGCGGAACTCCTCGCTGCGCTTGCCCGCGACGTGGAGCAGGAAGTGGTGCTCCCAGGAGCGTCCCTGGCCCATGAAGTCGAGCGCGTCATTGATCGACCGTTTCACCGTCCGCACCGCGAAGGGCGGCATGGCGGCGATGCGCTCGGCCAGCGCCGTGACCTCCTCCTCCAGACAACCGGCCGCCACGACCCGGTTCACGAGCCCGAGGCGATGCGCTTCGGCGGCGTCGAGCGCCGCACCGGTGAACAGTAGCTCCTTGGCCTTGCGGGCCCCGATCTCCCAGGGTTCGATCAGCAGCTGCACGCCGGGCATGGCCATGGCCACAACGGGGTTGGCGAAGCGCGCGGTCTCGTCGCAGACGATCAGGTCACACATGCAGGCGAGCATGAGGCCCGCCGCCACGCAGTGCCCGTGCACTTGGGCGATCGTCGGCTTCGGCAAGTTGCGCAGGCGCAGGAGATTGTCGACGAACAGGCTGCGCTCCATGTCCAGCCGGCTCTGGTCGGTGTACAGCCGCTGGTCGTAGCCGGGATACTCGAGGTCGTGGCCCGCCGAGAAGGCTCGGCCCTGGCCGCTCAGGACGATGACGCGCACGTCGGCGTCGGCGGCCCCGGCGGCGAACGCCGCGTCCAGCTCCGTGATGAGGGTCGGGTGCTGCGCGTTGAGCTTGTCCGGGCGGTTCATGCGCACCCGCAGCACCGGGCCGTGGCGCTCGACGGTGATCGTCTCGGCGGCCATGATCAGCCCCGTCCCACGAGTGTGATGACCTCGCCGAACGCCTCGAGCTGGCGGGGCCAGTCGCGGTAGCCGCACACGGGCGACAGCACGATGTACTGCGCGCCCGCGTCCACCTGGGCGCGGACGCGCTCGACACAATGCTCGACGGGGCCCGCGGCTCCGAAGCGCTCCATGATGGCGGCACCGTCCAGGTGATAGACCCGGCGCACGTACTCGGCGCCCTCCGCCAGGGCCCGGGCGGGGTCGGGGCTCACGTTGGCGAACAGGAAGGTGCCGAACGTGAAGCCATCGACCGGGCGCCTCTCCGCGGCCAGGAAGCCGCACAGGGCCTCGACCAGCCGCGCGAACTTGCGCTCGCTGGCGAAGGCGCAGATCCAGCCGTCGCCGTGGCGGGCGGCCCGGCGCAGCGCCGCGTCCGAGGTGCCCCCCACCCAGATCGGTAGCGACGGCTGCAGCGGGCGGGGCGCGATGCCGACGTCCTGCACCGTGTAGTGCCGCCCGGCGTAGCTGAAGCGCTCGTTGGCCCACAGGCCGCGGACGATCTCGAGACTCTCGTTGGCCCGCGCGCCGCGCTCGGCCAGGGGCACCCGCATGGCGGCGTACTCGCCCGGATGGTCGCCGCCCACGCCCACGCCGAAGATCATGCGCCCGCCGGACAGCACGTCGAGGCTGGCCACGGTCTTGGCGATCAGCACCGGGTCGCGCAGAGGCAGGATGATGACATCGCTGGCGATCCGAACCCGGGTGGTGACGGCCGCGAAGGTGGCCAGCAACACCGTGGCCTCGATGATCGGGGCGTGCCACTGGATGTGGTCGCCGACCTGCACCGAGTCGAAGCCGACCGCCTCGGCGGTTTGCGCGAAGTCGGCCAGCTCGCGTCCGGAGGGCACTCCGGCCGAGTAGGCCCCGACGGCGATGCCGAACTTGATGGCTCTCACCCTCTCACCCTCCCAGGTAGGCGGCCTTGACGTGCGGGCTCTCCGCCAGCGTGGCCGAGAGGCCGCTGAGCGCCACGCGCCCCGTCTCCATGACGTAGGCGCGCGCGGCGATGCCCAGCGCCATGCGCGCGTTCTGCTCCACCAGCAGAACGGACACCCCGCGCTCGCGGTTGATCGAGCGCACGATCCGCCCGATCTCGCGCACGATCATGGGCGCCAGGCCGAAGGAGGGCTCATCGAGCACCAGCAGCCGCGGCTCCGCCATGAGCGCCCGGCCGATGGCCAGCATCTGCTGCTCGCCGCCGCTCAGCGTCCCCGCCACCTGCGTCCGTCGCTCCGCCAGCCGCGGGAAGAGCTCTTCGACCTGGGCGAGGGTGCGGCCGATCTCGGAGGGCCCGCGCCGCCGGTACGCGCCCATCCGGAGGTTCTCCATCACGGTCATCTGCGGGAACAGGCGCCGGCCCTCCGGCGCGTGGCCCAGGCCGAGCGTGACGATGCGGTGGGCCTTCCAGCGCGAGACGTCGGTGCCGCGGAAGACCACGCGCCCGCCCGCACTGGGCACCAGGCCCGTGATGGCCCGCAGGGTCGAGGTCTTGCCCGCCCCGTTCGGCCCGATGATGGCCACGACCTCACCCTCGGCGACCTCGAGGGAGATCCCCTTCACGGCGGTCACGTTGCCGTAACGCACCTCGAGGCCGGTCACCTCAAGCACGGGTGTCCTCGGCGCCCAGGTAGGCCTCGATCACCGCGGGGTTCGCCTGGATGTCGCGCGGCATCCCCTCGGCGATCCGCACGCCGTGGTCGAGCACCGTGATGACATCGCACAGCCCCATGACGGCGCGCATGTCGTGCTCGACCAGCAGGATCGTCTTGCCTCCGGCGCGCAGCGCGCGCAGCGCCTTCATGGCGTCCTCGCTCTCCTGCGTCGTCAGACCCGCCAGTGGCTCATCCAGGATGACGAGGTCGGCGCCGGTGGCGAGCACCATGGCCAGGCTCAGCGCCCTCTGGTCGCGGTGCGGCAGCGCCCCGGCGCGCAGGCCGGCCGCATCCAGAAGCCGGACGGCGCCCAGCACGTCCCGGGCCCGGGCCAGCGCAGCCGCCTCGCGGACCCGGTAGGCGGCGGTGGCGAGCAGGGTCCTGACGAAGCCGCGCTCGGCGCCCAGGTGGGACGCGGCCATGACGTTGTCGAGCACGGTGAACTCGCGGAAGAGGGTCGTAGCCTGGAACGTCCGCGCGATGCCGCGGCGGCAGATCTCCGAGGGCCGCAACGTCGAGATGCGCTCACCCTTGAAGCGGATCTCGCCGGAGGTCACCGGTAGTACGCCGGTGATCAGGTTGAACACCGTGCTCTTGCCGGCGCCATTCGGGCCGATCAGGCCGTGGATCGTCCCGGCCGTCACCGTCATCGAGACGGCGGCCACGGCCTGCAGGCCGCCGAACCGCTTGCTGACGTCCCGCAGCTCAAGGAGCAAGGCCGGCTCCCAGGGTGGACGCCCCGTCCTTGGCCCGCCCCCGGCCGAACCAGCGGGCGACCCGCCCGGGCAGCGCCACCAGCCCGTCCGGGAAGAACAGCATCACGACCATGAGCACCAGGCCGTAGACGAGGATCTCGTAGTGGTGCAGCTCGCGCAGCAGCTCCGAGGCGACTGCCAGCACGAGGGTCCCGACCACCGGCCCCCACACGCTGCCGGCGCCGCCCATGACGGTGAACGCGACCAGCAGCACCATCGGCTCCAGCCCGAAGTCACTCGAGTGCAGCACGCGCTGCGAGTGCGCGAAGAAGACGCCGGCCACCCCCGCAAAGAACGCCCCTAGCACGAAGGCCCCCAGCTTGTACCGGGGGACGTTCACGCCCAGCGTCTCCGCCAGCAGCTCGCCCTGGCGGATGGCGCCGTTGACCAGCCCGAAGCGGGAGAACTCGAGGCGGATGAGCACGGCCGCGCTGGCCAGGAACAGGACCAGCATCAGCCAGTACTGGGCGAGCTTGCTGGTGAAGGTCACCGCGCCGCCCGTCAGCGGCAGCGGATGGGCCGGCGGGATCTCGACGAGCCCCGACGGCCCGCCCAGGTAGTCGACGAAGAAGTTGTTGAAGACGAGGCGCAGGACCTCGAGGAAGGCGAAGCTGATGAGAAAGTAGTAAGGCCCGCTGACCCGCAGGGCCACTCGCCCGACCGGTACCGCGGCCAGTGCCGCCAGCAGCGGGGCGACGGGCAGGGCCGCCCAGAACGACCAGCCGGCCCGCGTGACGAGGAGGGCGGAGGCGTATGCCGCGATCCCCATGAAGGACACGTGCGCCATGTTGAGCTGGCCGGTACTCATGACGTAGCGCAGGCTCATGGTCAATAGCAGGTTGCGCAGCGTCACCGTCGCCACGTCGAGGTGGTAGGAGTCGTGCGTGAGCAGGGGCACCGCGACGCCCGCGGCGAGCAGCAAGCCGAAGCCGATCCAGCCGTCGACCCGCCGGAGCTCAGGCGGCACCGAGCAGCCCTCGCGGCCGCAGCAGGAGGATGGCGATCACCATCAGGAAGCCCAGGATGTTGACGGCGGCGCTGCTCATGAACAGGGTGCCCACGCCCTCCACCGCCCCCAGGAGCAGACCGCCGAGGACGGCGCCGGGCAGGCTGCCCATCCCGCCCACGATGATGATGATGAACGCCTTGACCACGGGGAGCGCGCCCATGGTCGGGCTCACCGCGAAGATGGGGGCGAGCAGGGCCCCGGCCGCGCCCGCCAGCGCGCAGCCGATGCCGAACCCCAGCGCGGAGGCCAGCTCGATGTTCACGCCCTGCAGCGCGGCGGCGTCCGCGTCCTGCGCCACCGCCCGCATGGCCTGTCCCGTGCGGGTAAATTTCAGAAACAGGTAGAGCCCGGTGATCAGCGCGACGGCGGTGAGGATCACGAACAGCCGCTCGCGGGACACGATGACGCCGCCCACGCGCACGATGCCGGACACGGCCGACGGCACCGACTTGTCGAGCACGCCGAACGAGAGCTGGGCGGTAGCCTGCAAGACCCAGAGGAGCCCCAGTGACACGATGAAGGCGTTGAGGGTCTTGCCCCGCAAGTGGCGGAACACCAGCCGCTCGGCCACCACGCCCGCCAGCCCCACCAGGAGCACGGCCAGCACGAGCGTCGCGAAGTAGTTCAGCCCGCCCACCGCGAAGAGGTAGTAGGCCGCGAACCCGCCCAGCATGTAAAACTCGCCGTGGGCGAAGTTGATGACCTCCAGGATCGAGAAGATGAGCGTCAGCCCCAGCGCGACCAGGACGTAGACCACGGCCAGGCCGAAGCCGTTCAGCAGCGCCTGGACCAGCAGCTCGATCGGCATGGGCGATGGG
>DASQAL010000200.1:0-14757 GCA_035635775.1 Candidatus Acidiferrum sp.
CATCTCTAGTCTCTCTACGGTCTAACGAAGCAAGCGGCGTTCCAACCCCCCGGAGGCTCGACTTTACGGGCAAGTTGCCGAGAAATCGCAAACCTCGCGTGCAAGGCTCACACCGTCCAGGTTGCACGCGCGTACCTGCACAGCACCATGGGTGAGGGCCGTGCCTGTTGTGGGTAAATGATTCCATAGAGATGTGGAAGCCGACCGTCTGTGGCCGCGACTTTTATGGATCATCCGCTAAAGATCCGGGTTGAACAACGTCGGGCAGTTTCCCATTTCTCGGCAGGATCGCACCGCGTCCGCTGGAAGCGCGGAAGGGCCGCGATGACCATCGACCAGCTCGGCCGCGAGGAGGGCCGGTCGGTCTTCCCCTCGGCAGACGTTAGTGCCCCACTCCCTCCGCCTCAAGGTACCGCTCGGCCTCCAGGGCGGCCATGCAACCGGTGCCCGCGGCGGTGACCGCCTGACGGTAGGTGAAGTCCTGGACGTCCCCCGCCGCGAACACGCCCGGCACCGACGTCTGCGTGGTGCCCGGCGTCACCTTGAGGTACTCGTTGGGATGCAGGTCCAGCTGGCCCTTGAACAGCGCGGTATTGGGCTGGTGGCCGATCGCGACGAAGAGGCCGTCCACCGCAGGCTCCGAGCGGGCTCCGGTCTTGATGTTCTGGAGCCGCACCGTGGTGACCTTGCCCTTGTCGGGATCCAGCACGTCCTCCACCACCGTGTTCCAGTGGAAGTTGATCTTCGAGTTCTTGAACGCGCGCTCCTGCATGATCTTGGATCCGCGCAGGGCCTCGCGCCGGTGCACGACGTCGACCTTGCGGCCGAGCCGGGACAGGTAGAGCGCCTCCTCGAGGGCCGAGTCGCCGCCCCCCACCACCATGATGTTCTGGTCCTTGAAGAAGAACCCGTCGCAGGTCGCGCAGGTGGACACCCCCCGCCCCATCAGCTTGGCCTCGTTGGGCAGGCCCAGCAGCTTGGCGGAGGCCCCGGTGGCGACGATGACGGTATGGGCCTCCATGGTGACGTCGCCGCCGGTGACCTTGAACGGCCGGCTGCGGAAGTCCACCGCGGTCACGTCGTCCGCGATCATCTCGGTGCCGAAGCGCTCCGCCTGCTTCTGGAACGTCTCCATCAGGGGCGGCCCGTCGATGCCCTCGACGAAGCCGGGATAGTTCTCGACCAAGGTGGTCAGCATGAGCTGCCCCCCGGGCTGGATGCCGATGAACATGACCGGCGACAGGTTGGCGCGCGCCGCGTAGATGGCCGCGGTGTACCCAGCCGGTCCCGATCCGATGATAATGACCTTGCGTGTCGTGGCCACGTCGTCCTCCTTCGTCGTCTCGCGCCTTAGGATGCGCGGAGCGGGCTACGGGATTCGGAGAATTGCCCGGAGCTCCGCCAGGTCGCGGATCTCGAAGTCGGGCGGCTGCATGTCGGTGGGGAGGCGGGTGGCCTCCCGGTTGATCCAGGCGGTCGGCATGCCCACCCCCCGCGCGCCGATCACGTCGATGTCGGCCCGGTCCCCCACGAAGAGGGCCTCGGCGGGGCGCAACGCCTTCATCCGATCGAGCGCGGTCTCGAAGATGACCGGCTTGGGCTTGCGCCAGCCCACCTCGTCCGAGATCACGATGGTCTCGAAGAGATGGGCGATGCCCTCCCGCTCGAGAATCGTCAGGCATGTGGGCGAGTAGTCGAAGTTCGAGACCACCGCGAGCCGGTACCGCTCCCGGAGCGCCTTGAGGAGCGGGGCGTGGTGGTCGGGGCATTCGACCACCTTGGACAGCTCGCGCATGTGGGTGGCGAGCAGCAGATCGCGCGCTTCCACGGACGGCTCGAGGCCCAGGCGCCCGAACAGCATCCCGAACCGTTCCGGGGCGCTGACTTCTCGATGGGCGTCGCTGCGAATACGCTCGGCCTCCTGCCAGCTCCAGAACAGCGCATCCACGAAGGCGGGCAGCTCCACGTGCGGCGCGAAGGGCCGGAACGCGGCGTGCAGGTGGCCGGCGGTGCTCCGGACCGTACGACCGTTGACCTGGATCTCCGGGAGCCGCTCCCGGTGGAAGAGCACGAGGGTGTCGAAGAGATCGAAGAGGACGGCCTGGTAGGTCACGGCAGCGGCTTCCGCTGGGCGAAGCCCTCGTCCATCCCGTGCCAGAACCGCACCGCGTCCTCCCCGAGCTTCCAGCAGAGATTCACGACCGGCCCGCCGCGCCCGGCGGGACCGCGGCCGGGAAAGTCCACCAGGCCCGTCTCGAGATCCTTGACGACGCCGCCCATGGCCTGGACGTCCTGCAGGATCTGGCGCACCTCGATGCCCAGGCCGTCGAGGCGCTCGGCGCGCGCCTTCCAGTCCATCGCGTCGCGCCGCTCGCCTCCGGAGGCGGCCACCCGCGCCCGATCGTCCCGCAGGCGCTCCTGCAGCGCCAGCGCCTGGCCGTGGCGCTCGATGGCGGTCTCCATCAGCTCGGTCAGCCGCGGGATCAGCCGGTCGACCTCCTCCGGGGTGAAGAGCCGCGGCTCGCTCACGGGGCCTCCACGAAGATCGCGTGCACTTCCTTGGGCCCGTGCACGCCCCGGGTCAAGGTGAGCTCGATGTCGGCGGTCCGCGACGGGCCGGTGATGAAGTTGATCATCGCGCCCGACATGGCGCGGTCGGGATCGACGTGGAGCGCCTCCAGCATCACCCCCACCTGCTCGAGCGTCTCCACCAGCCGGTCGCGGCCGAACACCGCCACGTGGACGTCGGGCAGCAGCGAGGTCGAGCGCGGCCGGCCCGATCCGGAGAGCAGGATGAGCGTCCCGGTCTCCGCGAGCACCAGATCCGCCCCGGTGACGCCGAGCTGGGCCCGGGCCGCTTGCTCGCGGTGGCGAAGACGGGCCGCCTCGTCCTCCTGCCCCGCGCGCGCCGCGACGACCTCCAGGCCCTCGTGGGTCAGCACGGGAGCCGCGTCGAAGCCGAGCGAGGCGGGGTCCCAGGTGACTGCGCGAAGGGCGCCATGCTCGCGGGCGATGGCGCCGATCGCCGCGGGCACCGCGGCCAGATCCGGGACGCGATGGAACACGCCCGCGACGCGCTCGAACTCCGCGCGGAACCGCTCGAGCGCCTCCGGCCAGCGCTCGGCCAGCTCGCGCCGCACCGTCTCCGCGGCCGTCGCCGGATCGGCGGGGCGCGGCGCGGTCGAGGCGCCGAAGAGGCCCGGGGTCTTCGAGACCTCGCGGCGGATCCGCTCGAGGAACTCGGCGCGGCCGGTCACCGCAGCTCCTTCCACTGCTCCCGGAAGGTCCGGGCGGCCACCGGCGGAAGATCGCGGGTCCGCGTCCACTTCCCGAAGACCAGCGGCAGCCCCCGCAGCCGGCCCTCCTGGACGAACGGCCGCTGCAGCCACCGGCCGACCGTCGTGGAGAGCCGGTAGGCGGACGGCGACAGGAGAAGGCGCCGGAGGGCCTTGAACACCACCCGCTCCGTCCACGGGGCGATCTTCTCCCGATCGAGGTGCTCACGCAGCTCGACCAGCATGCGCGGGATGTCGATCCGCACCGGGCAGACGTCCTTGCACGCCCCGCAGAGGGACGAGGCGTGGGCCAGCTCGCGCACCGACGCGTTGCCCTTGAGCATCGCGGTGAGGAGGATACCGATGGGCCCCGGATACGTGTAGCCGTAGGCGTGCCCGCCGATCTGGCGATAGACCGGGCAGACGTTGAGACAGGCGCCGCACCGGAGGCAGTAGAGGGCTTCCCGGAGAGTCGAGGCGATCTGGCGCGAGCGGCCGTTGTCGAGGAGGATCAGGTGGAACTCCTCCGGCCCCTCCAGCTCCCCCGCCCGCCGCGGCCCGCGCACCAGCGTCGTGTAGGAGGACAGCTTCTGCCCCGTCGCGCTCCGGGCCAGGATCGCCAGGAACACCACGAGGTCGGTCATGGACGGGATCACCTTCTCCACGCCCATGAGGGCCACGTGGATCCGGGGCAGCGAGGTCACCATCCGCCCATTGCCCTCGTTGGTGACGAGGACGACGGTGCCGGTGTCGGCCACCGCGAAGTTGGCGCCGGTGATCCCCATGTCGGCCTGGAGGAACTTCTCGCGCAGCACTCGGCGCGCCACCGCGGTCAGGATCTCCGGATCCGCCTCGAAGCGTCCGCCGAGCTCCCGCGAGAACAGCTCGGCCACCTGCCCCTTGGTCTTGTGGATGGCGGGGGCGATGATGTGCGACGGCTTCTCGTGGGCGAGCTGGATGATGTACTCGCCCAGATCGGTCTCGACCGGCGTGACCCCGGCGTGCTCGAGCGCCTCGTTGAGGTCGATCTCCTCGGTGGCCATGGACTTCGACTTCACCACCATCCGCACGCCCCGGTCCCGGCAGAGGCGCACGACCATCTCGCGCGCCTCCTCGGCGGTGGTGGCCCAGTGCACCTGCCCGCCGAGCCGCTCGACGTTGTCGGCGAGACGCTCCAGGTGGACGTCGAGATGCTGGAGCGTGGCCTCCTTGATGGCGCGCGCCCGGTCCCGCAGCGCCTCGCCCTGCGGGAAGCCGGCGAACGACTCCTTGCGGAGGTCGATGAACTTGGTGGTGGCGATCTTGAGCGCTTCCTGCAGGAACTTATCTTTGAGCGCCGCGCCCGCCCGCTCGGGAAACGGCGTCCGCAGGAGGGCGTCGCTCATCCCTCGACCTCGCCGACGAGCACCTGGGCCAGGTGCACCGCCTTCACCGCGGACCCGCGCCGGGACAGCCCGCCGCCCATCTGCATGAGGCAGCCCGCGTCGCACGCGACCAGGCAGCGCGCCCCGGTGGACTCCACGTTGGCCAGCTTCTTGTCGAGGATCGACGAGGACACCTCGGGAAGCCGGACCGAGAAGGAGCCGCCGAAGCCACAGCACTCATCCGCTCCCGGCAGCTCCACCAGCTCCACCCCGGAAACCCCCCGCAGCAGCGCGCGGGGTGAGGCCGACTCGCCCAGCCCGCGGAGCAGGTGGCAGGAGTCGTGGTAGGTCACCTTCCCCTTGAACGGCGACTCGATCGTGGTGACGCCGAGCACCTCCACGATGAACTGCGAGAGCTCCCGCGTGCGCCGCGCCAGCGAGTCCGCGGCCGCGCGCAGCGCCGGATCGTGCTTGAGCAGGCCCGGATACTCGGTTCGCACCATCCAGGCGCAGGAGCCGGACGGCACCACCACGTGCTCCGCTCCCTCGAAGAGCTTCACGGTCCGCGCCGCCACCAGGGCCGCGTCGTGGTGGTAGCCCGAGTTGAAGAGCGGCATCCCGCAGCAGGTCTGGCCCTCGGGAAACGCCACCTCGACCCCGAGGCGCCGGAGGAGCCGCACCATCGCGACCCCCACCTCAGGGAATAGCATGTCCCCCAGGCAGGTGATCATCAGCGCGGCGCGGACCGGGGCGGCCATGAGCCTCAAACCCGCTTCATGTGCGGCGGAGGCGGCGCGACCAGCACCAGCACCAGGAGCAGGTCGGCCGAGTCGTTGACGAGGCCGTGCTCGACGCCCGCCTCCGCCACCACCGCCTCGCCGGCCACCAGCCGCTCCTCGGTGCCGCCCACCGAGAAGCGCCCGGAGCCCTCGAGCACGTAGTAGATCTTGTCCTCGCCGTCGTGCCGGTGGGGCGTCTGCGACTGGCCCGGCGCCACGCAGTAGAGGTCGAGCTGGGTGCGCGCGGTGGTGGCGAGGCCGATCTTGGCCATCTTCTCCGTCGCGGCCTTCACGTGATCCCGCACGCGAATCTTCATCGCTCCTCCAGCGCCCGGGCCAGGAGCGTCACCGGGTGCACGACGTCCACCGACAGCCCCGCCTCCCGGCAGTGCTGGCGGATCTGCATGAGGCAGCCCGGATTGCCCGCGGTGACCACTCGGGCTCCGGTGTCGCGGATGCAGGCCGCCTTGCGGCGACCCAGCTCGCCGGCCATCTCGGGCTCGAGCAGATTGTAGACCCCCGCGCTCCCGCAGCAGAGGTCGGAGTCCGAAAGGTCCACCAGGGTGAGGCCGGGGATGCGGCGCAGCAGCTCGCGGGGCTGCGCACGGATCTTCTGGCCGTGTACCAGATGGCAGGCGTCGTGATACGTCACCGTCTCCGGCAGCGCGCGCAGCGGCAGCTCGCAGCCGACCAACACTTCGGAAACATCCCGCACGCGCTCAGAAAAGACCCGGGCCACGGCGTCCGGCAGCCAGTGGCGGTATTCCTTCATCGCCGAGCCGCAGCCCGCCGCGTTCACCACCACGACGTCCACGTCGGCAAAGGCCGGCATCAGCCGTTGGGCCATGGCGCGGAGCTCGTCGAGGCGTCCGGCGTGCAGATGGAGTGCCCCGCAGCATTCCTGGGCCCGCGGCACGATCACATCGTAGCCCGCCGCCGCGAGGAGCCGTGCGGTGTCGGCGTTGACGTCGGGATAGAAGAAGCGCTGCGCGCAGCCGAGCAGCAGGCCGGCGCGGCCGCGGCGGGGGCCGCGCGCCGGAATCAGCTCCGGCAGCAGCACCCCGGGCAGCGGCACCCGCGGGAGCAGCGCCTCCATCGCCTGCAGCTTCTTGAAGGGGGCCAGCACGCCGAGCCCGCGGACCACCGCCTGCATGCCGGACCACTGGTACATGCGGAGCGCGTGGAGCATGGGGCCGAGCCGCCCGGGATGCGGAAAGACGTTCAAGATGAAACGGAGGAGGGCGGGGTCGCGCGTGGGTGCCGTGACGCCGCGGCGCTCAAACTGGCCTCGCGTGGCCTCGAGGAGCTGGCCGAACGGGACGCCGGAGGGGCAGGCCGTCTCGCAGGCCCGACAGCCGAGACAGAGATCGAGGTGTCGAGCCATGGTGGGCGTGAGCCCGATCCGGTCCTCGGCGGCCGCGCGCATGAGATAGATCCGGCCCCGAGGCGAATCCATCTCCTCGCCGAGGACGCGATACGTCGGGCACTGCGGCAGGCAGATCCCGCAGTGCACGCAGGCGCGGAGGCCGTCCATGGAGGGCGGATCCTGGCCGTCGAAGGCCCCGAGCCCGGCGCCGACCGGCTGCGGCTGGCTCACAGTCCCCCCACGAACCGGCCGGGATTGAGCAGGCCGGCCGGATCGAACTCGGCCTTCATCCGTCTCATGATAGCCAATATTTCCGGATCTATGTCACCCCATACGTCACACTGCGCCTTAATATCGATCGGGCTTCGCTCGACGATCAGGTTGCCGCCCTCCGCCTCGAGCGCCCGCCTGAGTGGCAGCACCAGCTCGCTCACGACGCGGCCGGCATCGAAGCCGTCCCGGACCGAGAGCTGCAGCACGCCGTGCCCGGGCTGGGCAAGAAGCATCGCCTCGACTCCGGCACGGGCCGCGGCCGCCTGGGCCTCCCCCACCCAGTCCAGCAGGCGGCGGGGCTCGCAGATCGCGCGCAGCAGGATGGCTCCATCCACCGCCGCGCCGAGACCCGCCCACGCGGTGTCCGGCACCTCGTCGCTCCGGCCCCCGTGCCCGGCCGCGAGCCGTGCCAAGGCTTGGCCCTGGTGCTCGACGGCCTCGGCCGCGCTGCTGATCGAGAGGAGTAGCCCGATCGGGTCGATGGCCAGCCCGGCCCGGCGCAGGGCCGCGGCGTCGAGCAGCGCCGCCCGATCGGGCTGGAGCGGCGAGTCGAGCAGCCCGGCCACGAACGCCCCCGCGGCCTCACGGGAGGGAAAGCCCAGCCGCCACGAGCGCGAGGCGGGCGGCATCGGGTGCAGCCGCAGGGTGGCCTCGACGAGCACGCCGAGGGTGCCGAGCGAGCCGACCAGCAGCTTCGGCACGTCGTAGCCCGTCACCGACTTCACGACCTTGGCGCCGCCCCAGGTGAGCGTGCCGTCCGCCTGCACGAAGCGCGCGCCCAGCAGGAGGTCGCGCCCGGTGCCGTAGCGGAAGCGGAGCGGACCGCTCGCGTGCGTGGCCAGCACGCCGCCCACGCTGCGCGCGCCGCCGCCCGGAGGATCGAGCGTCAGCGCCTGGCGGTGCGGGGCGAAGTGGGCCGCGAGCGCGTCGAGCGTCGCGCCCGCTTCGACCGTCGCCACCATGTCTTCCGGCACGTACTCGCGCACCGCGCGAAGCCGGCTCAGCTCGAGCACCACGTCGAGCCGGCGCGGCGGATTGCCGAGCGCGGTGCTCGTGCCGGCCCCGCGCGGCGCCACCGCGAGACGCTCCGCCGCGCAGAGCGCGACGACGCGGCTCACCTCGTCGGCGGTCGCGGGGCGGACCACCATCGAAGGGATCAGCCCGTCAATGGCGTAGCGGGCCAACGCGGGCGCCTCGCGCAGGCAGTGCTCGCGCCCGGCGATGTCGGCCAGGGCCTCGTGTATTGCCACCGCGGAGACGGCCACGCTCAGATCCAGGTGCCGGCGGGCAGCGGGCGCGCGGCGGGCCGGAAGCCCTCGCCGCAGGCCGGGTGCGAGGGCAGCAGCTTGCCGGGATTCATGATGGAGTCGGGATCGAACACGCGCCGCAGGCGCGCCATGAAGTTGAGATCCGCGTCCGCGAACTGCATCGGCAGGCTCGCGCGCTTGTCGAGCCCCACCCCGTGCTCGCCGGTCACGCTGCCGCCCAGCCGCAGGCAGGCGCCCAGCAGCTCCTCGTTCGCCTGCTTGGCGCGCTCGAGCTCGCCGGGAACCCGGTCGTCATAGCAGATCAGCGGGTGGAGGTTGCCGTCGCCCGCATGGAACACATTGGCGATGACGAGGCGGTGCCGCGCCCCGATGGCCGCGACCTCCTTCATGATCTGCGGCAGCTTCGAGCGCGGGACCACCGCGTCCTGGAGCAGCCAGTTGGGCGTGAGCCGCCCGAAGACGCCCGCCGCCTCCTTGCGCCCCTTCCAGAGCAGGGCGCGCTCCGCCTCGCTCTGGGCCACGCGGATCTCGAGCGCCAGGTGATCGCGGCAAATCGCCTCGATCGGGCCGGACTGGGCCTCGATCTCCGCGGTGGGGCCGTCCAGCTCGATCAACAGCACCGCGCCCGCGCCTTTGGGGTAGCCGGCGCCCACGCCTTCCTCGATCGCGCGGATGACGACCTCGTCGAGCATCTCGAGCGCGGCCGGGATGATGCCGGCCCGGATGATCGCGGAGACCGCTTCGGAGGCGTCCTCGATGGTGGGAAAGGACGCCAGGATCGTCTTCACCCCTTCCGGCAGGTGGGTGAGGCGAACGATCACCCCGGTCACCAGGCCCAGCGTGCCCTCGGCGCCCACCATGACCCCGGTGAGGTCGTAACCCGGCCGCTCGTGGGTCTTGCCTCCGAGCCGGACAAGCTCGCCGGCGCCGGTGACCACCTCGAGCCCGAGCACGTGATTCACGGTGATCCCGTACTTGAGACAGTGCGGCCCCCCCGCATTGGTCGAGGCGTTGCCGCCGATCGAGGACACCATCTGGCTGGACGGATCGGGCGCGAAGAAATAGCCACGCTCCCGCGTGGCCTGGCTCAGCCACAGGTTGATGAGGCCGGGCTCCACGGTGGCGCAGCGGTTCGGGAAGTCCAGCTCCACGATGCGGTTCATGCGGGTCATGGAGACCATGACCCCGCCCTCCGGCGCCATCGCGCCCCCGATGAGGCCGGTGCCCGAGCCGCGCGGCACGATCGGCACGTGCTCGCGACGGCAGAGGCGGACGATGGCCGCCACCTGCTCCGCCGACTCGGGGAGCACCACCGCGTCGGGGGTGCCCTTGTAGAACGTGTGCATGTCGCACTCGTAGGTGAGACGGCCCTCGGCCGAGACGACGAGGCCGGCGGGGCCGACGATGTCCTCGAGCGCGCGGAGGAACTGGGGCGTCAGGGCCATGGGGGGAGCCTCAGGCTGACAAAATACCACCGGCCCCCCGGAGGAGGGCCGGCGATCTGCGTATGGTCACGAGGCGTTGCGGGAGGCTCTGGGGTCGGCCTGGGGTCAGCCGATCTTCCAGGTGTCGCCCGACATGAGTAGCTTGGCGATGTCGCCGGGGCCCCGGTCGGATACCGCCTTCTGCTCCTGCTGGATCAGGATCTCCTCGTAGGTGGTGTCGCCCGGCCGGCTGGCAAGCACCCCGATCGGGATCGGGTACTCGGGGGAAACGAGCTGCGCCAGCACCAGCGCGGTGCCGCCGTCGGTCTCGTCGTGCACCCACAGCGAGCTCTCCGGGACGTCCTTGACCTTGACCACCTTCGGCTTGACGCCTTCCAGCACGAGCCCGCGGCGGTCGTCGAGCGGACCGAAGGCCAGCGGCTTGCCGTGCTCGAGGCGCAGCTCGTGGAGCGCCTTCGACTCGCGGTCGTAGAGCACGCCCCACGCCATGTCGTTGTACACGTTGCAGTTCTGCAGAATTTCCACGAAGGCGGCGCCCTTGTGGGCGGCGGCCCGCTTGAGTGTCTCCTCCATGTGCGCGATATTGCGGTCCACCGTCCGGGCCACGAAGGTGGCCCCGGCGGCCAGCGCGAACGCGCACGGGCTCAGGGGTCGGTCCGCCGAGCCGACCGGGGTCGACTTGGTCACCTTGCCCAGCTCGCTGGTCGGCGAGTACTGGCCCTTGGTGAGGCCGTAGATCTTGTTGTTGAAGAGCAGGATCGTCACGTCCACGTTCCGCCGGAGCACGTGCAGCAAGTGGTTGCCGCCGATGCTGAGCCCGTCGCCGTCACCCGTGACGACGAAGATCTTCAGCTCCGGCCGCGCCAGCTTGAGCCCGGTGGCGACCGCGGGCGCCCGGCCGTGGATGGTGTGGAAGCCGTACGTGTTCATGTAGTACGGGAACCGGCTCGAGCAGCCGATCCCGGAGATGAACACGATGTCTTCCCTGGGGATGCCCAGATCGGGCATCATCTTCTGCACCGCGCTCAGGATCGCGTAGTCCCCGCAGCCGGGGCACCAGCGCACGTCCTGGTCGGACTCGAAATCTTTCTTGGTGTACTTCGGGGTCGCGCCGGGCACTCCCGTGACAGAACTCACCGCGTCGCCTCCAGCAGTTGGTTGATGGCTTCGTAGATTTCCTGGCTCGCGAGCGGCAGTCCGCGCACGCGGTTGAAGCCCACCGCGTCCACGAGGTACTCCGCCCGGAGGATCCGGACGAGCTGCCCGCTGTTGATCTCCGGCACCAGCACCCGGCGGTACTGCCGCAGGATGTGCCCGAGGTCGGGCGGCAACGGGTTCAGATAGCGCAGGTGCACCGCGGCCACCGACTTGCCCTCGGTCTGCGCCTCCTCCACCGCGGCGGTGATGGCGCCGTACGTCCCGCCCCAGCCGACCACCAGCACGTCGCCCTCGGGAAGGCCGTTGATCGTGGTGGGCGGGATCTCCTGGGCCACGCGGCGCACCTTCTCCGCACGCGTGCGCACCATGTGATCGTGGTTGTCCGGCTCGTAGGAGATATTGCCGGTCACGTCCTGCTTCTCGATGCCGCCGATCCGGTGCTCGAGACCCGGCGTCCCCGGGCGGACCCAGGGCCGCGAGAGCGTGGACGGATCGCGCAGGTAGGGGAAGAACCCCTCCTTCTCGGTGCGGAAGCTGACGGGAATGTCGGGCAGCGTCTTGACATCCGGAATCAGCCACGGCTCCGACCCGTTGGCCAGATAGCCATCCGACAGCACCATGACCGGTACCATGTACTTGATGGCCAGCCGCACCGCCTCGTAGGCCATGTAGAAGCAGTCCCCCGGCGTGGACGGAGCGATCACCACCACCGGCGACTCGCTGTTGCGCCCGTAGAGTGCCTGCATCAGGTCGGCCTGCTCGGTCTTGGTGGGCAGGCCGGTGCTCGGCCCCCCGCGCTGGATGTCGAAGATCACGAGCGGGAGCTCCGCGGTGACCGCCAGCCCGATGGCCTCGCCCTTGAGCGCGATGCCCGGGCCGCTGGAGGCGGTGACCCCGATGCACCCGCCGAAGGAGGCGCCGATCGCCGCGGTGACCGCCGCGATCTCGTCCTCGGCCTGGAAGGTGCGCACACGGAAGCGCTTGTGCAGCGCCAGCTCGTGCAGGATGTCGCTCGCGGGCGTGATCGGGTAGGCGCCGAACACCACCGGGATCTTGGTGCGCTCGGCGGCGGCGAGCAGGCCCCACGCGAGCGCACGATTGCCGGTCATGCTGCGGTAGGTGCCGGGCGGCATCTCGGCCGCCTCGACCCCGTAGTGCTCGGCGAACATCTCCGCGGTCTCCCCGAAGGCGTGGCCCGCCTTGAGCGCGCGGATATTGGCCTCCACGAACTCGGGCCGCTTGGCGAACCGCTTCTTGATCGCGTCCAGGGTCGGGTCGAGCGGGCGCGTGTACACCCACGACACGAGACCGAGCGCGAAGAAGTTCTTGCAGCGGTCCTTCTCCTTGGAGTTCAGCGGCATGTCCTCGAGCGCCTTCTTGGTGAGCCCCTCCATGTCGACCTGGTGCAGGCGGTACTTCTCGCCCAGCGTCGGATCCTCGAGCGGGTTGCTGGCGTAGCCCGCCTTGTCGAGGTTCCGCTTGTCGAACGCGGAGGGATTCACGATCAGGATGCCACCCGGCTTGAGATCGGCCAGGTGCACCTTGAAGGCGGCCGGGTTCATCACGACCAGGGCGTCGAGCTGATCCCCCGGCGTATAGACGCGCTGGCTGCCGAACTGGAGCTGGAAGCTCGACACCCCGAACAGGGTGCCCGCGGGGGCGCGGATCTCGGCCGGGAAATTGGGCAGCGTGGAGATGTCGTTGCCGGCCCAGGCCGCCTCGGTCGTGAACTGCTCCCCGGTCACCTGCATGCCGTCGCCCGAGTCCCCCGCGAAGCGGATCACGGCGCGCGTGAGGGTGTGGCGGGGCTTCTGCGCCGCCGGTCTCGCGGTGACGCTGTCACTCATCGGTCGATGTCCTTTCCGTCCAGGGGCGTGCCCGCATCAACGGCAGATTCCAGGCGGAGTGGCTCTGGTCACCCTAGAGTCTTGGGACCACGATCAGAGGCGTGACACTCCTTAGTCATGCTACCCAAACGTCTGAATAGAAGCAAGGTTGACTTCGGTCGGACCGCCAGACCGGTTGCGCGCGGAGCCGTCCCCGGGCCTAGAGCTCGAGCAGCTCCATCTTGGGGGACCGAGTCAGGTTCCGGCAGCCTCCCGCCTCGACCAGGACCATATCCTCGATGCGCACGGCCCCCTTCCCGGGGTAATAGAGGCCCGGCTCCACGGTGACGACGTGCCCGGTCTTGAGCTCGTAGTCCAGCCGGCTGATCCGCGGCAGCTCGTGGATATCGAGGCCCACCCCGTGGCCGGTCCCGTGGAAGAACCCCTGGTTGCGGCCGTTGACCACGCCGGTCATGTACCCTCGGCTCTCGAGCGTCCGGTTCACCTCGGCATGGATGGCGCCGCCGGAGGCCCCGTCCCGGATCAGCTCGATCCCCCGAAGCTGGCTGGCCAGCACCGCGTCGTAGAGGCGGCGCAGCTCGTCCGGGGCGCGGCCCTTGATCACGGTCCGGGTCATGTCGGCGTAATAGCGGGTCTGGGAAGACCGCGGAAAAATGTCGAAGATGATCCCCTGGTTGGGCCGGATGGGCCCGGTGCCCTGGTTGTGCGGATCCACCCCCTGGTCGCCGCAGGCGATGATCGTGTGCTCGGCGATGCAATCGTTCTCCATCAGGGAGACGTTGACCGTCTTCTTGAGATGCTCGGACGTGAGCGGCCGGCCCTTGTAGAGGACCTGGTCGCCGCGGATCACGCTCTCGCGCAGCACCTGGAGCGCCGCTTCCAGCGCGGCCTCGGTGTGCCGTTGCGCCTCCTCGATGGCCGCCACCTCCTCGGGGGTCTTCACGACGCGCTCCGGCAGGAACGGGCTCGGCCGGGGCGTCACGGTGATCCCCCGCTCGCGCA
Source organism: Candidatus Acidiferrum sp. (assembly GCA_035635775.1). GTDB lineage: Bacteria > Methylomirabilota > Methylomirabilia > Rokubacteriales > CSP1-6 > CAMLFJ01. The sequence goes on from DASQAL010000200.1 coordinate 13,778, forward strand.
GCCGGTCGGCCAGCTCGAGCGGGAAGTCGCCGGGCACCTCGACCGCCTTCACCCCGTAGTCCTCCAGGAGCACGCTCACCGTGTCGGTGAGCTTCGGGTGGGGCCAGCGCTGGCGGGCCTTCGCGTCCCATTCGGCCAGCGAGAGCACCTCGTCCACGCGCGCCTGGGCCCGGGCCCGGTCCACCTCGAGGTCGGACATGAGCAGGGTCGTCCGCCCCTCGACCTGGAGGAAGACGAAGGGGTCGGGCGCCAGGAAGCGGCAGGCGTAGTAGAGATTCGAGTCGGCCTCGCTGGCCGCGATGATCAGGGACGCGGGGGAATCACTCATGCCACGGCTCCTCTCGGGCTCTACCGTATCACGAGGCCACGTCGACCGGCTTCTGGAGCTGCGCGATGAAGCGCGCCACCACCGGAGTGAGCCGCCGGCCGCGGCGGTGGATGATTCCGATCGGCCGCACCAGCCCGGGCAGCGCGAGCGGGGTGACCGCGAGCGTGCGCATCCCGGACTCGTTGAGCACGGTGGGGCGCGGCAGGATGCTGACGCCCGCGTTGATCCCGATCGCCTGCTTGATCGTCTCGACGTTGTCGAACTCCATGACCACCTCGACCTTGACGTCGTGCTGCTTGAGCGCGCGGTCGATGGCCTTGCGCACTGCTAAGTCGCGGTCGAAGGCCACGAACTTCTCGCCCTGCAGGTCGCCGGGGGACACCGAGCGGCGGCGAGCCAGCCGATGGGCCGGGTGCGCGACCAGCACCATGGGCTCGTCGCGCAGGGGGAGGACGGCCAGCGCGCGCGTGGCGGCGGGATACGACAGGATGCCGAGGTCGGCCTCGTCGTTGAGCACGGCCTCCACCACCTTGTGGGGATGCAGGCACTCGAGCAGCACCCGCGCCTGCGGGTAGTCCGACATGAAGGGCTGCATGTGGCGGCTCATGTCGTGGAGCCCCACCGAGTAGATCGCGGCGACCCGCACCGTGCC
>DASQAL010000201.1:0-22807 GCA_035635775.1 Candidatus Acidiferrum sp.
CCAGGTGGTGGCGGAGATCCGCAAGGCGGGCGGCCGGGCGGTGGCGGCGGCGGACAGCGTGGCCACCATGGCGGGCGGCCGCGCGGTGGTGGAGCTGGCGCTCAAGGAATTCGGCGATCTCCACGTGCTGGTCTGCTGCGCGGGCATCCTGCGCGAGCGCATGATCTTCAACATGAGCGAGGAGGACTGGGACGCGGTCATCGCGGTGCATCTCAAGGGCCACTTCACGGTCATGCAGCCGGCTACCCGCCACATGCGCGAGCGCAAGACGGGCAGCATCATCACCTTCACCTCCACGGCCGGCCTCGAGGGCAGCCCCGGCCAGCCCAACTACTCGGCGGCCAAGGAAGGCATCGTGGGCCTCACCCGCTCGACCGCGCTCGCCATGGCGAAGTACGGCGTGCGCTGCAACGCGATCTCGCCCACCGCCGACACGCGCATGACCCAGCGGCTGCCCGGCGAGCGCCGGGGCGCCGCCACCGCCACGCCGCCCGAGGCCATCGCGCCGGTCGCGACCTTCCTGGCGAGCGACCGGGCCCGCCACATCACCGGCCAGGTGATCGGCGTGCGCGGCAGCGAGGTCACCGTCTTCTCCCACCCGGCCCCGCTGCGCACCGTGAGCGCGCCGGGCGAGTGGACCGCGGAGCAGCTCGCCGAGACCTGGGACCGCACGCTCGGCCAGGACCGGCTGCGGCGCCTCGACGCGATGAAGATCGCGTGGCCGCCGGCCTGAGGCGGGCCCCCACGAGACTGAAGCATTGACAAGCGCAGAGCCTTCAGGATCAATAGGCCAACTTTCGGCCCCATTCGCTCCTTCTTCGGAGGTGCCTGACCCTATACCTAGGGAAGAGGAGAATCGGCCCATGGCGCACCGCAGCGCTCTCAGTGTCCTCCTGGCAATCCTGGCCGTTCTCCTCGTCGCGGACCCCGCGCCGGCCCAGACCCCCAAGCGGGGCGGGGTGATCCGGATCGCGGAGCGGGAGGCGCCGGGACTCGACCCGCACCTCACGATCAGCTTTCTCACGCACTCCTACATGAGCCTGGCCTACAGCCAGCTCGTCCGGTTCCCCAATGGCCCGGAGCAGAAGTCCCCCACCGACTTCACCATCGTGCCCGACCTCGCCGAGAAGTGGACGGTCTCCAAGGACGGCAAGGTCTACACGTTCAGCCTTCGAAAAGGTGTGCGCTTCCACAACAAGCCCCCGGTGAACGGGCGCGAGGTCACCGCCGACGACGTCAAGTACTCGCTCGAGCGCTTCATGGCCAAGTCGGGCTTCCGCGAGCGCTTCGAGCCGGTGCAGGCGATCGACGCGGTGGACCGCCACACGGTGCGCATCACGCTCAAGGAGGCGTACGCGCCGTTCCTCAATCATCTGGCGAGCCCGAGCTTCTGCGCGATCCTGCCCCGCGAGGCGGAGGACAAGTTCAAGGACTTCAACCATCCGGACGCGGTGATCGGCACCGGCCCCTTCGTGCTCAAGTCGTACGACAAGGGCGTCAAGATGGTCTTCGAGCGGAACGCCGACTACTTCATGAAGGGGTTCCCCTACCTCGACGGGGTGACCGTCGAGATCACGCCCGACGCGGCCGCGCGCCTGGCCGTCCTGCGGGCGGGCAAGGCCGAGCTGCCCCACGTCTGGGGCTGGATCAGCCCGGAGGAGGCGCGGTCCCTCAAGCAGACGACGCCGGACATGGTGGTGACCCCCTACCGCGTCATCGGCCAGGGCTTCATCTACATGCGCACGGACCAGCCGCCCTTCAACGACGTGCGGGTGCGGCGCGCGGTGTCGCTCGCCATCGACCGCAAGGGCTGGAACGACGCCCTGCTCTTCGGTGAGGGCTGCGTGGACGCGGGCCCGATACCGTGCGCCCTGACCGACTGGAAGCTCGACGCCGCCAAGCTCGAGCCGGCCAAGGCCAAGGCCCTGCTCGGACACGATCCCGCCGAGGCCAAGCGACTGCTCGCCGAGGCCGGCTACCCCAAGGGCTTCACGATGCCGATCTACCACTGGCCGGGCTACGTGGTGCCGTGGCGCAGCTACTACGAGCTGGCCGCCGAGGATCTCGGCAAGATCGGCATCACCGTCGAGCTCAAGCCCGAGGAGTAAGGCAAGTACATCTCGACGACCGCGCTCGGCAAGTACGACAAGGCGGCGATGGGCCCCTCCACCCCGTTCACCGAGGTGGACGACTTCCTCTTCGGCCGCTTCTATCCCGAGCTGGCGACCAACCAGAGCCGGGTGGCCGACGCCGAGCTGACCAAGATGCTGGTCGCCCAGCGCCGGGAGATGGACCCCAAGAAGCGCAAGCAGATCGTGGACGACATCCAGCGCTACCTGGCCGACAAGGCGTACTACGTCTACGTGCCGCAGTGGCCGCAGTACGTGGCGCATCCACCCTACGTGAAGGGCTTGCGGCACCACGACGGCTACGGGCTCGGGATGCGCCTGATCTACACGTGGCTGGACAAGTAGGCGGAGCCTAGCGGGCGCACGCGGTCCCGGCCGTGAAGCAGTATCTGCTCCGCCGCCTGGCCCTGGCGATCCCGACGCTCTTCCTGGTGAGCGTCCTGGTCTTCGCCCTCATGCGCCTCATGCCGGGCGACGTGGCCACCCGCATGGTCGAAGGCCACACCTACGCCCCGACCCTGGCCGCCCTCCGCCACGACCTGGGCCTCGATCGGCCGGTGCACGCCCAGTACCTCGAGTGGATCGGCGGCATCGTCACCCGCGGCGATTTCGGCCGCTCCTACTGGACGCGCCAGCCCATCCTCGACGAGTTCGTGCGGCGCTTCCCGGTGACGCTCGAGCTGGCGTTGCTCACCATCGTCGTCTCGGTGGTCCTCGGGGTGCTCGTGGGCATCGTCTCGGCGGTGCGCCAGGACTCCGTCTCCGACTACGTGGGCCGGATCCTGGCCATCCTGGCCCTGTCGGTCCCGTACTTCAGCCTGGCGGTGCTGGTGGTGGTGCTGCCCTCCATCTGGTTCAAGTGGACGCCGGTCTGGAGCTACGTCCCCTTCACCACCGATCCCCTCGAGAACCTCAAGATCATGCTCGTGCCCGCCTTCGTGTTCGGGGTGACGCGGGCGGGCCCGGTGATGCGCATCATGCGCTCGGCGCTGCTCGACGTGCTGCGCCAGGACTATATCCGCACCGCGTGGTCCAAGGGGCTCGCGGAGCGGCCCATCATCCTGCGCCACGCGCTCAAGAACGCGATGATCCCGGTGATCAGCCTGATCGGGCTGCAGATGCCGCTCTATATCGGCGGCTCGGTGATCATCGAGTCCATCTTCCGCCTGCCCGGGGTCGGGCTCTTCTTCTTCGAGGCCCTGACCCGCCTCGACTATCCGGTCGTCCAGTCCGTGAACCTGATCATCGCCGCCCTCGTGGTCGGTCTCAACCTGTTGATCGACCTCTCCTATGCCTTCCTCGATCCGCGGATCCGCTACTAAGTCGGAGGGGGCCTCGACGGCCCCCTCCGATGCCTCCCCCATGATTGCGCCGGCAAAGCCGGCGCTCGAAGCGCGAATGCTGGGCGCGACGCGCCCGTGGTGGGTGGACGTGTGGGTGCGGATGCTCGTGGGTAAGCCCCTTGGCACGATCGGCGCGGTGATCGTGGTGGTGATGCTGGTGGCGGCGGTGCTGGCCGACTGGATCGCGCCCTACGGCTTTGCCCAGACGAGCCTCCGCGAGCGCTTCATCGCCACGAGCGCGGCGCACTGGCTCGGCACCGACGAGCTCGGCCGCGACCTCCTGACCCGCCTCATCTACGGCGCGCGCATCTCGCTCTACGTGGGCTTCGGGGCCATCGCCATCGGCAGCGTCCTCGCCACCCTGATCGGCATGGTCTCGGGCTACCTGGGCGGGCGCTTCGATCTACTCGTGCAGCGCGGGGTGGACGCCTGGATGGCGTTCCCGCCGCTCCTGCTGCTCCTGTCCATCATGTCGCTGCTCGGCCCCAGCGTCTGGAACATCACGATCGTGCTCGGCGTGGCCTTCGGCATCCAGAACTCGCGCGTGGTCCGCGGCGTGGCGATGCTGGTCAAGGAGCACACCTTCGTCGAGAGCGCGCGCGCCCTCGGCGCCGGCCACGTGCGCACGACGCTGACCCACATCCTGCCGAACGTCATGCCGACCATCATCGTGGTCGCGACCACCGGCCTGTCGACGGTAATCCTGACCGAGGCGAGCCTCTCGTTCCTGGGCCTGGGCGTGCCGCCGCCCTATCCGACCTGGGGCGGCATGCTCTCGCTGGCCGGCCTCGACCACATGTACCGGGCGCCGTGGCTCGCGATCTGGCCGGCGGTGGCGCTCTCGCTCGCCGTCTTCGGCTTCAACATGCTGGGCGATGCGCTGCGCGATCTGCTCGATCCACGACTGAAAGGCGGCTGACGCTCTGACGGCAATCGTCCACGCCTGAGCGTCGCCGGGCGCCGTCAACCCGGCAATCCTGCCTTCAATCCCCTGCTTGGGGGCGCGTGACCACGCTCCCCCGGTGGCACAGGCGATGCACGGATCGGAGTCATGCTTATCCGTGCATTCCTTGCCCTCGCCGCGCTCGGCTGGCTCCTCGTCACCGGCGCCGAGGCCGGGGCGCCTACCACCACGCTGCAGGCCACGTTCACCCAGGCCAACCAGATCATCGCCGACCCGGCGATGGAGGATCGGCCGCTCGAGCGCCTCGTCGCGATCCGCGCACTGTTCAGCAAGGTCTTCGACTTCCGCGGCGCCTCGGAGGACGTGCTCGGACCGGAGTGGAAGGCGCGCACCGCGGTCGAGCAGCGGGAGTTCACGTCCATCTTCTCCGGCTTCGTCCAGCGCGGCTTCGTCTACTGGCTCGCGGCGGTGGCCGAGATCGATGGCAACGGGATCACCGTGTACTACCTGGGCGAGTCGGTGGAGCGGGACCGGGCGGGGGTGCGCACCGCCATCGTGGGCCGGGGCGGGCGGCAGATTCGCCTCGACCACTGGATGGTCTACCAGGGCAATCGCTGGCTGGTGCGAGACATCACGATCGACGGCGTCAGCCTGATCACGAACTACCGGGCGCAGTTCGATCGGGTGATCCGGGGCTCGTCCTACCGCGACCTCGTGGTCCGGATGCAGGAGCGGGTGGGCGCCGAGCTGCCGCGCCCCGCCTCGGGCGGCGAGCTGCTCAGCGCCGAGCCGAAGCTCCCGCTCTACCTCTACCTCTACGAGATGCGCTGATCCCGCCTCATCGCGCCCCGCCCTGCTGCCAGAGGCGGGAGCGCAGCAGCAGCCCGGCCAGCACCAGTAACATGCACCCGGCGGGATAGACCGCCGCGCCGCGCGGCCCGGTGAGCGCGGCCAGATAGCCGATCAGCAGGGCGCCGACCGGCGCCCCACCCATCAAGCCGAGCTGGAAGAGCGAGAGGATCCGCGCGCGGTGCGTCTCGGGCGCCGCCGACTGCACCAGCGTCCGCGCCTGGGTCATCACCACACCGGCTCCCAGGCCCCAGACCAGGCAGAGCGCCACGAAGGCCGGGAACGAGCCCGGCCACGCCATGGCCGCGAGCACGCCGGCCCCGAGGAAGAGGGCGAGCACGATGGCCCGGCCCGGACGCCGCAGGGCCCCCAAGCGAATTTGAACGAGGGTCGACCCGATGGTGCCGCCCCAGAAACCCAGGCTCACGAGGGAGAGCTGAGCCGAATCCCCACCGTAGACATCGCGCACGATCAGCGGCAGGATCACGAGGAAGGCGCCCACGTAGAGCACGCCCACCGCCAGGTTCGCGATCAGCACGGGGACCAGGATCGGCGACTCGGCGGCGGCCCGCAGTCCATCGCGCATGGCGCGCAGCCGGCTCTGGGCCGCGGCCCCGGCGACCGGGGGCGCCGCGGGCAGCCGCAGCGCCGCGATGCCCCCGAACGCCAGCACCGCCGCCTGCAGGAGCAAGAGCGCGGGCGCCCCGATCGCGCCGGCGCTGCCCCCCACCCCGATCCCCGCGAGCTGCGCCGCGAACTGGGTGGCGGTCATCACCGCCACCGCGCGCCCGAGCCCACCCGCCGCCACGCGCGTCAGCATCGCGTCGCGCGCTGGCATGACGAAGGCGCCCGCGGTGCCGACCGCGAGCGCGTAGGCGATCAGGCCGCTGTAGGCCAGCCCGCCCCGCGCGATGACCACGCCCAGCAGGAGGGGTGGCAGGGCGGCCACGAGATGCCCCCGCACCAGCAGCCGGCGGCAATCCGCGCGGTCGGCGACCGCCCCGCCAAGCAGCATCAGGAAGATCGACGGCGCCATGAGCGACATCTGGGCGATGCCGACCCGCGCGGCCGGCTCGTGAAGCACCACGGTGACGAGCCACGGGAACACGATGGTCTGCATCCCGGAGCTCGCGAACCACGAGCTGACCCCGGCCAGGTACCAGGGAAAGGCGCGGGCGGCGGGCGGCACCGCCGGGTCAGAGCAGCCGCGTGCGGATGTCGATCTCGGAGACGAGGGTGCGGTGCACCGGGCAGCGGTTGGCGATCTCGAGCAGCCGCTCCCGCTGCTCGGCGCTGAGCGGGCCGGTCAGGCTGATCTCCCGCTCGATGCGATCGAGCATGCCCTCCTTCGTCTCGCACTCCGCGCAGTCCTGGGCGTGGATCTTCGCGTGCTGCAGCCGCACCGTGACCCGCTCGAGCGGCCACTGCTTGCGCCGCGCGTACATGGAGATCGTCATGGAGGTGCAGGCCCCCAGCGCGGCCAGCAGCAGGTCATAGGGCGAGGCGCCCGCGTCCGTCCCGCCCGCCTCCACCGGCTCATCCGCGACGAGACGATGACGGCCCGCCTCGATCTCCTGGGCGAACCCGGTGGCGCCGCCTCTCACGATCACGCTGGCCATGTGACCCTCCTCTGGATCGTATACGCGGGCCTGATTATAAAAGAGCGCCCGCGAGCACGGGGTTTGATATCAAAGAGGGGAATGTCCACCGTGCTGGCCAAGCCCCCGACCACCGAGCCGAAGGCGGCCCCGTCTGCCGCCGAGATGGGCGCCCGCCAGCGGGAGATCTCGGTCTCCGAGTTCTTCACCAAGAACCGCCACCTGCTCGGCTTCGACAATCCGCGAAAAGCCCTCCTGACCTGCGTCAAGGAAGCGGTGGACAACGCGCTCGACGCCGCCGAGGAGGCCGGCATCCTGCCCGAGGTCGTCGTCACGCTGGAGGTCGCCGCGAACGGCGAGCCGGCGCCGCCGGCCAGCCAGGCGACCCGCTTCCGGGTCACGGTCATCGACAACGGGCCCGGCATCGTCCGCCAGCAGATCCCGCCGATCTTCGCGAAGCTCCTCTACGGCTCGAAGTTCCACCGGCTGCGCATGAGCCGCGGCCAGCAAGGGATCGGCATCTCCGCGGCCGGCATGTACGCCCAGCTCACGACCGGCAAGCCGGTGCAGATCACTTCGAGCACCGGGGCGCGGGCCGCGACGCACTACTTCGAAGTCCAGATCGACACCAAGAAGAACGAGCCGAGGATCTTCGAGAGCAAGAAGATCGACTGGGACCACCCGCGGGGCACGCAGGTGACGCTCGAGATCGAGGGACGCTACCAGAAAGGCCGCGCCTCGGTGGACGAGTTCCTCGAGCAGGTGGCCATCGCCAATCCGCACGTGACGCTCGTCTACCATGCGCCGGAGGGGGAGACCCGGGCCTACCCGCGGACGATCCAGGAGCTGCCGCCGCAGCCCCGGGAGATCAAGCCGCATCCCTACGGCATCGAGTTCGGCGTGCTCCTCCGGATGCTCCACGACACCCGGAGCCATTCGCTCGCGGGGTTTCTCGCCGGCGATTTCAGCCGGGTCTCCACCGCCGTCGCCCAGGAGATCTGCCGGACGGCCAAGCTCCCGGGGAACGCGAGGCCGCGCAATGTCCACGGCGCCGCCGCCGAGGCCCTCTACAAGGCCATCCAGGCGACCAAGATCATGGCGCCGCCCTCGAACTGCATCTCGCCCATCGGCGAGAAGGCGATCCTCCACGGTCTCTACAAGCAGATCAAGGGCGAGTTCTACACCGCGGTGACCCGGCCGGCCGCCGTGTACCGCGGCAACCCGTTCATCATTGAAGCGGGCTTGGCGTACGGGAAGGGTCCGGACCAGGTGGCGGTCACCTCGGACGCGGCCGCGGTCCCGCTCGCGGAAGGCGAGCAGCGGGAGGACGACAACGAGCTGGCCCGGGTCATTCGGTACGCCAATCGCGTCCCCCTGCTCTACCAGCAGTCGGCCTGCGCGACCTTCAAGGCGGTGCTCGAGACCGCCTGGCGCAACTACGGGGTGGCCCAGTCCCGGGGCGCGCTCCCGGCCGGCCCCATGGTGGTGTTCGTCCACATGGGCTCGGTCTGGGTGCCGTTCACCAGCGAGTCCAAGGAAGCGATCGCCGACTACGACGAGATCCGGAAGGAGATCAAGCTCGCGCTGCAGGAGTGCGGGCGCCGGCTCGGCATGTTCCTGCGGCGGCGCGAGCGGGCCAAGAGCGAGTTCCGCCGGCGCAACATCTTCGAGCTGTACATCGAGGAGGTCGTCGAGGCCTGCGGCCGGCTGAAGGGCGGTAAGCTGGCCAAAGAAAAGCTCAAGATGCAGCTCCAGAAGATCGCCCTGAAGCGCACCGGCGGTCCCCGGACCGACGCGATCCTGGGCCACGAGGGCGGTCCGGAAGGCCTCCCCCACTCGATCATCGTCACCGCCGACGGGCCGGAAGGGGAGGCGCCGGTATTGCCCGGGGACGAGGGGAGCGCGGTCGCGCCGCCCGAAGAGGCCCGGCCGGACAAGACCAAGCCCGCGGCCGCGCGACGGAAGGCCAAGGACAAGGCCAAGCCGACCCGCTCCGCCCGGCCGCCCCGCCGGGCCCGGCCGACCAAGGCGGCGAAGCCCAAGACCAAGGCGCCAAAGCGCAGGAAGAGGTAGCGACCCATGGCGCAAGCAAAGGCGAAGAAGATCGGAGCCGTCGAGAAGAAGCTCATCAGCGTGGCGGACGCGGTGATCACGGCCGCCGATCGGAGCAAGGACCCCACGCTGTCCATCCCCATCCGCAGCCTCGCCAACGTCAACTTCAACGAGAAGCGCGGCATCATCGAGATGGGCAAGCGCAAGCAGGAGCGCACGTTCTTCAACGTGAGCATGGCGAAGAAGTTCATGCAGACGGTCCTGGTGGCCGACGCCCTGTCCGAGCTGCAGCGGGCCGACCTCACGACGTCGCTGCGCGAGATCTACTACCGCACCAAGCACACCATGAAGGACTCGAACGAGAACACGTTCGACAACCAGAACGAATCCGACCCGCTGATCGAGGATCTCGAAGTCTCGCTGGCGGCGCTGCGCGAAGAGCTCCACGTGCGCGCCGAGAACGCGGGCAGCATCGTGGGGCCCGTCGTGTTCGGCGACGACGGTGACCGGGTGGACTGCGCGCGCCTCGGCAAGGGCGGCTATTCGGTGCCGTCCATCGTCGAGCCCGACTTCATCGAGATCCGCCGCTGCACCGCCGACTTCGTCCTGCTCGTCGAGAAGGGCACCCAGTGGAACCGCCTCTCGGAGGACAAGTTCTGGCGCCGCTACAACTGCGTGCTGCTCACCGGCAACGGCCAGCCGCCCCGCGGCGTCCGGCGCCTGGCGCGTCGCCTGCACGAGGAATACAAGATCCCGGTGTACGTCCTCGTGGACAACGACCCCTGGGGCTACTACATCTACTCGGTCGTCAAGCAGGGCTCGATCAACCTCGCGTTCGAGAGCGAGCGGATGGCCATTCCCAAGGCCAAGTTCATCGGCCTCTCCAGCGCCGACCCCGACCGCTACGGCCTCCCCCGCAACGTGGGCATCAAGCTCAACGACAAGGACATCAGCCGCGCCAAGGAGCTGCTCAAGTACCGCTGGCTCCAGAAGAAGCCCTGGCAGGAAGAGATCAAGCGGATGCTCGCGTCCGGCCTCAAGTACGAGCTCGACGCGCTCGCCAACAAGGACTTCCGCTACCTGACCAAGACCTACCTGCCGCGGAAGCTCAAGGAGGAAGACTGGCTGGACTAGAACGCCCAGCGCTTGCGGCGCTTGTAGAACTTCACCTCTCGGAAGCTCTTCCGGCGGCCCGCCCCGCTGAGCCCGAGGTAGAACTCCCGGACATCGTCGTTGCCCCGCAGCTTGTCGGCCGGACCGTCGAAGACGATCCGGCCGTTCTCCATGATGTAGCCGTAGTCGGCGATGCCGAGCGCGATCTGGGCGTTCTGCTCGACGAGCAGGAACGTCGTCCCACGCTCGCGGTTGATCTTCTGGATGATCGCGAAGATCTCGCGCACCAGCAGCGGCGCCAGACCGAGCGACGGCTCGTCCAGAAGCAGCAGGCGCGGCTTGGCCATCAGGGCGCGCCCGATCACCAGCATCTGCTGTTCGCCCCCCGACAGGTAGCCGGCGAGCTGCGCCCGCCGCTCCACCAGCCGGGGGAAGTAGTCGTAGATCAGCTGCATGTCGCGGCGGACCCCATCCGGGTCCCGCCGCGAGTAGCCGCCGATCCTCAGGTTCTCCTCCACCGTCATGCTCTCCAGGACCTTGCGCCCCTCCATGACCTGCACGACCCCGAGGCGGCAGATCGCCTCGGGGTCGCGTCCGTCGATCCGCTGGCCCATGAACTCGATGCTGCCGTCGGTGACCGCTCCGCCTTCGGTCTTCAGCAGGCCCGAGATCGCCTTCAGCGTCGTCGTCTTGCCCGCCCCGTTGGCGCCCAGGAGGGCGACGATCTTGCCCTCCTCGACGTCGAGCGACAGCCCTTTCAGGACGAGGATGACCTCGCTGTAGATGACCTGGACGTTGTTCAATCGCAGCATCTACTTCCCGATCCACTTCATGTCGCGATCGACCGAGACCTCCTTGAGCTGCACGATCTTGCCGCCCTTGACCATCACCAGCCGCGCCCGGTTGGTGGGGCGGTGGTCCTCGTTGGTGTAGGTGAACGGCGGGGTGAGCCCCCAGGTGTCGAACTCCTTGAAGCTCTCCAGCGCCTTCTTGATCAACTCCCCGGTCGGGTTGTCCCCGGCCCGCTTGATCGCCTCGACCGACATGATCACCCAGAGCCACCCGCGCATGTAGGGCGAGGCATGGGTGTCGCTGCCGTGGTGTTTCTGGTGGAAATCCATCAGGACCTTCATGCCCGGCACGTTCTCGCCCCAGTACGCCACGTCCTGGATGCCCATCACGCCTTCGGCCGCCTCGGCGGCCAGCTTCGGCGTCCGCTCGTCGATCCCGTAGTTGTTCACGACGTACTTCGTCTTGAGACCGAGCTTGTAGGAGTCCTTCAGCACGACCGGGACCCACTGGGTGTTCGTGTTGATGTACGCGTAGTCCGGATCCTTCTTCTTCATCGTCAACAGCTGCGAGGTCGCGTCGGTCAGGACGGTGGGGATGATCTCCTCGTCCACCAGGTCCACGCCAATCTCCTTGGCGTAGAGGCGACCCGCCTCGACGGGCGCCCGGCCGTAGGCGTTGTCGGCGTAGATGAAGGCGACCCGCGGCTTGCGGCTCGTGTCGGTCCAGGTCTCCTTCACGTAGTTCAGGAAGATGCGGATCTGGCTCGTGTAGTCGATGCCGCCCGGGAAGTTGTACGGGGTCTGGCGCGGATCGGTGAGGTGCCCGGAGTAGGAGCCGGAGAGATACGGGATCTTGTCCTTGGTGATGTAGGGGCGCAGGGCCTCGGTATCCGGCGTCCCGTAGCCCAGGACCATCACCACCTTGTCGTCCTCCACGAACCGCTTGTAGGCCGCCACCGCGCGGGGCGGCTGGAACCCGTACTCCACGCTGATCAGCTCGATCTTCTTGCCGTTGACGCCGCCCCGCTCGTTGAAGTACTGGACGGCGTCGATCCGACCCTGGGCGATGTCCTTGCCCTGGTCGGAGGTGGGGCCGGTGAGATCCACGAGGTTGCCGATCTTGATGACCCCCTGCGCCGCACCCGGCGGGACGCCGAGGCCGACGACGAACAGGCCGATGAGGAGGAACCGGACGAGCAGGTCGCGTGCGTGGCTCATAGCGCCCTCCTTCGGAGCGGTGAGTGGCGTGGCTCAGTAGGCATACGGCCAGAGCTTCCAGTAGCTCCGGACCCGCAGCCAGATGCGGGCGAGGCCCTGGGGCTCGTACATCAGGAACAGGATGACGGCGAGGCCGAAGACGATGTCCCGCGACGAGGCGATGAGGCCGAACGCGTTCGGGTATACCCCGGTCAGCGACGTCGCGCCGAGCTTGAGCACCTCCGGCAGCAGGGTCATGAAGATCGCCCCGAAGATGGCGCCCAGGATGCTGCCCAGGCCTCCGATGATGACCATGGCGAGGTAGTCGATGGCCACCAGGAGCGTGAACGAGTCGGGGAACAAGATCTTCGAATGGTGGGCCATCAGGCCTCCGGCCACGCCCGCGTAGAACGAGCTGATCACGAAGGCGAGCAGCTTGTAGCGATACAGGCTGACGCCCATGACCCCGGCGGCCACGTCGCGGTCCCGGATCGCGATGAACGCCCGTCCCACCCTGGTCCGGAACAGGTTCTTGGCAAAGAAAGTCGCCGGGATCACCAGCGCAAAGATGAGGTAGAAGACCCGCGCGTCCGAGTCGAGCGGCAGCCCGAACACGGTGGCGGGGGGGACCATGAACCCCAGCACGCCCTTCGTCATGCTCTCCCAGTGGACGATGCCGTAGGTGGTGATGAAGTGCGCGGCGAGCGTGGCGATGGCCAGGTAGAGGCCCTTCAGCCGCAGGGACGGGATGCCGAAGACGAGGCCGAACCCCGAGGTGACCAGCGCGGCCAGCGGGATGGAGAGGTAGAACGGCAGCCCCGCGTTGACCTCGAGGATCGCGGTGGAATAGGCGCCGACCGCCAGGAACGCGGCGTGCCCGATCGAGATCTGCCCGGTGTAGCCCACGAGGATGTTGAGCCCGAGCGCTCCGATGATCGCGATGCCGATCCGGTTCAGCACGTCGAGCCAGTAGGTGGTCCCGAACCGGGGCGCGAGGGCGAGGGCCCCGATCAGCAGCAGCACGCCGATGATCGGCGCCACCGTGTCGAAGATGCGCTCGTCCGAGCGATAGCTGGTCCGGAACCCGCCGCACTGCATCAGACGCGCTCGATCTCGACCTTGCCGAAGAGGCCGTAGGGGCGCAGCATCAGGATCACCACGAGGGCCACGAACGGCGCCACCTCCTTGACCCCGCCGCCCAGGAGCGGATCGAGGTACCCGCCCGAGAGGTTCTCGAGCACGCCGATCAGCACGCCGCCGATGATCGCGCCCGCCACGCTGTCGAGCCCGCCCAGGATCACCACCGGGAACACCTTCAGGCCCAGATCGGCGAGCGAGAAGTCCACCCCACCTCGGACGCTCCCGAGGATGATCCCAGCCAACGTCGACACCACGGTGGCGATGCACCACGACAGCGCGAAGATCCGCTTGACGCTCACCCCGAGGGACTGGGCAACCTGCTGGTTGTCCGCGGTCGCCCGCATCGCCATGCCGGTGAGCGAGAACTTGAAGAAGACCGAGAAGACGGCGAGCAGGATGAGCACGCCCACGAAGCTCCACAGATGCACCGGCGACACCGGCACCGGCCCGAGGTGGATCGGCTCCGGGGAGAACAGCACCGGGAACGGGCGCGTGTCGCTGCCCCAGGTCATGTTGAGGAAGCCTCGGATCACGCTCGCGACACCGAAGGTGACCATGATCACCGAGATGATCGGCTCGCCGATGAGCGGGCGCAGCACGCCCCGCTCGATCACGAGGCCGAGCAGGACGGCCACCCCGAGGGTCAGCGGGAGGGCCACGTAGAGCGGCAGGTTCATCGGCAGGATGGTGGCCCACGCGACGTAGGCGCCGAACAGGACCAGCTCGCCCGGCCCGAAGTTGACCACGCTCGACGCCTTGAAGATCAGCACGAACCCGAGCGCCATCAGCGAGTACACCCCGCCCACCGCCACGCCCGTGATGACCAGCTGGAGCATGAAGACGATGTGATCCGCCATGGCCTGCTCTCACCGTCCTCCCGCGAGGCTCTCCGCCGACGACCCGGCGTACAACCTCTCGATCATGTCCCGGTATTTGGTCAGGATCGTCGCGCGCCGGACCTTCTGGGTCCGGGTCATCTCGTCGTCGTCGGCATCGAGCTCCTTGTCGAACAGGGCGAACTCCCGGATGCGGGCGGCGTCGGGGAGGTCCTGGTTGACCCGGGCGACCGCCTCCCCGATCAGGACCGCGACCTCGGGCTTGCCGGAGAGATCCTTGAAGGTGGTGAACGGCAGCCGACGGGTCTCCGCCCAGGTACCGACGTTGCCCATATCGATCTGGATCAGCGCGACCACGTGCGGCCGCTCCTCGCCGAGCACCACCGCCTCCCGGACGAAGGGGCTGAACTTGAGCTTGTTCTCGATCAGCGCGGGCGAGAAGCGGGAGCCATCCGCCATCCTCAGCACGTCGGTGACCCGGTCGATCATCACCAGGTGGCCGTGCCCGTCGAGAAAGCCGGCGTCACCGGTGCGGAGCCAGCCGTCGTCGAGCGCCCGCGCGGTCGCCTCCGGGTTCTTGTAGTAGCCGACGAACACGCTCTCGCCCGCCACGAGAATCTCGCCGCTCTCCGAGATCCGCACCCGCGTTCCCGGCGTCGGCTTGCCCACCGTCCCCGCGCGGACGTCACCGTCCGGGTGGACGACGCAGATCCCCGACGTCTCGGTCTGGCCGTAGACCTGCTTGAGGTTGAGCCCGATCGCGCGGAAGAACCCGAAGATCTCCGGCCCCAGGGGCGCGCCGCCGGTATACGCGCGCCGCACGCGGGAGAGCCCGAGCTTGTCGAGCAGCGTGCGGAACGCCAGGAGCCGCGCGAGCGCGCGCTGCGCCCGCCCCATCCCGCCGGGCCGCGCGTGGTCGCGCTCGCTCGTGGCCGCCCGCTCGCCCAGGGCCAGCGCGGCGCGCGTGGCCAGGCGCTTCACGAATCCGGAGTCGGCGATCTTGACCTGGTACTCCGAGCACATCGCCTCCCAGAACCGCGGCGGCGCGATCATCACGTGGGGCCCGATCTCCCGCAGGTCCTCGCGCGCGGTCTCGGGCTCCTCGGGGAAATTCACGGTCGCGCCCACGTGGAGCGCCATCGCGACGCTGACGAGCTGCTCCCCGACCCAGGCGAAGGGCAGGAACGAGACGACCTCGTCGCCCTCGCGCATCGGGTCGACCTCGGTCACCCCCGCGGCCATCGCGAGCAGGTTGCGGTGGCTGATCATCGCCGCCTTGGCCAGGCCGGTGGTGCCGGAGGTATAGGAGAGGAGCGCCACGTCGTCCGGCCGCCGCTGGGCCAGCAGCGATTCGTACCGGCCCTGCTCCCTCTCGTCGACCTCGCGGCCCTCGGTCTCGACGCGCTCGAGGCTCACGAGCATGGGATCCCGGTACGTCTCGAGCCCGCGCATGTCGTCCACGACGATCCGCTCGAGGCACGGCAGCGCCTCGCGGACGCCGAGCACCTTGTCGGCCTGCTCCTGATCCTCGGCCAGGACGACGCGCACCTCGCCGTGCTCGAGCACCCGGCGCACCTGCTCGGGCAACGCATCGACGAAGATCCCGAGCGGGATGGCGCCGATCGATTGGGCCGCCAGCTCCACGTAGAGCCAGGCGGGCCGGTTACCGGAGATCACCGCCACCGTGTCGCCGCGCCGCAGGCCGAGGTGCTCCAGCCCGAGCGCCACCGCGCGCACGTGGGCCGCGTACTCCCGCCACGTCACCTCCTGCCAGATGCCGTACTTCTTCTCCCGGAGCGCGATCTCGTCCCCGCGGCGTCGGGCCCGCTCGACGAGCCGCCCCGGGAACGTGCCGTGGTCCATGCCGGTCGCGGTCTCCACGGCGGTGCTAGACCGCCTCCGTCTCTTCGCCGAGGTACGCCTTGATCACCGCGGGGTCCTTCTGCACCTGGGCGGGCGTGCCCTCGGCGATCTTCTGGCCGAAGTCGAGCACGACCACGCGGTCGGAGATGTCCATCACGACGCCCATGTCGTGCTCGATCATCACCACCGCCAGGCGCTTCACCTGCTTGACGTAGAGGACGAACCGCACCATGTCCTCGGTCTCTTCCGCGTTCATGCCGGCGGTGGGCTCGTCGAGCAGGAGCAGGGTCGGATCGAGGGCGAGGGCCCGGGCCAGCTCCACCCGCTTCTGCAGCCCGTACGGCAGCGTGCCGACGATCTTGTGCCGGATGTCCTGCAGCTCGAGCAGGTCGATGATCTCCCGCTCGATGACGACCCGATGCAGGCGCTCCTCGCGGGCCGCCTTGCCGTAGTAGACCCCCGAGGCCAGCACGCCCGCGCGGAGGTGAATGTGCCGGCCGATCTTGATGTTGTCCAGCACGCTCATCCCCTTGAACAGCGCGATGTTCTGGAAGGTGCGGGCGACGCCGAGGTGGGCGCGGCGGTACGGCTTGAGCGCGGTGATGTCCCGGCCGTCGAAGCGGATGTGCCCCCGGCTGGGCGCGTAGATCCCGCTGATGCAGTTGAAGATGCTGGTCTTGCCGGCCCCGTTGGGCCCGATGATGGCCAGGAAGTCGTGCGGGTGGACCTCGAGACTGACGCCGGCGAGGGCGGTGACGCCGCCGAAATGGAGGTGTACCGCGTCGAGGCTCAGCAGCGCCATGTCGAGCCGCCGGCCTCCGCGCCCCGGGCGGACGCCAAGCGAGCCCCCGCGCCGGTCTCTTCGACCCGCGGCCGGCCCGAAAGGTTGTCCCAGGATCCCGTGCAGGGCATTGGCTTCCCCGAGGGCCGGACAGTTCGGATGATGCGAGAGTGGGGCGCAAGCTACAAGGACGCGGCGTCCTTGTCAATACCCCCGGCGGGGAAGCCGGGCGGGCGCGGTCGAAAACAAGATCGGGCACCCCACGCCGGGAGGTGCCCGGTCTCACGCTTGCTAGGCGCCCGCGAACAGGCTCTTCTTGATGATGGCGTGGACTCCCCAGTTGCCGTCCACCACCTGCGTCACACCGAAGTCCACCGCGACGGACATCAGCGAGATCGCTTCGTCCTCGCTCAAACCCTTGGTCGTCATCAGGAAGTGCCGCATCTTCCGGAACGCATCCTTCATCGCCAGATCGATCGAGGATTTCTCGTAGATCTTACTCTGCGCGTCGGGTCCGAGCTCCGCGAGATAGTTGGCATAGCTGAACCCGTGCAGGACCCACTCGTCCTGGGTCTCGAGCAGTGGGTAGGTGAGCCCCGCCAGTGCGGTACCCGTCAGGCTGGCGCGCTTGTGCACGATGAGCTGGAAGGTGCCGGTGAGCGAGCACTCGATGGCCGTGCCGCAGAGCTCGGAGTCGCCCTGCGAGGCGTGGGAGTCTCCCGCGGAGAGTAATGCCCCCTTGACCGCCACCGGATAGTACATCGTGGCGCCTTTGCCGATGCGCCAGTCGTCGATGTTGCCCCCGGTGTAGCTGGGCGGGATGGAGTCCACCATGTCGGCCTCGGCGGGCGCCAGGCCGAGAACGCCGAAGTGGGGCCGGATGGGCACCCGGATGTTCTTGAGCACCCCGGGGTTCTCCTGCACGGTGCGATGGTCGACCGGGACGCCGGGGTAGTCGATCGTCTTGTGTACGACCCCGGAGGGATCTGTCTGCGGGGTCCAGCGGAAGTTGTAGACCGCCTTCGCCCAGTTCCGCTCGCCGCTCGCATCGACCTCGTAGATGGTGATCACCTCACGCGGCTTGGGATCGGTCAACAACTCCTTGTAGTGAAAGCCCCACCAGGCGGCCGCGTTGCTCCCGAAACTCTTGCCTTTGTACTGCGGATTGGCGCACGGCCTCGGCCCGACGTCGATGATCCGGACCTCGAGGATGTCCCCCGGCTCCGCCTCGCGGACCGCGACCGGGCCGGTGCAGATGTGGACGCCGAGGCCTTCGCCGGCACCCCGACCGAAGAGCGTCGGGGTCATCGGGCCCGCGCCGCGACGGTCCACGCCCTTGCGTTGCTTGTCCCAGTAAAAGACGCTCTCCGCGCCCGGATCGCCCTTCACCATTCGGTCGGCGTCGTCGTTGGCGTGATGCGTGAGCACCTCGATCGTGACAAAGTCACCGGAGCTCACTTCGACCTGGGGCTTGAGCAGCTTGCTGAAATACCCCCAGTGCACAGTCTTGTCGGTCGCGGGAACGTAATAGTGGTTCTTGGTTCCCGGTACCATCCCGGGCTGCGCCTGCGCCGTCGTCACCGAGGAGAGTCCGGCCGCCGCGAACGACGCCGCCGCACCGCCGGCCGCCATGGCGCCCTTGAGAAAGTCCCGCCGCCCTTCGTTCACCCGATCGCCCGAGCCGTCGTGTTCGCTGTCGCCCGCGGCACCCTCACCGGTCCCGCTGTGAGTAATTCTCGCCATGTGTTTTACCTTTCCGCACAGGCCTGTGATGAAGAGGTGCCAGCGCTTGGCCCGACCGTGGGCAGGTCCGCAGTCCTTCGTGGACTCGCAAGCACCGGGAGCGTACCAGGGCAGTCCGGACTACTCAAGGGCCCCGGCGGCCACCGCCTGACCGATCGTCTGCCCAGCCGGCGCGAGCCGCGAGTACGACGGATCCGGGGTGCGGAATCGGACGAGCGGCTCGGCGATCACCGACAGGCTCAGCGCGGTGTAGACCACCATCAGGATCGTGAGCGGCACGGAGGCGACCACCGCCGCGCGCCGCGCGCCGAAGGCCCGCAGAGTCAGCCGATGCGCCAGCCAGACCGCGATGACGTGGCCGGCCACGATCGCGCCCACCGCCACGTACCACGTGAACCGGGCCCCGACGAGGGTGAGATCCGGGCTATAGGTCGCCATCCCGAACAGATTCCAGCCGCGGCCGAGCGGATCGGACAGCAGCGGGATCAGCGCCTGGCCCTGCCCCAGCACGTAGGCCGAGTTGTGCGCGACGTTGTAGGCGATCGCGATCGGCACCAGGCTCAGGACAAACAGGCGCGCCGTCCCGACAACCGTGGACCCGCGCACGAACCAGGTGGTGACCCGACAGGCCAGCAGATAGGCGCCGAGAAAGAGCAGCCACACCGCGAGCAAGCCCGAAGTCCCGAGGAGATAACCCTCGCGGTCGAGCAGCCGCGGGAATTCGCCGCTGACCGTGCGGTCGACGAGCCGCCAGACCTGCGTGCCGAGCACGCCGTCGAAGAGCACGGTCGCCAGCATGGTGATCACGAAGGCCACCATGCCGGGAGGTACGGCGACCGGCTCGACGAGCCCCCGTCCGGGCGGCCGCACCACGAGGGTCCGCCCGTCGGGACCGGGGCCGATCGGCGCGAAGCGGCCCAGCGTCGTGAAGTGGACGGCGAACACGTCCGCGTTTTCCTGCCAGGCCGCGCGGCCGAAGCACAGCATGCCGAGCAGGGTCAGGACCGACCAGGCGAGGCCGAAACCGGCAATCCGGGACGGCACCGGCGCCTGCGGAGAGACGATCTCGATCCACGTGAAGCCGAGCAACAGGATGGCCGCCGGCCACACGCCGAGCGCGCGCGGATAGGCCCAGCCGCGGGCGATGCCCCGGCCCCTAGTCGCCCGGCGCGCCAGCGCGTCCACGGTGTCGAAGACGGCGCGCCACGGATCGAAGGCCGGCCACACGTTGCCGAGACAGGCGACCACGAGCGAGAGGCCGACCCACCACGCGATCCAGACAAAGGTCGGCGCCAGGTTCTTCGCAGGATGAGGATCACCGAACAGGCCCGCCGAGAGGACGAGGCCGAGCAGCACCACCGAGAGAAGGCGACAGGCGGGCCGGAGCCACCGAAGCACCGGCCCGAGCGGGACGACGAAGCCCCCGCTCGGAGTCGCGCGCATGGGCGCGCGAGCCGCCACCGCCATCACGACGAAGGACAGTCCGACGGTCAGCGCCGCGCCGGCAACGAAATAGATCAGCGGGGCGGGCAGGTCATAGCGGTCGCCGGCGCCGTGGGACCACGCCGTTCCGGGCAGGCTCGAGACGAGGACCGCCAGAAATCCGGCGGCGGCGCACGGCCCCGCGCCCCGCGCGACTATCTCTTCGGCACCTCGTAGCTCGCGGAATCCTTCAGGACGGAGAGCACGAAGTCCTTGGCCGCGTCCGGCTTGAAGCCCGCGCTCTGATAGACCTCGTAGATCCGGTAGTCCGAGACACGGCTCAGCACGAACCAGCCGAGCTTGTTGGCCTCGAGCGAGCCGGGCGCGACCCCGAGGTCCTTGGCCGCCGCCTCGATCGCCTCGAGCGCGGTGAACCCGGCGATGTAATGCGAGTACGACCAGGACCCGTCGGTATACGTCGAGAACCACCACTCGAACATCTGCTTGCGCGGGAGCACTACGATCGGCGGCTTCCCCGCGATCTTGGCGGCCTCGGCCAGGGCCGCGTTCAGCCCCTCTCCGTCCTTGTCCAGGTCCCAGTGCGGATCGAAGTGGGTCGCCGCCGTCGCCACGATGAGATTGTCCGGAGCGCCGCGGTGAATCAGCTCGGCGTACACCACCGCGCCGTGCTCGCCCATCCATTTCCACTTGGCCTTGCCCTGCTCGCCGCCCCAGGACTGCGGATACCAGGCCGGCTTGACCACCTTGCCGGTCTTGGGGTCCCACTCGTACCAGACCTTGGCCCAGTCGTGGAGGACGAGGGCCGCGACGATCATGTCCCGGTCAACCTTCTTGACCTTGTATATCTTCTCGTAGGCATCCGCCCACGCCATGGCGACGTCCACCCACTCGAGGACGTGAACGGGCAGCCCGCCCGGATAATAGTGATGGCCCTTCCCCCCCGCGGCGGGCGAGGCGAGGAACGACTGGGTCGCCTTGGCTTTGAAGACCTTCGCCTCCGGGCGGAGCACCATGTCCAGTACGAGGTCGCGGGTCGCCTTGTCCTTGATCCCGTTGATCTGGGCGAGCAGGCGATCGTAGGCCGACTTGGTCCACGCCCCCGTCGCGGCCATCTCTTCCGGCGACATCGCGTAGATTGCCTTCAGGCGGCTCTCGGGCACCGCCTGGGCGGAGGCGCGCGGGCTCACGCCGAGGATCACCAGGAGGGCAAGGACAGACGCGAGCAGCACCCTGGGCATCATCGCAATCCTCCATTCTGGTTCGCCAACGACGTGACCGCCGGGACCCACAATCCCCGACGCATGTGGCGGGATGATGTCATCGGCGATACATCATGGTCAAGCCTCGCCCCGCCGGTCAGCCCCGCATGCCCCCGTCCACCATCAGCGTGGTCGCGGTGACGAAGCTCGACAGGTCGCGCTCGCGCTGCGTCCGGGCGCCCGCCGAGCGCCTCTCGGCGCTTCGCGACGTGCTGGCCACCGCCAAGCAGGGCTACTGGGCCGAGCAGACCGAGATCCAGCGTCAGGCCGTCATCGCCTGGGCCACGCGGGTGGAGGGCAGGCCCGAGGAGGCACTGGCGCTGATGCTCAGAGCCGTCGAGCTGGAAGACAAGACCGAAAAACACCCAGTGACACCCGGCCCGATCGTGCCGCCACGTGAGCTGCTCGGCGACATGCTGCTCGACATGAATCAGGCTACCCAGGCGCTCCAGGTATTCGAAGCTTCGATGCGGGGAGAGCCGGACCGGTTCCACAGCGTGGCGGGTGCCGCTCGCGCTGCCGAGCTCGCCGGCGACGGCGCGCGGGCTCGCCAGCACTACGCGAGGCTCCTGACTATCGCCACAACGGCCGACGGCGAGCGCCCTGAAGTCCGACGGGCCCGCGCCTTCCTCGGGCGGTAGCGGGATGATGCGTGGTGCTCGGAGGCGATGGTGAACCGGGGCTCGCGTCGATCAGCGGCCTCGTTCGTGCTGGGCACGCTGCTCTTCGTTGCATCCCCGGTCCTCGGGCAGGGTGGGCGCACACTCGCCGACTGGCAGCGCGACCTCCGAGACCCGGCGGTCGACGTGCGCGCCCGCGCCGTGCAGGCGCTCGTGGTCTTCGATCGGCATGCCGTGCTGGCACTCACCGGTGCCCTCGGCGACAAGGAGTTCAGGGTCCGTGCGAGCGCCGCCGAGGCGCTCGTGAAGATGGGCCCCGGCCACGTCATGCCAGGCATGATCGAGGCGCTCCGGAGCACGGAGGCAGGTGTCCGCGCCAACGCCGCCGTCGTGCTCGGGGACCCAAACCTACGGGTGAGGGAGCTGGCCGGCGAGGCGCTGAACCGAATCGCCTCCGCGGGGCGGAACCAGCCGGCGACGCTACCGTTGAACTGCCACTGAGGCCGCCTCGGTGAGGTCCCAAGCAGGATGCGGGCCTCCGGCGCCGGGCACCAGGGCCGGTCGGCGGCGGCGTGGTCGCGGTGCGAGTTCGCGCCTCAGGTGACCTCGCGATCCGCGGCGGTGTCCAGCCCTACGCGGTCGTCCGTGTAGGAATTACACGGCGCCCACGTCCCGCCGCCGCGACGGCTGACCCAGGCCTCGAGAAGTCAGCAAATTTCAAGGCGTCGGCGGTCCGGTTTCGCCTGAGCCGCATGGCACGCGGCTTGCCTCTCTGCGTGGATTGCCTCCATGGACACCGCCGGCTGGACGCGCGACCTCACCTCCTCGATAGGGCGTTTCCGCCAGCTGCTCCGGGCGCTGGGCTACTTCCGGCCTGACGCCGGGCGGATAGCTCTTACGCTGGGCCTGTTGCTCCTCGGCATCGGGCTCAACCTGCTCAAGCCCTGGCCTCTGGCGATCCTGGTTGACAGCATCCTCGGGAGTAAGCCCTACCCTGCGGGGCTGCCCGATGGGGTGCAGGCCTGGGGACAGCCCGCCCAGCTCACCGCCATCATCGCGGCGGCGCTGGGGCTTCATCTGGTCCACGCCGCCGCATGCGCCGGGCACGCGTACATCTCGATCGGCGTGGGGCTCCGCGGCCTGCGG
>DASQAL010000202.1:0-11135 GCA_035635775.1 Candidatus Acidiferrum sp.
GCGCAGCGGCGACGAGAAGTTCCGTCTCGAGAACCCGGACTGGAAGCCGCGGATCTCGGAGCACCCGGGCCTGCACCTCTCCTGCCTCGAGTGGTTCCGCGCCAAGGACATCGCGGGCATCTCGTGGGACATGATGGACGAGCGCCCGAGCCGCTACCCGGGCTTCGGCATGTCGGCGCACCTCGCGATCCCGTTCCTCGGCCTGGCGCTGATCGACAACTCGGATCCGGAGCGCCTCGCCAAGGCGTGCGCGGAGGAAGGGCGCAACGAGTTCCTGTTCACGGCGACACCGCTGCGCCTCGTCGGCGCCACCGGCGCGCCCGCGCACCCGCTCGCGATCTTCTAAAGACGAACTAGCCGAAGACCAAGATCTGCTTCTTCGGGCTGCCCTTCATCGTCTCTTCGTAGGCCTTCACGGCCCCGTCGAGCGACGAGGTCGCGATTTCCGGCGGAACGAGCCGCCCGTCCTCGAAGGCGAGACGCAGCGAGCCGAGAATCCCGGCGATCTCGGAGCCAGACAGCTTCATGGTATCGACGCCCAGGAGCCGACTCTGGTTATGGTAGAAGTCCACGAGATCCAGGCTGACGCGGCGTTCCCCCGCGCTGGTGATGGCAATATGCCGACCCCCGAGAGCCAGACTTTTCACGGCCGGCTCGAACATGGCGCCTCCGACTGTATCCAGCACCACGTCGACGCCCCGGCCGGCCGTCGCGGCCCTCACCGCGTCCGGCAGGGATCCGGTCGCCGGATTGATGAGCAGGTCGGCACCGGATCGATGTGCATCCTGTCTGGCTGCGCCAATGACTCTCGCGTTGTGAAGATGTGCGATCTGCGTAGCCGCCTGACCCACGGAACCGGAAACGCCGACGACGAAGACCACTTCTCCGGCGCGGAGCTCGGCGGCTTTGATCAATGTACTCCACGCCGTGACATACGGGATGCCTACCGAGGCGGCCTGAGCCATGGACAGATTGCGGGGCTTTTCGGAAAGGGAGTCGGTCGGCACGACCATGTATTCGGTGTGAGACCCGTCGCGGAGCACCCCGAAGCCGGCTCCGCTCCCCCAGACCTGGAGCCCGACAAGGCTGTCTCCCTTCACCACAACACCTGCATAGTCACGACCAGGTATCCGTGGTAGCGGTGACTTGAATGCTCCGCTCACGTTCTTCACATCGCTCGGGTTGATGGCGGACGCCATGACCTGCACGAGGACTTCGCCAGGGCCGGGCAGGGGAGCTTCTCGCTCCACCACCTTCAGAACTGATGGGGGCCCGTATTCTTCGAAGCACAGCGCTCTCATGTCTTACAGTTCTAGGGCATGACGGATCTGACAGCAACCTGAAGGTGAACGAGGAGACTCAGATGACGATTGCCTCCGATCTCCTGCAACGGCATTTCGAGACGCTCGTCGGGGACAACGCGCAATGGCAAACGCTGATCGCCGACGATCTCGTGTGGGAGCTCCCCTATGCGCCCGCCATCGGCCATCCGGCGCGGCTGTCGGGGCGGGAGGAGGTGGTGCGTCACGTCACCTGGTTCCTGGGAGCGGTGGAAAATTTCCGCTTCTTCGACCTCAAGGTGCATGCCTTCGCCGATCCGGAAGGGGCAGTCGCCGAAGTCAAGGCGGAGGGGTTTATCAAGCCGACGGGGCGTATGTATCACCAGGAGTATGTCGTGTTCCTGCGTGCGACGAGCGGCAAGATCGCGTTCCTGCGCGAGTATTTCGATCCCGCGCGGGCGTCCAGGGCGCTGAACGCGCCGATTCTCGGTCTCGAATCCTGAGGGTCGTGGCTTGACCTGGCCCGCCGTGCGGCCTAGGGTCTTGCGCATGACAAGGGCCCGGTAGAGGAGCCGACCCGGTGGCGCAGTACTCGCTCGGGATCGATATCGGCGGGACCTTCACCGACCTGGTGGCGTACGATCACGACACCGGCCGACGGTGGAGTCGCAAGGTCCTCACCACCCACGACGATCCGGCCCGCGCGGTGGCGGCGGGCGCGGCGGGACTGCTCGCCCAGGCCCGGCTCGATCCCACCGCGTTCTCTCGGGTCGTCCACGCGACCACCCTGTTCACGAACGCGCTCATCGAGCGCAAGGGCGCGCTCACCGGCCTCATCACCACCGCCGGCTTCGCGGACACGCTCGAGATCGGGCGCGAGCGCAAGTACGAGCTCTACGACCTGGCCATCGCCAAGCCCGAGCCGCTCGTGCCGCGTCATCTGCGGCTCGAGGTGACCGAGCGCACCCGCGCCGACGGCCGGATCGCGCGGAGCCTGGACACGCGGATGCTGACCGCGCGGGCCGCCGCGCTCGCGAAGGCGGGGGTCGAGGCCATCGCGGTGGTCTTCCTCCACGCCTACGCCAACCCGCGCCACGAGGCGGAGGCGGCGCGGCTGATCGCGAAGCGCCATCCCGGCATCGCGGTGACCACCTCGCACGAGGTGGCGCCGGAGATCCGCGAGTACGAGCGCGCCTCCACCACCGCGGCCAACGCCTACATCAAGCCGCTCGCCGAGAAGTACCTCGCGCTCATGGCCCGGCGCGTGTCGGAGCTGGGCATCCCGGCGCCGCTCCTGCTGATGCTCTCGAGCGGCGGGCTCACCCACGTGCAGGAGGCGCAGCGGGTGCCGGTGCAGATGCTGGAGTCGGGCCCGGCCGCCGGCGCGATCGCGGCCGCCTTCTTCGGCCAGCCCGACAGCGCGGGTGCCTCGCTCCGCTCGGCCGGATCTTCCGTATCCGCTCGCCTCGCCTCCGGCTGCGGCTCACAAAACATTCTCGCCTTCGACATGGGCGGCACCACCGCCAAGCTCTCGCTGGTGGACGGCGGGGAGCCGCTCACCGCCTACAGCTTCGAGGCCGCGCGCCAGCGGCGCTTCATCGAGGGCAGCGGCCTGCCCATTCGCATCTCCACCATCGAGCTGATCGAGATCGGCGCGGGCGGCGGCAGCATCGCGGCGGTGGACGAGATCGGGCTCTTGAAGGTCGGCCCGCGCAGCGCGGGCTCGCATCCCGGCCCGGCTTCCTACGGCCTGGGCGGCCGCGAGCCCACCGTGACCGACGCCGACTTCCTGCTGGGCTATCTCAACCCGGACTACTTCGCGGGCGGCGAGGTCGCGGTGGACATGGCGGCGGCGCTGGCCGCGGTCGAGGGGCTGTCGCGGCGGCTCGGGCTCGAGTCGACGAAGGTCGCGTGGGGCATCCACGACATCGTCAACGAGAACATGGCGGGCGCGGCGCGGGTGCACATCGCGGAGCGGGGGCGCGATCCGCGCGACTACGCGCTGCTCTGCACGGGCGGCGCCGGCCCGGTGCACGCCTACTCGGTGGCGCGCAAGCTCGGGATCGGCCGGGTGATCTGCCCGCGGTTGGCCGGCGTGGCCTCCGCGCTCGGCCTGCTGGTGGCGCCGGCGCGCGTGGATCGGGTGGCCACCGTGGGCATCCGGCTCGACCAGGGGAGCATCGCGACGCTCGAGGCCGCGTTCGCGCGGCTCGAGGCCGAGGCGCGGGCGGTGATGACGGAGACCGGACTCAAGCTCGAGAGCGCCACCGTGCAGCGGCTGGCCGACGGCCGCTTCCTCGGCCAGGGCTTCGACCTGGTGGTGCCGCTGCCGCCCGGCCCCTACGAGGACAGCGGGCCGGAGCGGGCCGTGCTCCGCGGCGCGTTCGAGACCGCGTATCGCCACAAGTTCGCGCTGACGCCGCCGGGGGTGCCGGTCGAGTTCATCAATATCCGGGTGGCGGTGCGGGCGCCCGTGTCGGGCAGCGAGGTCGTGCTCGAGGGCCGCGGCGGCGACGGCGCGCGCGCCGCGCTGAAGGGCACGCGGCGCGCCTACTTCCCGGGCGCGGAGGGCTGGGTGGAGACGGCGGTCTACGACCGTTATCGCCTCGGCGTCGGCGACGAGCTGGCCGGGCCGGCGGTGGTGGAGGAGGAGGGCTCCACGCTCGTGGTCGGCCCCGGTGCGACCGCGCGCGTGGCCGAGAGCGGCAATATCGTGATGACCCTGGCCCCTCACCACCAGGCCCCTCACCCTGCCCTCTCCCCAGAGGGGAGAGGGGGGAGCCGAGATACCCTCGCCCCCGGAGGGGGAGAGGGCAGGGTGAGGGGGGGCTGATGGTGAGGGGGCGCTCATGACGTCCGCGGCGTTTGACGCGATCACGCTGGAAGTGCTGTGGACGCGCATCATCTCGGTGGTGGATGAGGCCGCGAAGGCCATCGTGCGCACCTCGTTCTCCACGCTCTCCAACGAGGCCAACGACTTCGCCTGCGTGCTGACCGACGCGCGCGGCTTCGCGCTCGCCCAGAACTCCGGCAGCATCCCGTCCTTCATCGGCACGCTGCCCGCGACCGTCCGGCATTTCCTGAACGGGATCGGCGCCCAGAACATGCGCCCCGGCGACGTGCTGATCACCAACGACCCGTGGCAGGGCACCGGCCACATGAGCGACGTCTGCCTGGTGAAGCCGATCTTCTATGAGAAGGAGGGCACTGGCAGTCAACCGATATTGGTCGCCTTTGCGGCGACCACTTCACACATGCCGGATATCGGGGGCCGCATCCGGGCCATCGAGGCGCGGGAGCTGTTCGAGGAGGGCTTCCACATCCCCCTGACCCACCTGATCCGCGCCGGGCAAGTGGACGAGACCCTGCTCGGGCTGCTGCGGGCCAATGTGCGGACGCCGGACCAGACGGTCGGCGACATCTGGGCGCAGGTGAGCGCCAACGAGCTGATGGAGAACCGGGTGCGGCGGCTCATGGAGGAGTACGGGCTCGACTCGCTCGAGGGCCTGGCCGACGAGCTCTTCGCCCGCTCCGAGCGCGCGATGCGCGAGGCCATCCGCGCGGTGCCCGACGGCACCTATCGCTACGGGATCGAGACCGACGGCTTCGAGGCGCCCTACCGCTTCCGCGTCGCGCTCACCGTGCGGGGCGACGAGATCCTGGCCGACTTCACGGGCACCTCGCCCGCGCAGCCGCGCGCGATCAACTGCGTGTTGGCCTACACGTATGCCATGACCGCCTACGCGGTCCGCTGCGCGCTGCTGCCGGGGCTGCCCAACAACGAGGGCATGTACCGGCCGGTGAACGTGGCGGCGCCCGAGGGCTGCCTGCTCAACCCGAAGTTCCCGGCCGCGGTGGTGAGCCGCGCCCAGACCGGACACTACGTGCCGATCCTGATCCTGGGCGCGCTGCACCAGGTGATCCCCGAGCGGGTCGCGGCGGCGGCCGGGTCGCCCCTCTGGGCGGTGGCCCAGTCCGGCGTGCGCGACGACGGGCGGCCGTACACCACCGTGCTCTTCTTCAACGGGGGCATGGGCGCGACCGCGGGGAAGGATGGCGAGCACGTGCTCTCCTGGCCCAGCAATATCTCGAGCACGCCGGTGGAGGTGGCCGAGCGCAATAGCCCGCTCTTCTTCCACTTCAAGCGCATGCGGTCCGGATCGGGGGGGCGCGGCCGGTTCCGCGGCGGGCTCGGCCAGGACATGCTGATCGAGAGCGAGTCCCGTCGCCCCATCGTGGTCAGCTTCATGGCCGAGCGCACCCGCTTCCCCGCGCCGGGGCTGGCGGGCGGCGGCGCGGGCGGCCTCGGCGCCGTCCAGATCAACGGTAAGAAGATCGATCACCGGCGGCAGCACGTGCTCGA
Source organism: Candidatus Acidiferrum sp. (assembly GCA_035635775.1). GTDB lineage: Bacteria > Methylomirabilota > Methylomirabilia > Rokubacteriales > CSP1-6 > CAMLFJ01. The sequence continues at coordinate 5,644 of DASQAL010000202.1, forward strand.
GCAGGGCGACCGCGTGCTCGTGAGCACGCCGGGCGGCGGCGGGTACGGGCCGGCCGGGCAGCGTCCAGCCGATCTGCGCGCGCGGGATCAGGAGCGAGGATATGTCGGCCGCGGGCCAGGGCCCCTCACCCTGCCCTCTCCCCGGAGGGGAGAGGGTGGGAGGGTTACTTCAGCACGACGGAAGGGTCCGCCAGGTACGCGTCGAAGGAAAGACCGGTAAGCCGCTCGAAGGCTTCCACGTAGCGCCGGCGGGTGCCGGTCACCACGTCAAGCGGGAGCTCGGGGCCCGGGTAGGCCTTGCCCCAGCCGATCTTCTCGCAGTAGTCGCGCACGTACTGCTTGTCGTACGAGGGCTGCGGCCCGCCCGGCGCGTACTGATCGGCGGGCCAGAAGCGCGAGGAGTCCGGAGTCAGCGCCTCGTCGCCCAGCACGAGCCGGCCCGCGCGGTCCACGCCGAACTCGAACTTGGTGTCGGCGATGATGATGCCGCGCTCGAGCGCGTAGGCCGCCGCGAAGCGGTAGAGCGCGATCGAGACCCGCTCGGCCTCCGCGAACCGCTCGGCGCCCACGAGGGCCGCCGCCTGCGCCCCGGTGATGTTCTCGTCGTGGCCGCTCTGGGCCTTGGTGGCCGGGGTGAAGATCGGCTCGGGCAGCCGGTCTGACTCGCGCAGGCCGTTCGGGATGCGGTGGCCGCAGACCTCCCCGGTCTTGGCGTAGTCCTTCCAGCCGGAGCCGGAGAGATAGCCGCGCACCACGCACTCGACGGGCAGCATCTCGAGCCGCCGGCACTCGGTGGACCGGCCGTCGGGCCGGACGGCGAGCAGGTGGTTCGGAGTGATGGCGCGCGTGCGGACGAACCAGAAGGCGGCGAGGCCGGTCAGCACCCGGCCCTTGTCGGGGATCTCGGTGGGCAGGATCACGTCGAAGGTCGAGATCCGGTCCGAGGCGACGAGGAGCAGCCGTTCGTCGTCGAGGGCGTACAGCTCACGGACCTTGCCGCTGCCGAGATGCACCGCGTCCGCCATGGATGCCGTCCTCCTTGCCGCGCACTGTAGCATACGCGTGGAGGCCTTGGCGGCGCGGGCCCGCCATGCGCGTACAATGCGCGCATGACCCGCCATCAGGTCGTGCTCGTCCCCGGCGACGGCATCGGGCCGGAAGTGACCGCCGCGGTCCGTCGCATCCTCGGCGCGGCGGGCGCGCCGGTGGAGTGGGTGGAGAGCCGCGCGGGCCTGGCCGCCCTCGAGCAGGGCCAGGACGTGCTGCCCCGGGAGACGCTGGAGGCGATCACGCGGCACCAGGTCGCGCTCAAGGGGCCGTGCACCACGCCGATCGGCGAGGGCTTCACCTCGATCAACGTGCGCCTGCCCAAGGAGCTCGATCTCTACGCGGCGGTGCGGCCGGTGCGCAATCTCGACGGGGTGCCCACCCGCTTCAGCGGGGTGGATCTCGTGATCGTGCGCGAGAACACGGAGGGCCTCTACTCGGGCATCGAGGCCACGCTGGCCCCCGGGGTGGTGACCACCACCAAGGTGGCCACCGAGAAGGCGTGCACGCGCATCGCCCGCTGGGGCTTCCGCTACGCGCGCCAGCGCGGGCGCAAGAAGGTCACCGTCTTCCACAAGGCCAATATCATGAAGCTCACCGACGGGATGTTCATCCGCTGCGCCCGCTCCGTGCACGATCAGGAGTTCGCCGAGATCGGCTACCAGGAGATGATCATCGACGCGGGCTGCATGGCGCTGGTGCAGGACCCCACGCGCTTCGACCTGCTCCTGCTCGAGAACCTCTACGGCGACGTGCTGAGCGATCTGGGCGCGGGGCTGGTGGGCGGGCTCGGGGTGGTGCCGGGCGCCAATATCGGCGATCAGTGCGCGGTCTTCGAGGCGGTGCACGGCTCGGCGCCCGACATCGCGGGCCGGAACCTCGCCAATCCGCTCGCGCTGCTGATGTCGGCGGTGATGCTGCTCAACTACCTGGCCGAGACCCGCGAGGACCCGGCGTGCGCGGAGACCGCGCAGCGGATCAAGGACGCCTACAATCAGGCGCTCGCCCTGGGCCAGAAGACGCGCGATCTGGGCGGCAGCCTCGGCACCCAGCAGTTCGCGGAAGCCGTCGTCGAGCGGCTGCCCGCCTGATCGCCGGCCCGGATTGACGATTCTTATATATTCCTATATATAGGCACGTGTGAAGCAGGCGCCGCGCGGCGGGCAGCTCCAGACCTTCAAGGCGGAGTTCTTCAAGGCCCTCGCGCATCCCATCCGCATTCGAATCCTCGAGATCCTCGTCCGGGGCGGCCGGAGCGTGCACGAGCTCCAGGAGGCCCTCGGGGTCGACCAGCCCACCGTCTCCCAGCAGCTCGCCGTGCTGAGGGCCAAGAACATCGTGGAGGCCCGCAAGGAGGGCACCGCCGTGCGCTACAGCGTTCGTGACGCTTCCGTCCGGGACCTACTGGACGTCACCCGCCGGATCTTCGACAACCACCTCATCGGCACGCAGACGATGCTCCGGGAGCTGCGCCGGGAGGCCCGCCGCCGCTAACGTGCGTCTCTTCTCCAAGATCCTCCAGATCGGTCTCGCCACCGAGCCCCTCCCCCCGGGCGGGGACGAGGTCGTTCGCCTCCTGCACGAGGTCGATGCCCGCGCCCGGCGGCTGTTCGGGCGTGCGCTCGCGATCCGGGAGGTGGACGCCGGCTCCTGCAACGGCTGTGAGCTCGAGATTACCGGGCTCATGAGCCCGGTGTACGACAGCGAGCGCTTCGGTGTCCACTTCGTGGCTTCGCCCCGTCACGCCGATATGCTCCTGGTCACGGGACCGGTGACGCGCAACATGGCGGTGCCCTTGGTGAAGACCTACGAGGCGACCCCCGCGCCGAAGCTGGTGGTGGCGGTGGGGGACTGCGCCCGGACCTGCGGGGTCTTCAAGGGCAGCTACGCCGTCGCGGGCAGCGTCGACCAGATCATCCCGGTCGACGCCTTCGTTGACGGCTGCCCGCCGGAGCCGGTGGCCATCCTCCAGGGTATTCTCGCCGCCATCGGCCGCCGCCGATGAGCGCTTGCGCGAAGAGGTTCAGAACATCCGCTTGCGCGAAGAGGTTCAGAACATCCGCTCGCGCTAAGAGGCCCGGCCACCAATGATGTTTCTGTTCGGCCTCATGCTTGCTGGGTACGCGTTCGGGGCCGCCGTCGCGGTGCTGACCCCGGGCGGCGGTGTCGCGCGCCGCCTGGTCGCGGCGGGGGCCGTGGTGGGAAGCGGGGCGGGCCTCGGCCTCGCCCTCGAGGTCTTCATCAGCGGAACGCCGTTCGTCCTCGAGGTGCCCACGCTCCTCTCGATCGCGGACGGCCTCGTATTCCGGCTCGACGGACTGGGCGCCTTCTTCCTCGGCCTCGTCGGCCTCGTCGCCATTCCGTGCGCCATCTACGGGGTCGCGTACTCCGAAGTGTACGAGGGCCGCAGCTCGCTGCGCCTCCTCGGCGCCATGCTCAATCTGTTTCTCCTCACGATGAGCCTGGTCCCCTGCGCCGGCAACGTGCTGACCTTTCTCCTGATGTGGGAAGGCATGTCCCTCACCTCGTACTTCCTCGTCCTGACCGAGCCGGACGAGCCGGACACCATCCAGGCCGGTGGGTGGTACCTGGCCATGACCCACGCGGGATTGGCCCTCCTGATCGCGGCCTTCTTGCTGCTCGCGGCGGGCGCGGTGACCACCGACTTCGGCGATCTCCGCGCGGCGGCGCCCGCGCTCTCGCCGGCGGCCCGCAACGTGGTGTTCCTGCTCGCGCTGCTGGGGTTCGGCTCCAAGGCGGGCGTCATCCCGCTCCACGTCTGGCTGCCGCGCGCTCACCCGGCGGCGCCGAGCCACGTCTCCGCCCTCATGTCGGGAGTGATGATCAAGCTCGGCGTGTACGGGCTCCTCCGGGTCGGCCTGGACCTGCTGGGCGGGGGGCCGGCCTGGTGGGGAGCGCTGCTGATCGGCCTCGGCGCGCTCTCGGCGATCATGGGCGTGCTCTACGCGCTCATGGAGAACGACCTCAAGCGGCTGCTCGCCTATTCGAGTGTCGAGAACATCGGTCTCATCTTCATCAGCCTCGGCACCGGGTTCCTCTTCTGGAGCCTCAAGGTCGCCCCGGCGGCCTTCCTCGCGCTCGCGGCCGCGCTCTACCACGCCCTGAACCACGCCGCCTTCAAGGGACTGCTCTTTCTCGGCGCGGGATCCGTCCTCCACGCCACTCACACCCGCGACATGAACCAGCTCGGTGGCCTGATCCGAGGACTCCCCTGGACGGCGGCCTGCTTCCTGACGGGCTCCCTGGCCATCGCCGGACTGCCCCCGCTGAACGGCTTCGTCAGCGAATGGCTCCTCTTTCAATCGCTGCTCCCCGGAATCGGGAGCCCGGTGCCCCTGGTGGCCCCGCTCATGACGCTGGCCGTCGGGGTCCTCGCGCTCACCGGCGGGCTCGCCGCCGCCGCGTTCGTCAAGGCCTTCGGGATCACGTTTCTCGCGATCCCGCGCTCACCGGCCGCCCTACACGCGCACGAAGCCCCGCTGTCGATGCGGATCGGCATGGGAATCCTGGCCGTGCTGTGCGCCGGGTTCGGGCTGGCCGCCGTCCTCATCTTGCCGGCCCTGGCCACCGCGGTCGCGGCTTCCGCGCGGATCCCGGCGCCCGCGCTGCCGCTCGGCTCCGGACTCGCGCTGTTCATGCCGGGGGGGTTCGCCCGTATGTCCCCGATCCTGGTCGCCGTCGGTCTGGCCCTCTCCATCGGCGGGACCTGGCTGGGGGTTCGGGTCGTCGGGAGGCGCCGGCCGCTCCGGATCAGCGAGACGTGGGGCTGCGGGCGAGTGATCCAGACGCCGCGGATGGAGTACACGTCGACCGCTTTCGCCGAGCCCCTGCGCCGCGTGTTCGCCGAGCTGTACCGGCCGACCCAGGACCTCTCGATCGACTTCCATCCCGATTCGAAGTACTTCGTGCAGTCCATCGAGTACCGGAGCGAGATCGTCCCCTGGTTCGAGCGCTACCTCTATGCGCCGCTCGTCGCCCGGATCCGGCGGTGGGGCATCCAGACCCGGGCGATTCAGTCCGGCTCGGCCCATGCCTACCTGGCCTACCTCGTGGTCGCCCTGGTGGGGCTCCTGGCCCTGCTCCTCGTGCGGCAGATGTGAGATGACCCTCGCCGACTTCTTGGTCACGATTCTCCTCGGCGCGTATCCGATCGGGGTCGCGGCGGCGCTCGTCGCCCGGGGCACGCTCGGGCGCGGGCTCGTGGCCGGCTGCGGCCTCGCGGGAGCCCTGGCCGGTGTGGGACTCGGCGCGGTCTGCCTGGGCACCGGGATCGTGCCGACGGTGTCCACGTCGTTCCTGCCGCTGACCGGGTTCGCGCTCCGGGTCGACGGCCTGAGCGCGTTCTTCCTCATCGTCGTCGGGGTGGTCGGCGCTGCGGTCACGGTGTACGGCTTCGGCTACTCGGCCGCGTACGAGGGGCGCTA
>DASQAL010000203.1:0-3660 GCA_035635775.1 Candidatus Acidiferrum sp.
CGTGGTGTTCCTGGTCGAGGCCACGCGCGACGCGGAGAAGGATGGCCTGCCCGATCGCGTCGAGTACGCCGTCCTCCGCGAGGGCGAGCAGTGGAAGATCGACGGCCGCCGCGTCGGCCAGTCGGAGACGACCCCGTGACCCGCCCTCTCCCCAGAGGGGAGAGGGTTCCATGAGGGTGCTCGCGGGCGCGCTCAAGGGCCAGCGGCTGACCACGCCGCGCGGCCGTGCCACGCGGCCGACCGCGGATCAGGTGCGCATCGCCTGCCTTGATACCCTGATGCCGTTCCTCGACGGCGGCCCCTTCCTCGATCTCTTCGCGGGCGCGGGGGGCGTCGGGATCGAGGCGCTCTCCCGCGGGGCGCCGTCGGCGGTGTTCGTCGAGCAGGACGGCGCCGCCCTGCGCGCGCTGCGCGACAATGTCGAGCGGCTGGCCTTGGCGGACCGCGCCCGCGTGGTGCGGGCCGACGCCGCGCGGGCGGTCGCCCTACTCGAGGCGGGCGGCGAGCGCTTCGGCGTCGTCTTCCTCGATCCGCCGTATGATTCGCCGCGCGCGGCCGCCGCGCTCGACGCGGTGGCCGCCGGGCACGTGCTGGTCGCGGGTGCGGTGGTGGTGATCCAGCACGGCACCAAGACGCCGCCGGCGGCCGCACCGGGCGCGCTCTCGCTCTGGAAGGCACGTCGCTTCGGGGAGACGACCTTGACTTTCTTTCGATCCGACGCGTAGACTGAGCAGCGTTTTCGGGCATTTTCCAGACGGGGCGAACGGGGGGCGAGCGTGGGGAAGCGGGCGGTGTATCCCGGGATGTTCGATCCGATGCACAACGGGCATCTGGATCTCATCGAGCGGAGCCTGCGCATCTTCGACGAGCTGATCGTGGCGGTGGTGGCGAACCCCTCGAAGGAGCCCCTCTTCACGGTCAAGGAGCGCCTCGAGCTGATCGACGAGTGCACCACCGGCATCGGGATGGGCCGGATGCGCATCACCTCGTTCGACGGCCTCCTCATCGACCTGGTGGAGCGCGAGGGCGCGGACTGTATCGTGCGCGGCCTCCGGGCGGTTTCCGACTTCGAGTACGAGTTCCAGATGGCGCTGATGAACCGCAAGCTCCGCCACACGGTGGAGACCGTGTTCATGATGCCGCACGAGCGCTACACGTACATCGCCTCGCGCCTCATCAAGGAGGTCGCCTCGCTCGGCGCGCCCGTCACCGGCCTGGTGCCGCCGCCGGTGGAGGAGCGCCTCAGTCAGAAGTTCTCGAAGCCCAGATAGTCAAAGGCAGGAGCCCATGCTGGCAGACCGGATGAAGACGCTGGCCCCCTCGCCGACCCTCGCCATGCAGGCGAAGGCGCGGGCCATGCGCGCGCAGGGCATCGACGTGATCTCCTTCGGGGCGGGGGAGCCCGACTTCGACACCCCGGCCCGGATCAAGGACGCCGCGATCCGCGCGCTCGAGACGGGGCAGACCAAGTACACCGAGGTCGGGGGTATTCCCGAGCTGCGCGCCGCGGTCTGCCAGAAGTTCAAGCGCGACCACGGCCTCGAGTACGCGCCGGACGAGGTCACGGTCTCCTGCGGGGCCAAGCACACGCTCTACAACATCGTGATGGCGCTCGTGAACCCGGGGGACGAGGTGCTGATCCCCAGCCCCTACTGGGTTTCGTACCCGGAGCAGGTACGCCTGCTGGGCGGGGTGCCGGTCCCGGTGGTGACGCAGGAGGCGACCGGCTTCGATCTCGATCCCGCCGCGCTCCGCCGGGCGGTGACGCCGGGGACGAAGATGATCATCCTCGACAGCCCGGGTAACCCGACCGGCGCGGTGTTCTCGCCGCAGGCGCTGGCCGAGGTGGCCAAGCTCGCGGTGGAGCGCGATCTCTGGGTCGTCTCGGACGAGTGCTACGAGTCCCTCACCTACGAGGGCCGGCACGTGTCGATCGCCTCGCTGTCGCCCGAGGTGAAGGCCCGTACCATCGTGGTCAACACCTGCTCGAAGGCCTACGCGATGACCGGGTGGCGCATCGGGTACGCGGCGGGCCCCCGGCCGATCATCAAGGCGATGACCGACGTGCAGAGCCAGGTCACGTCCAACCCCACCTCGGTCGCTCAGTGGGCGGCGGTGGAGGCGCTGGGCGGCCCGCAGGACGAGGTGGCCAAGATGGCGGGCGAGTTCGACCGGCGTCGCCGCGTGATCATCCCGGCCCTGAACGCGATCCCGGGCGTGACCTGTGTGATGCCGAAGGGGGCGTTCTACGCCTTCCCGAACGTCGCCGGGCTCTTCGGCAAGCGCGCGAAGGCGGGCGTGCTCCGCGGCTCCGCCGACGTGTGCGCGTTCCTGCTGGACGAAGCGCGCATCGCGACGGTGGCGGGGGTGGACTTCGGCTCCGACGCCCACATCCGGCTCTCGTACGCGACGGGCCTCGACACCATCGAGGAAGGGATGCGACGGATGGCCGCCGCCGTCCGCACGCTCGAGGGCTGACATGAAGATCGAAGGCTCCGCCGACATCCCGGCCCCGCGCGACAAGGTGTGGGCTGCCTTCCTCGATCCCGAGATCCTGGCGCAGGCCTTGCCCGGCTGCGAGAAGCTCGAGGCGATCGGGCCGAACGAGTACAAGGCCACCATGAAGATCGGGGTGGCCGCCATCAAGGGCACCTTCGAGGGCAAGGTGAAGCTGAGCGACCTCGAGCCGCCCAACCGCTACCGCATGGCCGTCGAGGGCAGTGGCGGACCGGGCTTCGTCCGCGGCGCCGCGGGCATGCAGCTCTCCGACGTGGACGGCGGCACCAAGGTGAGCTATGACGCCGACGTGCAGGTGGGCGGCCTCATCGCGAGCGTCGGGCAGCGGATGCTGGGCGGGGTCACCAAGATGATGCTCGATCAGTTCTTCACCCGGATGACCGAGCTGCTCGCGTCGAAGCCGGCGTAGCGCTGTTCACGCTTCCTCCCTTCCTGCTCGCCGGCCTCCTCTCGATCGCGGCCGCGGCCGCGCCTCAGCCGGTCGCGGGAGACTGCGCGGGATCAGGTGGCGAGCAACGATCCCGCTGCCTTTATCGCTCCGCGTTCCCCAGCACCGGCCTCGTCGCCGACTGCCGCACCGACCGCGACTGCCGCGTCGGCTACTACTACGGCGACCCCGAAAAGCCGGTCTGGCTCGACCCGCCTCCCGACCTCCGCACGCTCCCGAAGCCCGACGTCATCTGGCGCGCGGCCACCTTCGCCGAGATCCGCTTCGCCTGCGGCCCCGCCTGCCACGTCAGCTACTTCTTCGAAGCCAAGCGCCGCCGCCTCTCCCCCCCACGCCACCACGTTCTCGACGTCGACCTCCGCCGCCTCCTGCTGGCCCAGACCGACGGCCGAGACCTGGCAGTACGCCAGATCTTCTCCGGCCGCGAAGTAGCCCGAATCACCCGGGACTGGAGCGGAGCTTCGCTCCGCGACGCCCTGACCGAGATCCACTTCGACCCCGACGGCCGCCTCACCCTCACCTGGCTCAAAGGAAAAGACCGCACGCCCGTCACCGAACGCGTCTCGATACCCAGCGTCCCACGGTAGGCGCGCGGCAGGGCGGCGGGGGGTGGCAGGTGGGCCGGGTGACCCGTTCCCCGCCAACGGAAGCCCGGAGCCGCACGATCCCAGATTGGGAACTCCCCAGGGCCAGAA
>DASQAL010000204.1:0-29670 GCA_035635775.1 Candidatus Acidiferrum sp.
ACCTCGTTGCCCTCGAGCGTCGAGGAGAAGCCGCACTGCGGGCTCACGCAGAGCTGGTCGAGCGCGATGTACTTCGAGGCCTCGTCGAGGCGGCGCCGGAGGTCGGCCTTCGGCTCGAGCGCGCCCACCTTGGTGGTCACGAGGCCCAGCACGACGCGGATGTGCTTCGGGGCGTGGCGCAGAGGCGAGAAATCGCCGGAGCGCGCATCGTCGAACTCGAGGAAGAAGCCGTCGTAGGGCATCTGGTTGAAGATGGCCTCCGCCACCTTCTCGTAGCCGCCCTGGGCGCGCCAGCTCGAGCGAAAGTTGCCGCGGCAGAGGTGCGTGCAGACCACCAGGTCCTTCGGCCGGTCGCGCAGGGTGGCCTGGATCAGCTTCACCGACAGCGCCAGCACCTCGTCGGGGTCCTCGCCGCGGGCGCGCCCCTGCGCGCGCATGTCCTCGTCGCAGAGATAGGCCAGGCTGACGTCGTCGAGCTGGAGATACCGGCAGCCCGCCGCGTAGAGGTCGGCGATCTCGGCGCGGTAGGCCGCGGCGGTGTCCTCCACGAAGCCGTCGAGATCCGGGTAGACCGCCCGATCGATATTGGCGCGCCCCACCTGGGAGTAGAGCATGCAGGGCGACGGGATCGTGAGCTTGGCGGTGCGCGCGGTGGCCGACCGGAGGAACCGGAACGCGTCCACGAAGATCGGCGCCGGGCGCCCGACACGCGAGGCGATGCGCAGGTCGGGCCGCGTGAAGTTCACGTCGCCGGCGCGGCCGTGGCAGGTCACCGGGAGCTGCTTGCCCTCACTCGCGAGGCCGCCCAGCCGGGTCAGGAAATCCATGTGCCAGGACTTGCGGCGCATCTCGCCGTCGGTGACGCCCAGGAGCCCGGTTTCTTCCTGAAGGCGCACCGCCTCGCGGATCGCCGCGTCCTCGGCGGCGGCCAGGTCGGCCGCGCTCGCCCGGCCCGCCTCCCGCTCGAAGCGCAGCGCCTTGAGCGCGGGCGGCCGCAGGAGGCTGCCCACGTGGTCGGCGCGGAACGGCGCGCGGGGCGGCGCCATGGGCTAGTAGAGCCCCCGGCCCGCCGCGAAGACCCGGGTGAGGCCGAGCAGCGCGTCCGTGCTGGGCGTGGGCACGCTCACGCGCCGGCCGATCTCGCTCACCGCGGTGAGGAGCCCGTCGATCTCGAGCGGCTTGCCCGCCTCCACGTCCTGCAGCATGGAGGTCTTGAACGCGCCTAGCTTGCGCGTCACCGCGTTCCGGTCCTCCCCGCTCTGGTAAATCGGGCAGCCGATGCGCTCGCCGATGGCCGCCGCCTCCGCCATGATTGCGAGCGTGAAGCGGTCGAGCAGCGGATCGTCGAGGAGGCGGTCGCAGGTGGCGCCGGTCAGCGCGGACATCGGGTTCATGGTCATATTGCCCCAGAGCTTGTACCACACGTCGGCCTGGATGCGCTTGCTGACCGTGGTCTCGAAGCCGGCCGCGGTCAGCCGATCGGCCAGCGCGTTCACCCGGCCAGACGCGCCGCCGCCGGGCTCGCCGATGATCAGGCCCCGGCCGAAGCCGTGCCTCACCAGGCCGGGCGCTCGTACCGAGCAGGTGGCGTGCACCACGCCGCCGATCACGTGCCGCACCGGGATCGCGCCAGCGATGCGGCCGTAGGGGTCCACCGACTTCACCGCGGCGCCCTCGTGCGGCCCGCCGAGGCCGTGGAAGAACCACCACGGCACCCCGTTCATCGCGGTGAGCACCACGGTGTCCGGGCCCAGCAGCGGCCGGACCTTCTCGGCGAGATCCGGCAGCGACGGGCCCTTCACCGCGAGCACGACCAAATCCTGAGGCCCGAGCGCGGTCGTCTCCTCGACCACCCGCACCGGCGCGGTGAGCACGGTGCCGCCCTCCTCGAACCGGAAGCCGTGGGTCCGCAGCGCGGCCGCGGTCGCCCCGCGCGCGAGAACCGACACCTCCGAGCCGCTCCGGGCCAGGTACGTGCCGAGGAACGTGCCGATGGCCCCCGCGCCGACGATGGAGACCGTCTTCATTCGATCACCCGGTCGGCCCGCACCAGCAGCGACGGCGGGACGGTCAGGCCCAGGCTCGCGGCGGTCTTGCGGTTCACGATCAGCTCGAAGCGGACCGGCCGCTCGATGGGGATCTCGGCCGGGCGCGTGCCGCGCAGGACCTTCACCATCACGTCGCCCGCCTGCCGGAACATACCCGGCACGTTGGGGCCGTAGGCGATCAGCCCTCCCTCCTCGGCAAACTCCGGGAACGCCATGATCGTCGGCATCCGATGCTTCGCCGCCAGCTCGATGATCTGCTGCCGCGCCGAGTTGACCGTCGGTGAGGGGAGCACGAGCATCGCGCCGGCCCGCTTGTCGGTCGCCGACCGAAAGGCGGCGGCGAAGCCTTCGGGAGCCGGCGCCTCCAGAGAGACGAGCTGCACGCGCACGGTCCGCGCCGCCGCCTCGGCGCCTCTGAGCAGATTCCGCGGCGTGGAGGGATCCCAGGTTACGCTGATCCGCGACAGCCGCGGGACCATCTCTCTCAACATCTCGATCCACTTTCCGCTCAGCCCGGGAAAATCCAGGAACAGCCCGGTGACGTTTCCTCCGGGGCGGGCCAGGCCGGTCACGAACCCTGCGGCGATGGGATCCGACTCGAGATCCACCGCCACGATCGGGGTGGACTTCGTCGCTCCCGCCGCCGCGCGCACCGCGGCCGGACCGATCGCCACGATGGCGTCCATCCGGAGGCGCACGAGCTCGGCGGCAAGGCCGGAGATCTCCTCGGCGGTGCCCGCTTGCACGCGGTACTCGATCGTGAGACTCGTGCCTTCGACGAACCCGCTCTGGCGCAGCGCCTGTTGGAACGGCTCGAAGTTCTGCCGGAAGACGGGGCCGTCCGGAGCCGGCCGGAGGACGCCGACCTTGACCACCTTCGCCGCCGGCTGCTGCGCTGCGGCGGAGAGCGGCGCGGCGGCGAGCCCGGACACCACCGCGGCCATGAAGGTCCGGCGGTTCATTCCTTGAGGCGCACTACGCGGTTCATTCCTTGAGGCGCACTACGTTGAAGGCCTTCACCGGCCGTTGGAAGCCCTTCAGGGTGAGCTCCCCCACCGCCTCGACCTCAGCGATCTCTTCCACCCCGCCCGCCACCCGCTGGGAGAGCAGGATCTGCCCGGGCTTGGCCTCGCCGCAGAGCCGCGAGGCGAGATTGGTCACGGTGCCGATGGCCCCGTAGTCCAGGCGCCCCTCGAAGCCGACCGCGCCGATGGTGGCGTAGCCCTGCGCGATCCCGACGCCGAAGTCGAGGTCGAACCCGCGCTTGCGCCACGCCTCGGTCAGCGTGGCGATGCGCTCCCGCATCGTGGCGGCCATCCGGACGGCCCGCGGGGCCGGGTCGGGTACCTGCACCGGGTCGTTGAAGAAGATCATCATGCCGTCGCCCGCGAAGCGCTCCAGCGTGCCCTCCGCGGCCAGGATCAGCCGGCCCATCTCCGCGTGGTACTCACGCAGCACGGTCATGACCTCTTCCGGCTCGGCGGTCTCCGCGAACGCGGTGAACCCGCGCAGATCGAGGAAGACCACCGTGATCTCCCGCCGGTGGCTCTTGAGCGGATCCTCGGTGTCGCCGGCCACGATCAGGTCGGCGAGCTGGGGCGAGAAGAAACGGCGGAGGCGGCCGAGGCGCTCGAGCTGGGCCACCTGGTCCCGCACGCGCTGCTCGAGCGTCCGGTTCAGATCCTCCAGCTCGCCGTGCAGCGCGCGGATGCGCAGCAGCGAGCGCACCCGGGCCAGCAGCTCCGGCTGGTTGATCGGCTTGGTCAGAAAGTCGTCGGCACCGACCTCGATACCCTTGACCCGCTCCGTGGCCGGATCGAGCGCGGTGACCATCACGACCGGCAGGAGCCGGGTCGCCTCCTCCGCGCGCAGCCGCCGGCAGACCTCGTACCCGCTCATCTCCGGCATCACGACGTCCAGGAGCACCAGATCCGGCTGCTCTTCCCGAATCCGCTCCAGGGCGACCGCGCCGGACGGCGCGGTGATCACCGCGTAGCCGTGGCCGGTGAGCACGCCTTCCAGCAGCTTCACGTTCATCGGCGTGTCGTCCACCACCAGGATGCGGGCCGGGTCGTTCACCGCGCGCTCCCGGGGCGATCCAGCATCTGGCGCACCGCGGCCACGAACTGGGTCACGTCGATGGGCTTGGCCTGGTAGCCGTCGAAGCCGGCCGCCATAATCTTCTGCCGGTCCTGGGTCATGGCCGACGCGGTCACCGCGATCACCGGGATGGCCCGCGTCCGCGCGTCGGATCGCAGCACGTGGAGCGCCTCGATGCCGTTCATGCCGGGGAGCTGAATGTCCATGAGAACCAGGGCGGGCGGCGTCGCCTGGGCCAGCGCGATGCCGTCCTCCGCGTTGTCGGCCTCCGCGGTCCGGTACCCGTGGAACTGGAGGATGTCGCGCTCCAGCTTGCGGTTCTTCTCGTTGTCCTCGACGATCAGGATCAGCTCGCCGGCCATGGTCGCTCCGGAACAGAGAAGGTGAACGTGGAGCCCTGGCCGATCTGGCTCTTCACCCAGATGCGGCCGCCGTGCAGCTCCACCAGCTTGCGGGCGAGGGTCAGGCCGAGTCCCGTGCCCTCCCGCTTGTGGGCGTAGTCGCCGCCCACCTGCCGGAACTCCTCGAAGATCAGCTCCTGGTTCTCCGGCGCGATCCCGATGCCGGTGTCGGCCACCGAGATCTCCACCGCGCCGTCGGTGGGCACCGCGCGCACCTCCACGCGCCCGCCCTCCGGCGTGAACTTCACCGCGTTGGACAGCAGGTTCAGCATCACCTGTTTGATCTTCCGCTCGTCGGCCACCAGGATGCCGAGGCGGGCGTCCGCGTCGAGGTGGAGGTCGATCCCGTGCCGGACCGCGCGCTCGCGCACCAGCACCAGGGTGTCCTGGAGGGCCTGGGGCAGGTCGAAGCGCTCCAGCTCCAGCTCCATGCGGCCCGCCTCCACCTTGGAGAGATCGAGGATGTCGTTGATCAGCGAGAGCAGGTGGCGCCCCGAGGACAGGACGTCCTGGAGGTACTCGTCCTGCTTGGGGTTCAGCTCGCCGAACATGCGCTGCAGCAGCACCTCCGAGAATCCGATGATGGCGTTCAGCGGCGTCCGCAGCTCGTGCGACATGTTGGCGAGGAACTCCGATTTGTGCTGGTTGGCCACCTCGAGCAACCGGCCTTTCTCCTCGATCTCCCGGAAGAGGTGCGCGTTGGCGATCGCGACCTTGGACTGGTCGGCCAGCGTCCGCATGAGCGTCACCACCCGCTCGCCGAACTCGCCCGGGGTGCGCCGGAAGAGCACCATGCCCCGCGCGACGTCGCCGCCCATCATCGGCACCGTGAGCACCGCGCGCAGGCCTTCCGCGACGAGGCGATCCCGGAACGGGTAGTCGGGCACCGCCTGCACGTCGGCGACCTGCACCGGCTCCCCGCTCTGAGTCGCCCGGCCGAGCGTGCCTTGGTTCATGGCGACCGGGATCGTGTCCAGGAACCGACGGCTGATCCCCTGGCTGACGACCGCGTCGAACCTCCCGCGGTCGGGACTGTACTCGAAGATGCCGCAGCCGTCCGCCCCGGCGAGGGTGACGGCCCGGCGCGCGACCGCGTCGAGGACTTCGCGGAGGTCGAGCGAGGAGCTGACCGCCCGGATGACCTCGCTGAGCGCCCCGGTCTCCTCCAGCGACTGCGACAGGTCATGGGTGCGTGCCTGCAATTCCTGGAACAGGCGCACGTTCTCGATCGCGATCACCGCCTGGTCCGCGAAGGTCTCGAGCAGCGCGACCTGCTTGTCGCTGAACGGTCTGACCTCCATCCGGCGGATGACGATGACCCCGATGGGCACGCCCTCCCGGAGCATCGGCATGGCCACGATGGTCCGGTGGCCCGTTCGCTCCTGCATCGCTCGGGAGCGCGGGTACTCCCCGAGCTCGGCCGCGAGATCGGCGACGTGCACGGGCCGGCGCTCGACCACCGAGCGGCCCGCCACCCAGTCGGGGCCGATGGGCTGCGCGGCCGCCATCGCGGGAATCGCGCCGTAGTTCGCGACCACCTTGAGCGCGTCCCCGTCCACCCGCAGCACCACCGCGTCCGAGGCCTCGCACACCCGGGCCGCATTGGCCGCGACCGCCTCCAGGACGGGCTGGAGGTCCGTCGGCGAGCTGCTGATGACCCGGAGGATCTCGGCGGTCGCGGTCTGCTGCTCCAGGGACTCGGTCAGGGCGCGGTTGCGCACCTGCAGCTCCTGGAACAGGCGCACGTTCTCGATCGCGATCACCGCCTGGTCCGCGAAGGTCTCCAGCAGCGCGACCTGCTGGTCGGTGAAGGGCCGCGCCTCCGTCCGGAACGCGGTGATCGCCCCGATGGCGACGCCCTCGCGCAGCAGCGGTACCCCGACGGTGGCCGCGATGCCCTGGCGCTGGATGGCCGCGGCGATGTCGGGATACTCCGCCTGGAGGTTGACCCGCAGGTCGTCGATCCGGAGGGTGCGGCGCTCGAGGGCGACCCGGCCTGACACCGAGCCGCGGGTCAGCGGCCTCGTCTCGCCGGCTTCCAGGCTGGACGTGACCGGGCCGTGGCGGGCCACGAGCCGCATGGTCGTCCCTTCGATCTGGAAGATCTGGGCGTTCTGGGCGCCACACAGGCGCGCGGCACTCTCCACGACCGCGTCCATGACCGGCTGCAGATCGGTCGGGGAGCTGCTGATGACTCGCAGCACCTCGGCGGTCGCGGTCTGCTGCTCGAGGGCTTCGCTCAGCTCGTGGGTGCGCTCCTCGACCTTGCGCTCGAGGCCCGCGTACGATTCATGGAGCTTGCCCGCCATGCTGTTGAACTGCTCGGCCAGCCCTTCCAGCTCGTCGCCGGTGTGCACCGCGATGCGGTCGGTCAGGTTGCCCTCGCCGAATCGGGCCGCTCCCGCCTGCAGCGCGCGGATCGGCTTCACCATGGTGCGGGCCAGGATCAGGCTGACGATCACCGACAGGGCGATGCCGATCAGCTCAAGGAGCACGGTGCGCCGGACCGAGGCCTCCAGGGGGGCGAAGGCCTCCTCCAGCGGCAGCTCCACGAAGACCGTCCAGCGCAGCGACGGGATCGTGACGTGGGCGGTCAGCACCCGCTGGTCCTTCAGATTGCGGGCGACGGTCGCGGTATCCGCCGCGTCGCCGGGGGCCGGGGAGGGCGTGAGCGCGGCCTTGACGTGCGCCAGCCGCCCGAGATCGGTTTTCTGGAGCACCAGGCTGATGTCGGGGTGCGCGATCAGCGCCCCCTGCCCGTCCACCACGAAGGCCTGCCCGGCCTTGCCCACCTTGATCTGGGACACCACGTCCCAGATGAACTTGAGGTTCACCTCCGCCGCGGTGACGCCGCCGCCCTGCCCGCCCTCGGCGATGGCGATGGCCATGTAGGGCTCGGACTCCTTGCGGAAGTACACGGGCCCACGGTAGAGCCGGCGGGCGCGGGCCTCCGTGAAGCGCGGGTCGGCCGACAGGTCGAGGTTGCTGCCGAACACGTCCATGGCGAGGCGGGAGACGCGCACCTGCTCCCGCCCGGTGGGATCGATATAGCTGATCTCGGTGATCGGGGGCACCTGCCGCTGCAGGCGGTAGAAGTCGAAGCGTCGCTGCTCGAGCGGGGCGGCCGCCACCGCGCGGGGCTGGGTCACCCAACCCATCTGGCGCTCGATCTCGGTGATGAACCCCTCGATCCGGACGGCCGCGGCCTGCGCCTTCTCCCGCTGAAGGGCCCCGAGCACCACCTTGCTCTCCTGGTAGGAGAAGTAGATCTCGATGAGGCCGCTGGCGAGCAGGGCGACGGTGACGAGGAGGGTGAAGAAGACGACGTACTTCCAGAACAGCCGCCGGCGCCTGGCCATCGTCCCGGCGAGTGTAGGCCGGGGGCGAAACCCCTGTCAAAGACCGGGGCGGCGCCGGGCCGGCCGGCCCCACCTCAGGCGGGAACCACCTCCGCGGCCCCAGGCAATGCGCCCCGGGCCTCCGAGAGGCCCGGGGCGACGGTCTTGACCGAGCCGAGAGCGTTTTCTACGGAGACTGCTTGTCGAGAACCTTCACGAGGAAGTCAGCCCGGCGGTTCTTCTGCCAGCATGCCTCACCGGTGGCGCGGCAGGCGAGCAGCCCTTCCCCGTAGCCAAGGTCGACGATGCGGTCTGCGGCCACACCGCGTGCCACCAGATAGTCCTTCACCACCTTGGCGCGCCGCTCGCTGAGCCGCTGGTTATACACGACCGAACCCCGCTGGTCGGCGCCTCCGTCGACGGCGACCATCGCTCCGGAGTTCGCTTTCAGCCATTCGGCGTGCTTGTCGAGGGTCCGGGCTTCGGCCGGTCGGATGACCGCCTTGTTGAAGTCAAAGTGCACGGTCCCGAAGCCAGGGGTCGGAGCGAAGCCATCGAGCTTCACCGCCGTCTCGCGCGCGACGGTCGTCGATGTGCGGACCGCGCGGGCGCCGTTTGGCTGCGCGTTGTCAGCCCAGCCGAGAGTCCCCGCGAGCACGAAAGAGGCAACCAGTGTCAAGATCGTGGACACGCACGTGCGAATCATGTGTGTGGTCCTCCTGCGGCTCTAGCAGCATAGCGGGTGCCATACACCCGGTATGACTGCGAAACCCTTCGCCGAATCGACACGTTACCCGTCGGGGCGAAGCGCCTCCGATTCGTGCCCACCAGGAAAGAAATTCAAAGGCGAGTAGTCTCTACCGGCCGAAAATTCCCTGCGCGATGCACGGCCCCGGCCGACGGCGGGACCTGCTGTGCGGTGGTGCTGGTCTCGAAGGTATAGAGAAAGTTCGTGAAGCCGAGGTCGTAGTCGGAGACGCCGTTCCTGCCCGGTCAGCCGCAAGCGCCGCTCGTAGAGGCCGCGGATGGCCGCAAGGCCAGGAGTGACTTGCCAAGCGTGTCACGAGCCGGTCGAATCAGGCTCCCCGACCGCGTGAGCGCCGAAAACGAGCCGGTGATTGACTACCGCCGCAGCAAGGGGCAACCCGGCCCCATCGCGGCCTTCTTCTTCTCGATGATGTCGCCCGCGTACTTCTCGAGGTAGTGGGCGATGGTCTCCACCCGGATCTTCACGGACCCCGCCGGCTTGGTCGAGTCGAGATCCTGGAAGGAGAAGAAGAGCGTGCCGGAGCGCTCCACGATCTGCTGCACCGGCGTGTAGGTGGGCTGGTCCATGCCGCACTCGTAGCTGGCCAGCCGCACCACGCAGGCGACCCAGGGCATCCGGGCGGCCGCCTTGGCTCCCCAGAGGATCTCGTTGGTGTTGCTGCTGTACGAGGATGGCCAGACATCACGAATGTCGAATGGTGACTTGATGTGGCCGGCCCGGATGTCTGAGCCGAAGGCCCACTGCATCAGGTCGTCGTCGATCGGGAAGTACTGCGCCCACAGCACCGGGTAGCCGTAGGCCTGCAGGTCCACCTCGATCTCGTGGCCGATGCCCGGATCCATGTGATAGGGCCGGGCCAGGACCATCAGGCACCCGCGGTTCTCGCGCGCGCACCACTCGAGCACCTCGCGCCCCTTGCGACGCAGGCGCGCGTTGAACTCGGTCAACGCGCGGTAGCCCGTCTCCACCGCCCGTCCCGTCTCCTCCGCGGTGAGGCCGGGGATCACGCCGTCCAGCCCCTCCCAGAGCTGCTTGGGCGCCAGCCGGGGCTCGTCGAGCGAGACGAACGGCGCCGCGTAGCGGATGCCCTGCTCGGCGAAGACGTCGCGCTCCTTCATGAAGCCGGCCTTGATGTTCTCGGGCGCGGCCATGACCCGCGGGCAGGTGAGCGTGCGCGCCACGTGACCGGAGAGGAACGAGGGCAGGTTGTAGATCATCGGCGAGAAGAGGATGTCGAGCTTCTCGCGCTGGCCAAAGATCAGCTCGCCGTAGTGGCCCGCGATGCACTTGACCGGGTAGCAGCAATCGACGGTGCCCCGCCCCTTGCCGAACTGGCGCCCCTGCTCCTCCGAGGTGTCGGAGGAGAAGACGAGCTGGCGCGACTCGACACCCAGCTCGGCGAAGAAGCCCACCCAGAACTGGTGGGTCGACCAGAGGTTCAGGACGCGCGGAATGCCGATCCGGAGCTTAGCCCGCGACGGCCCCGGCTGAGGCGGGGGAGCGGCGGAACGCGTCCTTCCGAACCATCTCGGCAACGTTAGGGTAGTCACGCTTGACCTCCTCCAGCTTCGCCTTCACCTCGCGCAGCTCGTTGACGTCCTCGACCAGCCCCTTCGGGCAGGAGTTGCCGCTGATCACGCGCTCCCAGCCCGCGGCCAGGGGCAGCTTGCTCCACGGCCGGCCCTTGGCGCCGGGGAGCTGCACGTCGATGAAGGTGCGCGTGCAGTTGATCGGGCACCACTTGCAGACGGTATCGGCGGCGGTCGTGCTCGTGTAGGTCAGGGCCGCGATGGCCTCGAAGCCACGGAAGCGGCTCGTGCGCCCGCCCCCGCCCTCGCGCCAGTCGGCCGCGCACAGCGCGGCGCCGATGGCCCCCGCCTCGCCCGAGTAGGGATGCAGCACCACGTCGGCCTCGGGCACCTTGCCGCGGATGAAGTCCACCTGGGCCTTCACCACCGCCATGTTGCGATGGGTACCGCCCTGCAGCACGAACTTGCGCCCGGCCGCGCGGAGATTCTGGAGCTGGCCCGCGTAGATCCACACGTTCACCGGCAGCACCGCGGCCAGCGCGGCCATGATCTCCTCGGCGGCCCAGCCCTTCCGCTGCTGGTTGACGATATCGGATTGAAGAAAGACGCCGCAGCCCATCGCGAGCGTGGGCATCGCCTTGGCCTCGAAGGCCTTCTCGGCGTACGCCTCGAGCGGGATCGCGTAGCGCTCGGCCACCCCCTGCAGGAACGCGCCGTTGCCGGAGGAGCACTGCGAGTTCAGGCGGAAGTCGGCCACCGTGCCCTGGCGCAGGATCATGATCTTGACGTCGGTGCCGCCCACGTCGCAGATCACGTCGGCGTCGGGGTAGAAGTGGAGCGTGCCGGTGGCGTGGGCCACCGTCTCCACCACCGCGACGTCCGCGCCGACCACGTCCCTCAGCAGGTCCTTGCCGTACCCGGTCAGGGCCAGGCCGCCGACCTCGGGGTAGCCCGCCTCCCGGACCTGACGGAACAGCGACTGCGCGTCCTCGATGGGATTGCCCTTCGAGAGCGCGTAGCAGGTGAACAGCAGCTCCTTCTCCGGCGAGAGCACGACCGCCTTGGCGGTGGTGCTGCCGAAGTCGCAGCCGATCAGCACCGGGCCCGCCACCTCCGACGCCGCCCGCGCGGGCGCGGGCCGCTTGAGGTCGAACTCGGCCACGAACGAGGTGAGATCCTCGGCGCAGGCGACGAGCGCCCGCCCGCCCGCCTTGGCCTTCTCCTCCTGCTGGCCCTCCTCCACCCACCAGCGCAGCCGGTCGCGCCCCCCGTAGACCGCGACGCCGTCCGCCTCGCCCGCCCCGATCTCCACGCAGCCGAGGCAGGCGTAGTAGAGCGCCTCCGCGGGGACGGTGATGAGCGACGCGGGATCACGCCCCTCGGGCAGCGCGAGCTTCCGCTGCTCCCACAGCTTGCCCAGGTGATGGCGCCAGGCTTCCTGCAGCCCCTTGAAGAAGAGATTCGGGCCGCCCAGCAGCAGCACCTCCGGCGCCGGGGTATTGCCCTTGGTGAGCGTGGCGAGATTCTGGTACACCACCGCCTCGAAGAGGCTCGCGATGATCTCCTCGACCGGCACGCCGGTCTTCACGAGGGAGTTGGCGTCCGTCTCCGCGAAGATGCCGCACTTGCTGCTGACCTTGTGGAGGCTCATGCCCGCGTAGGGCAAAGAGGCCAGCTGCTCGCTCGCCACCTGGAGCTTGCGGGCGGTCTTCTCGATGAAGGTGCCGGTGCCGCCGCTGCACGCCGACTGCATGTAGACCTGCTTGGAGCGGCCGGTGCCGGTCGGCGTGAAGAAGATCGTCTTCATGTCCTCGCCGCCGATCTCCGACACGAAGCGCACGTCGGGGTGCAGCCGCTCGACGCACGCGGCGACCGCGACCACTTCCTGGATCATCTTGGCCCCGACCAGCGGGCCGAGGAGGCCCGAGCCCGAGCCGGTGAAGAAGACGCGGTCGCGCCCCGCCACGACCTGCGCCTCGTCCTCCATGCGCCCGAGGAACTCGAGCACCTTCTCGGCCTGGCGCGTGTTGTGGCGCTGGTAGTCCTGCCAGACGACCTGCAACCCTTGCTTCCCTTCATATCCGCTCGCCTCGCCTTCGGCTGCGGCTCGCCATTCAACTGCCACAGCTTTCACGGTGGTGGAGCCGACATCCATCCCGATCAGCTTCATTACTTCGCCCGCTGCGCCACGTGGAGCACCAGGTTCGCGGCCTGTCCGGCGCAGCCCATATGCGGAACGCTATAGGTCGCGCGCTTCATCGCGGGGTGCGCGTCCAGATAGGCGCGCACCTGATCCAGCGTCATGCCGCTCGTCGCGAGCGCTTCGTCGAACTCGCGCTGGGCCCGCTTCTTGGCCTCGGTCAGGATCATCTGGCAGCGCGAGAGCGCGTGCACCTCCGCGTCACCCTTGATCTCGAGCGGGGCGTAGAGCAGGTCGGGGTACTTGCCGATCACGCCGGCCATCGCCCCGATGCTCATGGTATTGGGCATGCAGGAGTAGGGCGAGAGCTCACAGATCATGTGGGCCTTCTTCTTCTGATGGGCCCAGATCGCCTTGCCCACCAGCATGTCGCCCTCGCCGCCGTCCAGCCGGCTGTGGAAGTAGGGCGCGGCCAGCCGCCGCAGCTCGAGCTGATGCGGGATGTCGCGCGGCAAGTTACCCATGGCCCGGCGGAGCCGGCCGACCACCGCCCGGTAAATGGCCTGCACCGTGCGCCCGAGCCCCAGCTTGAGGCGCGCGCCCTTCTCGATCCCCGAGTAGTCCTCGAAGCGCTGCAACCCCAGGCGCAGCAGGTAGTCCATCCACACCGTGATGCCGGCCGGATAGACCTCGGCGCCCTCGGCCTCGAGCCAGCGGTGGATATTGTAGTTGGGGTCCCCCTCGACGGTCTGGAGATAGAACTCGCCGGTGATCTTCACGGTGGGCTTCACGCGGAGCCGATCGACCTCGATGGCGTCGAACTTCCGCCTCACCTCGCGCATGGCCTTCGCGAAATAGCCGGTGGTGAGGAACCAGAGCACCGACCGGTACGGCCCGCGCTTCGGCCGGTTCCGGAACACCTGGTACAGGAGCTCGATCGATTCCTTGACCACCACCTCGGTCTGGCCGGAAACCACTTCGTAGGGCCGCACCTGGTACTCGAGGTCCTGGACGAGGTCGGTGCAGAAGATCGCCCACAGGCAGCCCAGCGTGACCGGCAGGTTGAGATCGAGGCCGTCGCCCATCGCCGCCTTCTGGTCGAGCTGGTCCTGGGCGAGGAGGAACATGCGGAAGGCGTCGAGCCCGGAATTGCGCAGGGCCAGCTCGTAGCTCTGGTGATATTGGCCGAAGCGACAGGCCCCGCAGGAGCCGGCGGTCAGATAGACGAACTTCTTGTTCACGTCCTCGGCGCTGGTCGCCTTGGCCTCCTTCTTGAGGAAGTTGACCAGGTTGCCGGTGGTGAAGCTGGTCGGGCAGCACTGGCCGATGTCGGCGACCTCGCGCCCGGTGAGGAGATCGTCCTTGGTGGCCACCGGCAGGACCTGCGCCTTGTGGCCGCCGCTCTCCAGCACCGCCTGGAGGATCCGCTCGACGCGCCAGTGCAGGCCGCCGAAGAGGATCGTCACCGAATCGCGCTCGGCGCGGGTGAAGGGGCGCGGGGTATAGGCGCGGTAGTGGCCGGTCCCCGCTCGCTGGTCAGTGGGCCGTTCAGTGGTTGCCGTGGCCATTGCGTCCTCCTTTATCGAGGCGGCATCACGTGCCGGTTGTGCCGGTCCATCCAGGACTCGAGGAGCTGCACCGTCTCGAAGCCGGGCAGGCGCCGGATCGTCTCGTCCACCTTGCGGGCCGCGGCCCGCCCCTCCGACCCCCCGAACAGATAGGTGGCCAGGAAGCGCAGCTCGGCCTCGGGCTGGACCCCGGTGCCCACCGGGGCCCAGAACCGGTCCACCAGAATGCGCGCGGCCCGCGCGACCGCGCGGCGCTGCATGCGGATCTCGGCCTGGCGGTAGTAGAAGAAGAAGTGTCGCGATTCGTCGAGCACGATGCGCGCGAGCAGATCCGCGAGGACGGGGTGATCCGTCACCGCGGCCAGACGCCGATAGCCGGTGAGCGTGGTCAGCTCGTTGATCGCGCCCCAGGTCATGTGCACCGCGCAGAAGTCGGGCCAGGCCTTCGACACCATGGCAGTCGCCGCCGCCTCGAGCCGCTTGGACCACGGCTCCCGCCCGCGGGGCAGCGGGCGCTCCCCCACCGCCGAGCCGGCGGCTTCCAGGAAGCGCTGCAGGGCCAGACCGTGGAAGGTCTCCTCGTAGATCCAGCAGGCCAGGAAGGTGGCGACATCCGGGTCGTCGATGGCGCGGGTGGCCAGCAGGGAACGCAGGTAGACGATGGTGTGGCTCTCGATGTCCTGCATGAAACGCATGGTGCGGAGCGCCTCGGGGGGCACGGGGTGCCGCGGGACCGCGGCCCAGTCGATGGCCGCAAGGTCCACCGCCCTCGAGCGCCCGACGTAGGTGTCGATGTCGAAAGCTGGCATCGGTCGACTCAAGTCATACGACACTGCCGATAGCATTTCAATGCCCATGCCCCCCTCGACATCTTGATCCCCTGCCCTGAGCTACGAGCCGGCCGGGTGGATCGGATTTATGGATGGCCGGCGGGGGGGAGGCCTTCCGGGCAGTGCGTCCGGACCAGCTCGGCCAGCCGGCCGCCCCGGGGCACCGGGTCGAGGGGGCCGACCACCGAGCGGTGGCGGATGACGCCCTCACGGTCGACCAGGAAGATGCCCTGCTCCATGGCGGTCATGGCGTGGTGGTGGAGCCGGCGGACGAAATTCCGGTTCATGACGTCGAGCCAGGCGCCCCGGAGCTGGGGCCCCGTATCGCCATGAGTGAAGGCATAGGAGAAGCTCACCACCGCCGAGCGTGTCGCCTCGAGGGCGCCCCGGTCGCCGAGCCCGTAGACCGCGAAGAGCCGCTTGTCGGGATCGCAGACGAAGGGGTAGGGCGTCGGGCTATGGCCGAAGAAGATGCGGGCGGACTGCAGCAGGTTGGGGCCGACCTGGATGATCTCGGCGTCGGCGCCCTGGAGCAGCTCGTAGCCCTCGCGCATGCCGTCCATGTACACCCGGCAGAACGGGCAGGTGAAGCCGCGGGAGAACCAGACCACCACGTTGCGGCGCCCCCGGTACGCGGCGAGCTCCACGGGCCCGCCCTGCACCGAGGTCAGGTTGAAGAGCGGCGCCGGCTCGCCGACGGCCGGAGGCTCGGGGACTGACGCCACGGGCCCAAGATAGCACGCAGCCTCCGAAGCCCCTCCCAGACTGATTCATTGACGGGGCCGCCCCAGGCTCGCTACCCTCGCGGGTAACCAGTGAACACCATTAAGATCGTGTACGACTTCGCGTTCCCGGATGGGGGCTCCAAGGCCTATACCGTCGAGCTGGACCGCGCCACCCTGTCCTACCAGCCCCCCGCGTCCGAGCAGCCGCCCGACTGGGCCCGGCTCGAGAACAACCAGTGCGGACACTGCCCGCTCAAGCCGGCCGAGGACCCCTATTGCCCGGTGGCCACCAACCTGGCGACCCTGGTGGAGTTCTTCAAGGACAAGGCCTCGGTGGCCGAGGCCACCGTCACCGTCACCACCGAGGAGCGGACCTACGTCAAGCAGCTCCCGCTGCAGCGGGGGATCTTCGGCATCTTCGGCCTCGTCATGGCCACCAGCTCATGTCCCTACATGGACTTCCTCAAGCCGATGGCCCGCTTCCACCTGCCGTTCTCCAGCGTGGAGGAGACCATCGTGCGGTCGGTCTCCTTGTATCTCCTGAAGCAGTACTTCGTGGCCAAGCGCGGGGGGGCACCCGATCTCGGCCTCGAGCAGCTCGAGACGCACTACGAGAACATCCAGCAGGTGAACGACGGCATCCTCGCGCGCATCCAGGGCGTGGTCCAGAACGACGCCGACCTCAACGCCCTCATAATCCTTCAGAGCTTCGCCGACCTCCTCACCATGGCGATCTCGAAGGACCTCTCGAGGATCGAGCCGCTCTTCTTCCGCGAGCCCTGATCGGCCGCCCGCTCAGCGGCCGTCCTTCTCCAGGACTTCTCTAATCTGGTCGACCGGGACCTCGATGTGGACGCCCGCGCGCTCCTCCTGCAGCAGCATGGCCACGCGCGAGTCCCGCTCGCTCCAGCCGCGGTTGACCGCTTCGGTCAGCTCCTCCAGCACGAGATTCGCCATCCTCATGGGCACGCCCAGCTCCCGGCCCAGGCCGACGGCCAGCGAGACGTCCTTGTGGCTCAGCCGCAGGCTGAACGCGGGCGGATCGAAGATGCCGGGCAGGAACTGATCCGCGAGCCCGTCGAAGGTGCGCCGCCGGCCGCCCGCCCCCTGGCGCACCGCCTTCCAGAGCGTGAGCGCGTCCACCCCGCCCTTGACCCCCATGGTGAAGACCTCGGCCAGCGCGGTCTGCACCGCGTAGCCCGCGCAGTTGTGCACGAGCTTGGCCACCGAGCCCGCTCCGATCGGCCCCACGTAGTAGGGTTGGTCGCCGATGGCGTCCAGCACCGGCTTGAAGCGATCGTAGACCTCGCGGTCGCCGCCGATCCACAGCGCGAGCTTCCGCGACTTGGCGCCCTTGGGCCCGCCGCTCACCGGCGCGTCGAGCACGTGAATGCCCTTCTCCTTGAAGGCGGGGTAGAGCCGCCGCATCAGCGCGGGCGAGTTCGTGCTGAGATCGAAGTAGGCCGCGCCCTTCTTCATGCCGTGGATGAGGCCGTCCGGGCCGATAGCCACCTGTTCCACCTCCTTCGGCCCGGGGAGCGAGGTGAAGACCACCTCCACCCCCTCGGCCACCTGCCGCGGCGTATCCTTCCAGACCGCGCCCGCCTTGAGATGCGGCGCCGCCACCTCGCGCCGCACGTCGCTCACCTGCAGCTCGTGGCCGCCCGCCTGGAGATTGGACGCCATGCTGGCGCCCATGGTGCCCAGCCCGATGAACCCGACCTTCATACCTTTTTCTCCTCGTAGACCTGTTTCACGACCTTGGCCGCCGACATCGCGCTGGGCCAGCCCGCGTAGAACGCCAGATGGGTGATGAGCTCGCCGATCTCCTCCTTGGTGACGCCGTTGGCGAGCGCCCGCTCGGTGTGGCCTTTCAACTGGTCCGGCCGATAGAGGGCGGTCAGCGCCGCCAGGGTGATCAAGCTCCGGTCGCGCTTGGAGAGGCCCGGCCGCTCCCAGATATCGGGATAGACCAGGGTCTCGGTCAGCTCGATGAGCTTGGGAGCGACCGTGCGGACTTCGTTGCGGGAGGCCGATACCGCGGGTGGCAAGGTCATCTGTGCTCCTCCTTGAGTGGGGGCTTCCGTGAGACTCCGAAACGCGTAGAATCCTGCCACGGGAAAGGAGACTTGACCATGCCCAATGCGCCCTACCGCATCTACGCCGTGCGCTACGCCCACCGCACCTGCACCACCTCCGAGGCGTTCTACGGCGACTACCACAAGGCCCCCATGACGATGGACTACTTCGTGTGGGCTCTCACCAACGGTACCGAGACGGTGGTGGTGGATCTCGGCTTCACGGAAGACGTCGGCACGCGGCGGGGCCGACAGTTCCTGCGCTGCCCGGGCAAGGGCCTGGCCGAGATCGGGGTGGAGGCGGCCTCGGTGAAGCACGTGATCCTGAGCCACTTCCACTACGACCACGTGGGGAACTACGCGCTCTTCCCCAACGCCACCTTTTACGTGCAGGACTCCGAGATGGCGTTTTACACCGGCCGCAACGCCGCCCTGCCCGCCTTCCGCCACTCGGTCGAGGTGGACGACGTCTGCGCGCTCATCCGTCTCAACTACGACAAGCGCATGCAGTTCGTGGACGGCTCCCGCGAGATCGTGCCCGGCATCGCGGTGCACCACGTGGGCGGCCACACCGCGGGGATGCAGATCGTCACGGTGGCGCACGCGCGGGGCCAGGCGGTGGTGGCCTCCGACGCCTCGCACTACTATCGCAACTTCGAGGAGCACATCCCCTTCAACACCCTTCAGGATTTGCCGCGGATGTACGCGGCGTTCGCGAAGATCCGCGAGCTCGCGTCGTCCGAGGACCTGGTGCTGCCCGGCCACGACCCGCTCGTGCTCGAGCGGCTCACGAAGGTGGGGGACGGGATCGTGGAGATGTAGATCGTAGACCACCCCTCACCCTGCCCTCTCCCCTGGGGGGAGAGGGATATGTGGTGAGGTGCCCTTCAGAGCGTAGGTGCGGGTGAACTCGGCGCCGAAGAGCACGATCTGGGCCGAGTAGTAGACCCAGGCGAGGATGACGATGATCCAGCCGGCCGCGCCGTAGGCCGCCCCCACGTCACTCGTGCCGAGATAGACGCCGATCACCAGCTTGCCGACGAAGAAGAGCCCCGCGGTGACGCCGGCGCCCACCCACACGTCGCGCCACCGGATCGCCGCGTCGGGCAGCAGCTTGAAGATCATCGCGAAGAGCAGGGTGTGCACCAGCATGGACCCGAGGAAGTCGGCCAGCTCGAGCATGGGGCCGATCGCGGCCATCCGGCCCCAGCCGAAGCGGGCGAAGGCGGCGCCCGCGGCGCTCAGTACCAGCGAGACGCTCAGCAGGAAGCCGGTGCCCAGCACCGCCGCGAACGACAGGAAGCGGGCTCGGATCATGTCCCAGAGGCCGGCACGGGTCTCAGGCTCCACCTCCCAGATCTTGTTCAGCGCCGCCTGGAGCTGGCTGAACGCGCTGGTCGAGCCGAAGAGCAGAACCGCGAGTCCGATGATGGTGGCGCGCCCGCCGGCGTCCTGGCGGCCGGCGCTCTCGATCAGCGACTGGATGGCGGTGGCGCCTTCCTCCCCGACCAGGGCGCGGATCTGGCCGACGATCTCACCCTGGGCCGCCTCCTGGCCGAACAGCGCGCCGGCCACCGCGATCGCGATGACCAGGATGGGGGCCAGCGAGAAGACCGTGTAGTAGGCGAGCGCCGCCCCGAGCGTCAGGCAGTCGTCCGCGCTCCACTTGATCGCGGCGCGCTTGACCAGTCTCCAGACCATTCGCATGATCCAGGGCACAGCAAGGCGCGTGCCGTCAGATCGGGCAGACGAGGTGACCGAGGCGCTCGGTCAACTTCGGGTTCTCCCGGTAGTCCACCGGCACGTCCACGATTGAGGGCCCGGGCCAGGCGAGCGCCTCCGCGAGCACCGGGGCGAGGCCCGGCGCGGACTCCACCCGGAAGCCCTTGGCGCCGAAGGCCTGGGCCAGCGTCACGAAGTCCGGGTTGGTGAACTCCACGCCCGACTCCCGGCCGAGGCGGGTCTGCTGCTTCCACTGGATGAGGTTGTAGCCCCCGTCGCGGAAGATCACGTTGACGATGGCGAGGCCCAGGCGCTTGGCGGTCTCGAGCTCCTGGATGTTCATGAGGAACCCGCCGTCGCCGCTCACCGCCACCACCTTCCGCGAAGGGTGGACGAGCTTGGCCGCCACCGCCGCGGGCAGCGCGAACCCCATCGCGGCGAGGCCGTTGGAGATGAGCACGCTGTTCGGCTCGTAGGCCGGGAAGGTGCGCGCGATCCACAGCTTGTGGCTGCCCACGTCCGAGATCAGGATGTCCTCGCGCCCCATGGCCCGCCGCAGGTCGCGCAGGATGCGCTGCGGCTTGATCGGGAAGGTATCGTCGTCCGCGCCCTCCGCGAGCTGCTCGAGGATGAAGCGCCGCAGCTCGCGATAGGGCGCGGGGTCCTTCTGCCCCTTCACCAGGCCGTTGAGCAGCTCGAGCGCCTCGCGCACGTCCGCCACCACCTCGACCGCCGGCTGATAGTGGCTGTCCACCTCGGCGGGGGTGAAGTCGATGTGGATGATGTGCTTCTTGCGCTCCGGGTTCCAGAACTTGGGCGCGTACTCGACCAGGTCGTAGCCGACCGCGATGATCAGATCGGCCTTCTCGAAGCCATACGAGACGTAATCCCGCGCCTGCAGTCCGGCCGAGAGCAGCGCGAGCGGATCGTCGTACGGCATGCATCCCTTGGCCATGAACGTGTTGACCACCGGAATGCCGTGGGCGCGGGAGAAGTCGCGCAGCTCCTTGGAGGCGCCGCCGCGGATCACGCCGTTGCCCGCGAAGATGAGCGGGAACGACGAGGCCTCGATGAGCCGCGCCGCCGCCTGCAGCGCCGGGCCGTCCGGAGACGGACGCCGGGGGCGCTCGGGGGAGAGCGGCTCGCCCTCCACCAGCTCCTCCGCCACGTCCTCGGGCACCTCGATGTGGCAGGCGCCCGGCTTCTCGGCTTCGGCCACCTTGAAGGCCTTGCGAATGACCTCGGGGATCACCACCGGCATCTCGGCGCGCGCGTTCCACTTGGTGAGCGGACGCATGAGCTCGACGATGTCCAGGTACTGGTGCGACTCCTTGTGGACGCGGTCGCGTCCCGCCTGACCGGTGATGGCCACCAGGGGCGCGTGGTCGAGGTTGGCGTCGGCTACCCCGGTGGCCAGGTTGGTGGCGCCGGGGCCCAGTGTGGCGAGACAGACGCCCGCGCGGCCGGTGAGCCGCCCGTACGCGTCGGCCATGAACGCGGCGCCCTGCTCGTGCCGGGTGGGGATGAAGCGCACGCTCGAGTCGATCAGGGAGTCCACGATGTCGAGGATCTCCTCGCCGGGGACCCCGAACACGTACTTGACTCCCTCGTTCTCGAGACACCGGGCGATCAGCTCGGATGCTTTCATCGGCCGCCTCCTGGGCGCCAGTCTACGCCCCGAGGGGTGACGCGGCCAGCCGAGCATCGCTTGCCGTGCATCCGTCGGGGGCGCACGATGATCTGAAGAAGAGAGCCCACGGAAGGAGCACGTCATGAGCGTTCAATCCGTCAATCCGGCGACCGGCGAGGTCCTCGAGACGCTCGAGGAGATGTCCAAGGCGCAGATCGAGCAGGCCCTGGCGCGGGCGCACGCCGCCTTCCTCGAATGGCGCACCCGGCCCTTCGCCGATCGCGCCCGGCTGATGCGGGCCGCCGCGAAGGAGCTTCGCGCGAGCAAGGCGGAATACGCCATGACCATGACCCGGGAGATGGGCAAGCCCATCACCCAGGCCGAGGCCGAGGTGGAGAAGAGCGCGGGCACCTGCGACTACTATGCCGAGCACGCGGAGGCGTTCCTGGCCGAGCAGCCGCGGGAGACCGACGCGGCCCGGAGCTACGTCCGCTTCGACCCGCTCGGAGTGGTGCTGGCCGTGATGCCGTGGAACTTCCCATACTGGCAGGTCTTCCGCTTCGCGGCGCCGGCCCTCATGGCGGGCAACGGCGGTATCCTCAAGCACGCCTCCAATGTCCCGCGCTGCGCGCTCGAGATCGAGCAGGTCTTCCGCCGCGCCGGCTTCCCCGACGGGCTCTTCCAAACCGTGCTGACGAACCCGGCGGGCGTGAAGGAGATCATCGCGGACCCGCGCATCGTCGCGGCCACGCTCACCGGCAGCGAGCGGGCGGGCATGGCGGTCGCCGAGCAGGCGGGGCGCATGCTGAAGAAGACGGTCCTGGAGCTGGGCGGCAGCGATCCCTTCATCGTGTTGGCCGACGCCGATGTGGACGCCGCGGCGCGCGCGGCGGCGGACGCGCGGCTGATCAACAGCGGCCAGAGCTGCATCGCGGCCAAGCGCTTCATCGTGGTCGAGCCGGTCGTGGACCGCTTTCTCGAGCGCTTCAAGTCGGCGCTGGGCGCGCGCCGCATGGGCGATCCGACTTCTCGGGAAACCGAGGTTGGTCCCCAGGCTCGCGTGGACCTGCGCGATCAGCTCCACGCGCAGGTCGCGGAGTCCATCAAGCGCGGGGCCCGGCGGATGCTGGGGGGCGAGGTGCCCGCGGGCAAAGGCGCCTTCTACCCGCCGACGCTGCTGGCCGCGGTGGACAAGGGCATGCCCGCCTTCGACGAGGAGACCTTCGGCCCGGTGGCCGCGGTGATCACCGCCAAGGACGAGACCGACGCGATCCGCCTCGCCAATGACTCCCCCTACGGCCTCGGGGCCTCGCTCTGGACCGCCGACCGCGCCCGCGCCGAGCGCCTCGCCGTGCAGATCGAGGCGGGGGCGGTGTTCGTCAACGGGGTGGTGAAGTCCGACCCGCGGCTGCCCTTCGGGGGCATCAAGCGCTCGGGCTACGGCCGCGAGCTCTCCGAGTACGGCATCCGCGAGTTCGTGAATATCAAGTCCGTGTGGATCGCGTAAATCTCGCGCGAGTGCTATCGGATCGGAGCTACCCGGTAGCTGTTACCGCCGGATAGCTTGTTTTTTGAATGCGGGGGCCCAGAAATGGCCCCCGCACTCCCCCAGTCCGCGGACATCCCGTGCCCGGCGGACAGCCGTCGGGGCTCCGGCTCCCAGACCGTGCCCGCTCGCCACTTCTTCACTCCCCGTCAAAAGCCTCGGGCATCCTCCGCAGCAGCCGCCCGTGGAAATACGCGAGCGAGCCGACCATGGCGGCCGCCGCCAGAATATGCCCGGCGAGGAAGATCGCGCGCGTCACCGCCTGGCCGAGCCACTGGGCGAGCAGGTACACCATCGCGAGGAACACCACCGCGAGGCAGCAGCCGAGCATGAAGATCAGCGCGAGCACCCGCTTCTCCCGCTCGGCGAGGGCGAAGAGCCCCGCCACCCCGAGTCCCAGGGCCACGAAGCCGGCCAGGTGCACCGCGGTGTAGCCCACCACCAGGCGCGCGGGGTGTCACCACTTCTGACCGCGCGCCGTCGAAGAGCGCGGCGCCGAGGAGTGCGGGGGGTGCGCAGCGGCACGCCCGCGGCCAGATCCACGATGAAGAACCACGGCATCACGATCGCGGCTCCGATGAGCCCCACCGTGATGCCCTCGCGCAGCGCGTGAGTCCGTCGCCGCGCCACGCGCGGGCTCGTCCGATGCCGCATGGTCGCCTCATTCATCGTCGTATCCTCCCGTCTGTCCCGGATTGCACATTCGGGACCAGCGAGACGCCGCGTTCGCGCGCGTCCCGCGCCGGAAGAAACTACGCGGCACTCTTTACCGGCCGAGCCTTGGCCCTTCCCGCGCGGGCGCCGATCGGCGTGGTTCTTCATGGCTTTGCGCCGTGGCACACCGCTTGCTCGTTTCCTCGGCATCACGCCGGTGAAGCAAGCTCGGAGCTCACGGGAGGACAACTCATGACACGAAAGTCGAAGACGACCGAGGAGCCGCGCATCGGGCGGAAGGATCTTCAGGATCCGGACCGCGACGTGCGCAGCCCGCGGAAGGGCAGCGTGGAAAGCGACGCGGAGCGCAGTGACCGCGATGCGGGCGCGGGGCGGCCCGTGCAACTGGACGAAGACGAGGAAGGGCGCTCGCGGCCGACCGACGGCGCGCCGGTGGCGAAGTAAGAGCGGTCCACTCACCTAACCCGTTTCAAGGAGGAAGCAACCATGCGGTACGGCAAGACGATGACGACGGCCACGATCCTCACCGCCTTCCTCGCGGTGGCTCCGCTCACCGCGGGCGCGCAGAGCAAGATGGAAGAGACCAAGGACAAAGCCAAGACGATGACCCAGGACGCGAAGACCGCGGTCAGCGATTCCTGGATCACCTCGAAGACCAAGATCGCCCTCTTCGCGGACGAGCGCGTCAAGGTCACGCAGGTCAGCGTCGACACCATGAAGGGCGGCGTTGTGCACCTGCGCGGCAAGGTCGACTCTGCCGAGGCCAAGACGGCGGCGGGCGAAGTCGCCAAGGGCATCGAGGGCGTGCAGTCGGTGAAGAACGACCTCCAGGTGGTCGCCCCGGGGAACCGGAAGATGGTGGACGCCAAGGACGGGGATATCGACAAAGCGGTGAAGGCGCGCCTGTCCAAGGACGCGCAGGTGAAGAGCGTGGACGTGCGCACCGACGCGAGCGTGGTGACGCTGACCGGTGAGGTACCGAGCATCGTCGCGTCGGCCAAGGCTTCCGAGATGGCCCGCATGGTTCCCGGCGTGAAGTCGGTCAAGAACGAGCTGACGGTCCGGCAGGCCGGCAAGTAGGGAGACCGCGGCGCGGATCGCTGAACAAAGCCGAGAGCGAAGGGCCGCCGCAAGATCAAGACGGTGATGGGCGAGTACAAGCGGGGCACGCTCCGCTCGGCCTCGGGAGGGAAAGTGCGCAAGCGCAAGCAGGCCGTCGCCATCGCGCTGAGCGAGGCTCGCCAGGCGGGAGCCCGCATCCCGCGTCGCAGGCGGCGGCCATCCCGGGCTCGCTACCGCGGCCGGGGCAGGGCGATCGCAGCGGTCAGGGCGGGCGAGGCGAGGGCCGGTAGGTAGTCGTCGCCGAAGGGCGGGCGGCGGGAGTTGATCCCGCCGCCCGCCGGGACGACGGCCCGTACGCAGCGCCCATACGACAGCAAAGGAGGAACGCGCAGTGTCACTGATCCTGATCGTCATCTTGATACTCATTCTGGTGGGGACGTTACCGACCTGGGGATACAGCTCGGGCTGGGGCCCCTATCCAAGCGGGGGAGTCGGGGTCGTATTGTTGATCCTCATCATCCTGCTCCTCACGGGCCGGCTCTGACATGAACGCGTGCGCGGCATCGGGACGGATGGCGGCGGCGGTGGTCCTCGCCATGGGGGGCCTCGGACTGGGGCTCTTCTTGCTGGGAGGCCGCCGCGCCACTCCGCTCCCGGTGGTGCGCTGTCCGATACACGGCATCGCCTACGATGCCGAGCTCGAGGTGTGCCCCGACTGCGCCAAGGCGGACGCGGCGGGCGGAAAGGGAGGCGCGATGAGCGGGATGCCTGCTCTGTACTGTCGGACGTGCAATACCTTTCGAGAGGTCGAGGACTGGCGCGAGCGCGGGGAAGCGCTGGTGATCGCGCTCGAGCCCTGCGGACACGAGATCCGCCGCCGCGCCGGGATCGAGTGGCCCATCCACACAGTGGCGGCGTGAAAAGGAGAGCGTCATGCTGAGTCGATTCGTGCTGGGAGCGATCGTGGGCGGGATCGCGGTCTACCTGTGGGGCGACGAGATCCGTCGCTTCGCGAACACCAAGAGCCGCACCGCGCGGCTCGCGGCGGCGGATACGCTGAAGGCGGTGCAGTCCACCGCCGAGGACATGTTCGATTCCGCGAAGGACCAGGTGACGTCGACCCTGCAGTCGAGTCAGGACGCCATTCGGCCCGCGCGGGCCAATCGGGATCGGTAATGAGCGCCCGGGCGGCCGTCGGAGGCGCGCTCGTTGCGGCGATCCTGCTCGGCGGGTGCGCCTTTGAGACCGCCTCCACGGCGCCCACGTCCGGCCGGACCACGCGGCCCGCCCCCGCCGGGAAACCGCCGACCGCCTCGCAGAAGACGGTCGACCCGGCGCAGGTCGAGCGACTGAAGAGGGCAATGATCCCGCTCCTGCAGGCCATGGACAAACCGAAACCGCCGAGCCAGGTCAAGGTCGGCATCATCGACGATCCGTCGATCAATGCCGCAAACGCCGGGAATGGGGAGTTCTACGTCACGACCGGCCTCCTCCAGAAGGCGAATGACGACCAGCTCCTGGCCATCATGGCGCACGAGGTCGCCCACGACGATCTCGGCCATGTGGCCAAGGCCCAGGCACTCGGCACCGGCATCGGAATCGGCGCGGTCATTCTCGACTAGATCATCCCCGGAGCGGCGCGGGTGGTGCCAGTCGCGGGCGCGCTGATCCAGCGCAAGTACAGCCGCACCGAGGAGTACGAGGCCGATCGGCACGGGGTCGAGCTGCTCAAGCGGGTGGGTCGGAAAAAGGACGTCATGATCGCCACCCTCACCTGGCTGATGAGCACGGAAGGGGACGGCGGCGGCGGTTTCTTCAGCACCCATCCAGAGACGGGAGACCGCATCGAAGTTCTTCGCAGATTGTGAGCACCGTGAGCCTGCGGCGAGCACTACGCTTCGCAACCCGCGCAGACGGAATGAACTACCCGGTAGTATCGATGACCTGACGAACTCCCAGCGCGTCGGTCGTCTCCTGGTGGCGACCGCCTCCGTACTCGCCGATCACGCGACGCCAGAAACTGATCGCGATCGTGTTGCGGGCCAGCTCGAAGATCTCCCACTTGCCCCGGAACCGGTCGAAGACGGTGAAGACAGCGCGGCGCCCGATGTCGAGCCCCCGGTGCTTGCGCAACACGAAGAATTCCGACATCCGGAAGTCCATCCCCGGCTGCATGTGGGGAGACGGGGCCTGGTTGACGAGCGCGAAGCCGACGCGGCGGCCCCCTTCGAGGATGATCAGCGGATGGTCTCCGTCTTCCTCGAGCCAGCCCTGGCGGTGGTCGGGCATCCAGATGCCACGATCGTCCAGCGCGTAATAGGTGTTGTCGAACTCGGAGAGATCGTGGAGGTAGAACGGATAGACGTTCGTCAGCCACTCTCGATCGGCCGCCGAGCGACGCGCATCGCGCAGCTCGATGCTCATCGGTCGGCGCGGGCGCGCCCGCCCCTAGCGGGGCGGGTTCGACTCGTCCAGGTCCCGGGCCCCCGCGGTGCGGCTGCGGTACTCCGCGGGGACTTCTCGCCCGGCGTCCACGTAGGCCCGCCGCACCGCCTCCACGTTGGGGCTGAAGATGGTCTTGCGGTTGCTCCGCGCCCATTCGT
Source organism: Candidatus Acidiferrum sp. (assembly GCA_035635775.1). Classification (GTDB taxonomy): domain Bacteria; phylum Methylomirabilota; class Methylomirabilia; order Rokubacteriales; family CSP1-6; genus CAMLFJ01. Next base: position 26,765 of record DASQAL010000204.1, read on the forward strand.
TGGAGTTGCGAATCGTGTCGATCGAGCCCTGGAAGCGGGGCATGACGTAGCGGGCGAACAGCTCGTAGCTCCGGAGCGTCTGCTCGCGGTTGGCCCACTCGTGCGCGCGGAAGAGCAGACCGCCGAAGCCGCCCCCGCTCAGGCCCTGCAACCGCTCGATGCCGCGGATGACGGTGTCGGGGGTGCCCACCAGCGTGGTGCCCATCTTCACGCCCTCGCGCAGCGGGTCATCGGCGCGGCCGGGCGGACGGCCGAGGGTGTCCTCGAAGTAGGTGATGGTCTCGTGGCGCTCGGACCGGGTGACTTCCTTGAGCGCCAGCTCGTCGTCGTCGGAGACGTGCACGTTGACCACCAGGCGCCAGTTCTTCCGGTCCATGGTCTTGCCGTGCTTGGCCGCGGTCTCCTCGGCGATCTTCCACTGGTTGGCGAGCGCCTCCGGCCCGCCGGGCAGCCCCGCCCCGAGCGAGAGCACCCCGATGCCGTGCTTGCCCGCCGCGATCACGCCGGCCGGGGTGATCGTGCTGGCCACCGCGATCGGGAAGTGTGGCTCGGTGTAGGGCGCGAGGTGCAGCCGGGCCTGGCGCAGCTCGAACCAGTCGGTCTTGAGCGTGACCGGCTCCTCGCACCGGAGCAGCTCCATGATCGCGTCGAGCGACTCCTCCATCCGCGGGCGCTGGGTCACCGGCTCGATGCCCATCATGTAGGCGTCGGAGACGAGGGCGCCGGGGCCGATGCCGAGCATGGCGCGACCGCGCGTCATGTGGTCGAGCTGAACGAAGCGGTTGGCCACCATCAACGGGTGGTGGTACGGCAGGCTCGTGACTCCGGAACCCAGCATGATGTGGCGGGTGCGCTCGGCGGCGGCGGCGATGAAGACCTCGGGCGAGGCGATCAGCTCCCAGCCGGCGGAATGGTGCTCACCGATCCACACCTCGTCATAGCCCAGGTAGTCCATCCACTCGATCAGCTCCATGTCGCGGTTCATCGCGAGCGTGGGATTCTCGCCGACCTTGTGGAAGGGCGCGAGGAATATGCCGAACTTCATGCCTTTGTGAGCCAATACCGCCTCCGTGGCCAGGGGATACCGCGTCGCGAGATACGGTGAATGTAACACGCCTTGAGTCGGGAGCGAACCGGTGCTAGAAGAGGGCCCATGGATTTCACCTACACGCCCGAGCAGGAGCACTTCCGCGCCGAGATCCGCCGCTGGCTCACCGCGAACCTCACCGACGACCTCCGCATCGAGGATCCGACCGACGAGCGGGTGGCGCCCGACCGCGAGACCTTCGAGCGCCGGCGCGACTGGCAGCGCCGCATGTACGCGGCGGGCTGGGTCGGGATCTCGTGGCCCAAGGAATACGGCGGCCGCGGCGCCACCCTGATGGAGCAGGTCATCTACGACGAGGAGTCCTTCCGGGCGCGCGCCCCCGTGCTCCCCGGCTACTCCGGCATCGGCATGGCGGGCCCGACCATCATCGAGTGGGGCACCGAGGCGCAGAAACAGCGCTACCTCCCGCGCATCCTGGGCGGCGACGACATCTGGTGCCAGGGCTACTCGGAGCCGGGCGCGGGCTCGGACCTGGCGAGCCTCAGCACCCGCGCCGAGGACCGGGGCGAGCATTTCATCGTCAACGGGCAGAAGGTGTGGACCTCGGGCGCCCAGTTCGCGGACTGGATCTACCTGCTCGTCCGCACCGATCCCGCCGCGCCCAAGCACCGCGGCATCAGCTACCTGCTGGTGGACATGAAGACGCCCGGCATCACGGTGCGCCCGCTGGTGCTGCTCAACGGCCACCGGCACTTCAATGAAGTCTTCTTCGTGGACGTGGTCGTCCCCAAGGCCAACCTCATCGGCCGGCAAAACGAAGGCTGGAAGCCCGCCATGACCACGCTCATGTACGAGCGCAAGAGCGGCGGCGGCCGTGGCCACGAGGAGCAGCTCGCGCGGCTCCGCGCCCTCGCGATGACGGTGCCGCTCGACGGCCGGCCCGCGTGGGAGCATCCGGTGATCCGCCAGCGCTTCGCCCAGCTCGTGATCGAGGCGCGGTGCCAGCGCTACACGCGCATGCGCAACCTGACGCGCCAGCTCCGCGGGGAGCCGCCCGGGCCCGAGGGCTCCATCCTCAAGCTCTTCGGCTCCGAGATGGGCGTGCGCATCGCCGACTTCGCGGGCGAGCTGCTCGGCCCGCACGCGCTCGTGAACCGCGCGAGCCCACAGGTGCCGGACGGGCCGCGCTGGTACAACCGCGTGCTGAGCGCGCGGCAGTACACCATCGCGGGCGGCACCAGCGAGATCCAGCGCAATATCATCGGCGAGCGCGTCCTCGGCCTGCCCAAGGACTGACCATGGCCGACTCCCACCGAGAGCAGCAGGCGGAAGCGCTGATCGCGAAGATGAAGGCGGCGCGGGGGTACATGTACCCGGAGTGGGAGTTCGCGGCGCGCCAGGACCCGGAGTTCGTCGAAGCCTACAACCGCCTCTACGAGCTCTCCCTCGGCGAGGGCCAGCACGTCTCGGCCAAGGTGCGCGAGTTCGTGGCCATCGCGCTGCTCTGCTTCCGCGGCGGCGAGCGGGCCGGACTGGTCGCGCACATGCGGCGGGCGATCCAGTTCGGGGCGACCCCGGCCGAGCTGTTCGAGGTGCTGGAGGCCTGCGTGGTGCCGGGGGGCGCCCCGACCTTTCACCGGGGCCTCGGCGCCCTGATGGAGGTCGTCGGCCCCGCCCCCCGCTGATCGCTACTTGACGCTGCCCGCGGTGAGGCCGCCCACCAGGTAGGGCTCGATCAGGGCGAAGAGCACGACCACCGGCACGATCGCGATCACCGAGGCGGCGAAGAGCAGGTCCCAGTGCTGGACGTAGGCGGTGACGTAGGAGGTGATGCCGACGGTCAGGGGGCGCATCGAGG
>DASQAL010000205.1:0-16900 GCA_035635775.1 Candidatus Acidiferrum sp.
TCGATCTTCGAGAGGTCGAGGATGTCGTTGATGAGGGACAGGAGATGGCGTCCCGACTCGAGAATATCCTGCTACCATTCTCTACGCGTCCTCCGGTCAGAGCGGGATCGGGGTCAGGACCTGCCTACTCCCGGTACTTCAAGCAGATCGCCAAAGCGGTGGTGTTGCCCCGACCGTGAGGAGAGAGGGTCAGGGTGAGGTGGTGACAGGCCGGGTGCCGGCCACGAAGTCGGCCAGGGCGCGCCGGTCGCGCGTGAACAGCACGAACAGCCGCCCGAGCCCGAGCGTGAGCAGGCAGAGCCCCCCGCCCACGCATCGCAGGAGCGCCCGGCCGTAGCCCGCGGGGGCGCCATCCCGGCGCACCACCGCGACACCCATCAGCATCTTCCCGAGGGTCTGCCCGCAGCCGCCGACCAGCACCGTGTGGTAGATCACGTGGAGGGCCACGCCCAGCACCAGGACGGCCAAGGCCAGGACGAGGCCGTCGAGCAGGTCGAGCGGCCGCGCGCGGAACACGAGCACCGCGACGATCAGCCACATCGCGGCGAGGCTCCAGGCGATGATCCCCAGGAGCCCGTCGGCCACCGCGGCGGCGGCGAGCCGCCAGAGGGGGGCCGGCCGGGGGCCCATCAGGACTGCTTCTCGCCGTACACCCGCTGGTACTCCTGCCACGAGAGCATCACGCGCTTCACGAACGCGCGCGTTTCGTTGAAGGGAATCTGCTCGACCCAGACTTCCAGATCGTCCGTCTTCCGGTTCGCCCACCATTCGCGGACCCGCGTGGGGCCGGCATTGTACGCGGCGGCGGCGAGCCGCGCGTCGCCGAACTCTCGGAGGAGCCCGCCGAAGAAGATCGTGCCGATCTCGAGATTGGTCACCGGATGGTCGAGCACCTCGACGTCCGGGAACGGGATCTGGCGGGCCTGGGCCACCGCGCGCCCGGTGTCGGGCATGAGCTGCATGAGCCCGCGGGCGCCCACCCGCGAGCGGGCCTGCGGGTAGAACGAGGACTCCTCGCGCACCACCGCCGCGACCAGGAACGGGTCGAGCGAGGCGCGGCCCGCGGCCGCGGTGAGGGCATCGCGCCAGCCCAGCGGATAGAACATCTCCCAGAACTCGCGGGGTGACGTCCCCCCGCTGCGGGCGGTACCCTGGAAGCTCCGTCTCAGGATGCGCAGCGCCATGTGATAGCGCTCGTCGGCGACGTAGGCGGCGGAGAGCGCGTAGAGCCGGCGGGGCTCGGCCACCGAGCGGCGGGTCAGCTCGTCCAGCTCCTCGTCGGCGAACTCGCGTAGCCCCACCTCGCGCAGCGCGAGCGCGCGGTCGAAGCGGAGGTCGCCCAGCAGCCCCTCGCGCGGATCGGCCGGGAACGCGAAGGATGCCGCGCCCGCCGACTTACCGGATCCGCTCGGCTCGCCTCCGGCTGCGCCTCGCCCAGCGACCGACACCGCAGGCGCGCGCTTGGCCGCGAGCAGCCCGTAGTACGTGCGCGGCGAATCCTTCACGAGCTGCGCGAACTGGCGCGCCGCCTGGTCCCGATCGCCTCGCCGCTCCCACGCCCGACCGAGCCAGTAGGTGGCCGCCTCCCGTAGCGCCTGCCCGCCGCGCGCCACCTGGAGCCGACTCCACCGCGCGGTCGCCTCCACGTGATTGCCGCGGAACCACGCGAGCCAGCCGAGCCGCCAGAGCGCGCTGGCCGCCTCGTCCTCGTCCGGGTAGTCGGCGGCCAGCTTCACGTAGGTCTTCTCGGCCTCGGCGGGCCGGGCCGCGGTCTCGAGCAGCTCGGCCTTCAGCAGGAGCGCGTCCGGCGCGTCGTTGCTCCGGGGATGCTCGCGCACCAGCCGATCCAGCGTGCTGAGCGCGGCCTCGCGGTCGCGGCGCTGCCGGAGCCGGCTCAGATCGAGCAGCCAGCCCGCGCGCCGCTCCGGCACGGCCGCGGCCAGGCCATCGTTGGCGGCGGCCAGCGCGGCGTCGTCGCGGCCGAGCCGGCGCGAGGCGTTCATCAGCACCCGCAGGGCGCGCTCGCGCGCGTCCGCCTCCGGCTTCTCGGCGACCAGGGCTTCGGATTCCAGGCGGGCCCGCTCGATCAGCCCCGAGGCGAGCAACCGCTCGGCGCGCCCCGCCCGCTCCGCCGCGCTCGGCGGCGGCGTCACGCCGGCATCCGCCAGCGCCTTGAGCTGGCGCTCCGCCGCGTCCCCGAAGGCGGCGGGCGCCTGCAGCCACAGCGCCTGGAACACGCGCGCCGCCTCTTTCTGATCACCCGCGGCCAGCAGCGCCTCGCCCAGCGCATAGCGCGCCCGCGCCGCGTCCGGCGCGTCGGCCAGGCGCACGAGCACACGCTGGAGCACCGTCACCGCCCCGGCCGGGTCCCCCGCCTCCCTCAGCACGGCCGCCGCCCGCATCAGGGCGGAGGGCGTGAGCCCACTCTCCGGGGTGCGGTCGGCGGCCTGGGAGGCGAGCGCCCGCGCCGCGACCACGTCCCCCTGGCGCAGCACGCTCTCGGCCTGGAAGAGCAGCGCGTAGTCCTCGATCGGTGTCCCGGCCCACGCGGGATCGGCGAATTCCCGGGCCGCCGCGGCCCAGTCGCCCGCCTTGTGCGCGACCAGCCCGGCCGCGAACCGCTCGCGCGAATCCGGGGAGAGGCCGGCCGGCGCCGCCCCCACCAGCACCACGGACACCAGGCACGCGGCCGCCGTCAACCGCCTCATGCCTGCCAGTGTACCAGCCGCCCCGCGCTCGGAGATCAGTGCAGGATCTGCTCGCGGGCGGCGGCGCGGCGCATGTAGAGGATGCGCTGGAGCGCGGTCAGGTTGGTGAGCACCGCGAGCACGATCATGGCCGGGGTGAGCAGGTTGAATGTCGCGCCCGCGATGAGCACGATGAGCCGCTCGGGGCGCTCGATCAGCCCGATCTCGCAGGCCACCCCGATGGACTGGGCGCGAGCCTTGGTGTAGCTGGTCATGATGGTGCCCACCAGGGCCACCATGGTGAGGAAGACGCCGGTGGTGTCGGCGGCGCGATGGTAGTAGAGCACCACCCCCAGCAGCACGACCAGGTCGGAGTAGCGGTCCACCACCGAGTCGAGGAAGGCGCCGAAGGCGCTCACGCTATTGGCCAGCCGCGCGAGCGAGCCATCGAAGAAGTCGAAGAGCCCGGCCAGCGCCAGCAGCACCGCGCCCACCCGCAGGCGCCCCTGGGCGAGGGCGCAGGCGGCCACGATGCTGACCCCGAGCCCGAGCATCGTGAGGTGATTCGGCCGGACGTGGGCCCGGAGCAGGGCGCGTGCGACCGGATCGCCGAGCCGGGTCAGCGAGGCCTTGTAGTGGCTCAGCATCTAGAGCGGCTTGAGCAAGGCGTCTTCCAGGCTCTCGCGCACGCGGGTCATCGCCGGCTCGTCCTCGAGGCGGCGGCCGTGCCGGTCGGTGACGTAGAAGGTGTCGTAGGCCTGATCGATCTCGGTGGCGATCCGCGCGCTCGCGATATCGAGCCCCTGCCCCGAGAGGGTGCGGGTGATGACGTAGAGGAGCCCGACGCGGTCCGGACACTTCACCTCCACGACCGTGCGGCTGTCGGAGATCTGGTTGTCCACCGAGATCTTGGGCGGCCCGGCCACCCCCTCGCCGGTCGGGTACACCGCCCGGCGCCGCGCGAGGAGATCCTCCACGCTCGCCTCGCCGCGCAGCACGCGACGCAGCGCCTCGAGCGTCCGCCGCCAGCGCGCCTCCTCGGTGACCGCCTCGCCGAAGGGATCGTTCGCCTGGAAGGTGTCGAGGACGATGCCGTCGGCGCGCGTGTGGATCTGGGCGGAGAGGATATTGATCCCCTGGGAGGCCAGCGTGCCCGCGATGAGCGAGAAGAGGCCGGGCACGTCCTGGGTGGCGACGACCAGCTCGGAGGAGCCGAGGTCGGGATGGTGGAAGAGCTCGGTGGCGAGCACGCCGCCGTCCTCGAGCCGGTCGAGCAGGCGCAGGTGCGCGGCAATGCGCTGGGGTGACGTGGTGGCGAGGTAGCGGTCGGAGAGCAGGGCCAGGTGCGCGGCCACCGCGGTGCGCGCCACCTCGCCGCGCATGGCCTCGGTCACCCGCTGGGCCACCGCCTCGCGGGTGGGCCGCTCGCGCTGGCCGCCGGTGAGGCGCGTGAGCGTCCGCGCGTAGAGGTCCCAGAGGACCTGGGCCTGCCAGCCGGTCATGACGCCGGGGCCCACCGCGCGCATGTCCGCGCAGGTGAGCAGGTAGAGCATGCGCAGGCGCTCAGGCGTTTTGCACACCTCGGCCAGCGACTCGATCGTCTTGGGGTCGTCGATGTCGCGGCGCTGGGCGCTGTGCGACATGGTCAAGTGGTGGGCCACCAGGAAGATCACCTTGTCGGCGTCCTCGGGAGCCAGGCCCACGCGCGCGGTGAGCGTCTCGATCAGCGGGATGCCCTTGGCCACGTGGCCGTGGCCCTTGCCCTTGCCGATGTCGTGCAGCAGCATGCCGAGCATCAGCAGGCCCGGGCTCTCCAGCTCGCTCACCACCTGGGCGTTGCCCTCGGAGTCCGGCGACTGGCCGGGCGCGAGCGCCTCCAGGTTCTGCACCGCGATCAGCGAGTGCTGGTCGGCGCTGAACTTGTGGTAGACGTCGTACTGCACGAGGCAGGTCAGCGACCCCCACTCCGGCAGGTAGCGGCCGAGCACTCCCAGCTCGTGCATCTCGCGGAGGGTCTGCGCCACCCGGCCCCAGTTCCGGCAGATCCCGAGGAAGAGGTCGCGGGCCTCCGGCGAGGCGCGGAAGGCGTCGTCGATCAGGTCGAGCGAGTCCTCGATGGCCCGCTCCACGTCGACGCCCAGCCCGAAGCCGAGCTGGTGGCTGTGCCAGAAGACCTTCAGGAGCCGCAGCGGTTCCTCGCGGAAGGCCCGCCCGTCGGGCTGGGCCAGGTGGAGCTGCTCGTCGAGCACGATGAGGCCGTCAGCGAGCGCCTCCTGGCGCAGGCGGCGCTGCACGGTGGCGCGGCGCGAGAGGGTCTCCCGGCAGCGGGCGATCAGCCGCCGCGAGACCCGGTGGATCACCCGCGCGTGGAGGTAGTACTCGCGCATGAACTTCTCGACGGGCAGGGACAGCTCGTCGCCGGTGTAGCCGAAGTTCTTGGAGATCTGCGGCTGGATGTCGCGCGAGAGCACGTCGTTCTTGTGCCCGGAGAGGAAGTGCAGCTCGTTCCGCACCCGCCACAGGAAGGTGAGCGCCTCGTCGGTCGCCTTCTGCTCGCGCCCGTTGATGAGCCGCTTGTCGGCCAGCTCCCGGAGGGTCCGCGTGCCGAACTTGGTGGAGGCCAGCCACATCGCGGTGTGGATGTCGCGCAGCCCGCCCGCCGATTCCTTCACGTTGGGCTCGCCCATGTAGGGGGAGCCCCCGAACTTGCGGTAGCGCTGGTCGCGCTCGGTCAGCGTGGTCTCGAGGAACTGGGCGAAGTCCTTCTGGTAGACGTTCTCGGCGAGCACCTTCCGGAACCGGTTGAAGAGCCGGCGGTCGCCCAGCAGGAATCGCGCCTGCTGCATCGAGGTACGGCTCGGGAAGTCGGTGCGCGCCATGGCGAGGCAGTCGGGCAGGCTGCGCACCGCGTGGCCCACCTGCAGGCCGAGGTCCCAGAGCGCGTAGAGCAGCCCCTGCGTCACGCGCTGGACGTACGGCCCCATCTCGCCGTCGTAGATCAGCATGAGGTCGAGATCGGAGAGGGGGTGCAGCTCGCCGCGGCCGTAGCCGCCCAGGGCCACCAGCACGAGAGGGCTCGGTACCAAGCCCTCGCGCTTGGCGTCGTCCACCGCCAGCCGGTAGAGCGTGCCGAGGAAGCCGTCCATGAAGCTGGAATAGGCGGCAACCGACTGCTGGCCGGACGCGCCGCCCAGATGGGCCGCGCGGAGGAAATCCACGTTGGAGGTGAGGTGGTGGCGCAGCACCTCGAGCCTCAGCCTCCGGCGGCGCTCCGCCCGCTCGGCGGCGCTGCCGTCGGATCCCTTATCGGCCTGCGCCTCGACGCGGCGAACCTGTCGAAGCAGTTCCGCAGACATGGCGAAACGGTAGCGTGGAGTGGGAAGAAAGTCAAACTTGGCGCGAACTTGTATCGCAGTTACAATGGCGCCCTATGCGACGGCTCTGGCGTGATGTGCTCGATCGCGTCACCACGTACGACGCCGGCAAGTCGCTCGAGGTGGTGGCGCGCGAGCTCGGGCTTGATGCGGTGCTGCGCCTGTCCTCGAACGAGAGCCCCCTGGGCCCTTCGCCCCGGGTCGTCGAGGCGATCCGGCGGGAAGCCCCGCGCGCGCATCTCTACCCGGACGGCGGGTGCACGGCGGTGCGGGAGGCGCTGGGGAGCCGGCTCGGCATCGCGCCGGAATCGATCGTGGTCGGCAACGGGGCCGACGAGCTCCTGGCCATGCTGGCGCGCGCGGCGCTCGATCCCGGCGACGAGGTCGTGATCCCCCACCCGGCTTTCGAGCCCTACGGCACCGAGGCGATTCTCTCGGGCGCCACCGTCGTGCAGAGCCCGCTCAATGGCTACGACCAGGACCTCGACGACATGCTCGGCCGCGTCACCGCGCGGACGAAGTGCGTGATCGTCTGCACCCCGCACAATCCGGCGGCGACCATCGTGCGCCGCCGGCCGCTCGAGCGCTTCCTCGACGCCCTCGGCGCGGACCCGCCACTCGTGATCCTGGACGAGGCCTACATCGATTTCTGCGACGACGACGACACTGCGGACGGCGTCGTGCTCCAGCGGCGCTACCCCACGCTGATCTCGCTGCGGACCTTCTCCAAGATCGCGGGGCTGGCGGGGCTGCGCGTGGGCTATGCCATCGCGCGCCCGGAGAATATTGAACGGTTGAATCGGGTGCGGGCGCCGTTCAACGTCAACCGCCTGGCCCAGGTCGCGGCGGTGGCCGCGCTGGGCGATCCCGAGCACCTCGAGCGCACGCGTCGGGTGGTGCTGGAGGAGCGGCCCCGCCTGCAGGCCGCGCTGGCCGAGCGCGGGGCGCCGTCACCCCCCTCGCAGGCGAACTTCGTGCTGGCCCGGGTCGGCGATGGGGTGGGCGCACTCCGCGCCGCGCTGTTCCAGGCGGGCATCCTGGTCCGCGACGGCGCGAGCGTGGGCTTCCCCGGGCACCTGCGCATCGCGGTGGGGACCGGCGAGCAGAACCGGCGGTTGCTGGATGTGTGGGACAAAACCCGCTAGCGCGGCTCTGGAGTGCCGGGGGCTCGGGGGGCGCGGCGGAGCTGGCGCTCGAGCTGGGTGATGCGTTGCTTGGCGGCGGCGGCCTCGGTGCGGAGCTTCTCGGCCTCGGTGTAGACCTTCTTCAGCTCGGCGGCCAGCCGGTCGGCGCGCTCCCGGTTCTCGACCCACTTGCCCCAAAGGGTCACGGTCAGCCCCACCAGCAAGAGGCACGCGCCGATCAGCAGCCAGGGCCGCCGCGGCCGGATGCGCCGGGCGAGACGGGTCGTCGTCGCGGGGGCTCCGGGCAGCGCCACCCCATCGGGCCTCATGCCGGGAAGCCTACCACCCGGTCACGGGGAAGCCAAAGGTTTGCGCTATCATCGACCCGTCGACCGACCCATCCACGAGGAGATCGCCGATGAAGAAGGCCCTCGTCAGCTCGGTCCTGCTGCTCCTGCTGCTGGGCGCCGCGACCGGCTGCAGCCGCTACTACTGGTCGAAGCCCGGCGCCAGCGCCGAGCAATTCACGCAAGACAACCAGGCGTGCGTGCAGCAGGCCGCCGGCACGCTGCCCTCCGGCGCCTCCCTCGACACCGTCCGGCAATACTATCGCGGCTGTCTGAACAGCCGCGGCTACGTGCGCGACAAGCAGATGGATCCGCCGCCCCCCGGCTCCTACCGCGGCATCGAGAACAGCGAAGAGTTCAACGCGGCGGTGCAGGCCGCGATGCCCCGGGGTCTCGGCAGACCTTCGAGCAGCAGCTGGCCCAGCTCGACGACCTGAAGGCGCGCGGGCGGATCACCGAGGACGAGTACGCCACGATGCGCAGGCGCCTGGTGGAGGGCGTGACCCCCGGCGCGCTCGCCCCCGCGCCGCCCGTCCCGCCGCCCGCGGCCGGGACAACGCCGCCCCGCTCACTGGCCGGCCGCTGGTACGGGCGTGATCGCTCCGTCCTCGAGATCCGGGGCGCCGGACGCCGGCTCGAATGGGACTGGGAGCTGGTCACCGATCGCGTCACGATGCGGGCGACCGGCACCGGGTCGGCCCCCGCAGACCAGGTCTCGCTCGTCGGTCGCTCCACCGGCTTCGTGCAGGGCGGCTCTCTACAGCCCTTCTCGCTCTCCCTCACCTGGGATGGGGCCGTTCTACGCGGAACCTCCACCGGCGCGAACAACCTACCCCGTGGCGTGGAGTTCACGCGGGACCGACCCTGAGCGGATCGATCTGCTAGAGTGATCCCGTGCAGAGCGGGTTGCTTCCGCGCTTCTTCGAGAGCGTGACCCGGCAGGCCTTCGGTGATCTGGCGATCGACGACGCGCCCGCCCTGCGCTACCTCACCGAGCTCCTGACGCGCTTCGTCCGCACCGAGGCCCTGCGCACGCTCCGCGAGCTGCCCGGCCGGCGCCTCGACACGGTCGCCGACTCGCTGCTGGCGATCCAGCACGTGTGGGACTGGGAGGCGCCCGGCTTCAATCCGGGCACCGAGCGGGTCCTGCGGCGGCAGATCGGCGACTACACCCTGTTCATGACCGGGATCTTCCGCGACTACGTGGACGGCCTCGCGGTCACCGGCTACTACGAGCACGAGGGCCGCCGCGCCTATCGCTTCGTGGCGGAGGTGGCCCGCGCGGGCGCCGAGGCCGACGCTTCACTCTATCGCCGCCTGTCCGATCGCTTCGAGATGTACGCGGGCGCGCTCACCTACGCGCGCAAGGTCTACTTCCGGGCGAACGCGGTTTCCGCGGAGGCCTGGCCCGCCGATCCCTTCTTCCGCGCGCTGCTCGCCGAATGACCGCGCCCGCGACGCGTGACGAGGCGGCGGCCTGCCTGGCCGCCCTCGAGGCCGCGCTTGCGGGAGGCGGCCCGCCCGCCCTCGCCCGCGTGAGCCCGGCCGCGCTCGACGACGCCCTGCGCGCGCTGGCGAAGCGGCACGGCGCCGCCTCGCTGCCGCTGCTCGAGCGCCTGGCCGACGCGGCCTCCGACAAGGCCCATCGGCGCGCGGTCCGGCGCGCCCTCTACCGGCTCGAGCAGGCGGGCCTGCGCCCGCCGCGGGCCGCGGCCGCAGCGCCCGCGCGCCCGGTGGTGACGCGCGCGGCCGAGCATCCGGTGCGCGCCTGGCTTTCCGGCATCGACGGCAGCGGCTCCCGCGCCGCGTGGATCCTCTTCGAGGGCGGCCTCGGCGGGGGCCTGCGTCTCTGCTCGCTGATCCTGAACGACGAGGCGGGGATCATGGACGCCGCGGGCGGCCCCATCGCCCGCAAGCGGCTCGGGGCGGAGCTGCGCGGGCTGCGCGAGAGCCAGAAGCTGCCGTGGGTGGAGGTGGACGGCCGCCGCGCCTGCGCCCTGGTGGCCGACGCCCTCGCCCTGCACGAACGGCTGGGCACGGTGCCGCCGCCCGAGTTCGCGCGCTGGCGGAGACTATTCGCCGCCGCGCCGGAGTTGCAGGGTGACCTGCGGCCGAAGCTGGGTGAGGCGCAGCCGCAGGCGAGCCGAACGGATACAAAAATGAAGCTTCCGGCAGACATGCCCTCACCGGATGCCGAGACCGAATCTCTGCTCGACCGCTCCGCGACCCTCCTCGACCTGCCCGAGCTGATGGGCTGGTTCATCGACCCCGGGCGCGTGCAGCACGAGGCGCTCGCGCTTCTCCAGGTGCGCGAGAGCCGGCTCGTGATCTCCGACCACATCAAGGCCGAGCGCGAGGCCTCCATCGTGGACGGCGTCGTCGAGGCCCAGCTCGCCGACGGGGCGCGCCGCCGCTGGGCGGCCCGCCTGCGCGAGATGGCGGAGATCTTCCGCATGACCGGACGCCTCGAGCCGGCCGCGATGGCCGAGCAAACCGCGGCGGCGCTCGCGGACATCGGGCGGCCGGCGACATCCGTCCCGTTCGCGCGGGCCCTCGCCGCGCGCGGCATCGAGGTGGCCTCCGAGGTCGCGCTGGGCCGCACGCGCCTCGCGGACGTCAGCCGGGCGCCCGCGCGCCGCGCGCGCTCATGATCCCCGGGCTGCGGGTCGGTCACGTCACGGACGCGGTCGGGCTCACCGGCTGCACCGTGATCCTGAGCGACGCGCCCGCGGTGGGCGGCGTGGAGATCCGCGGCTGGGCGGCGGGCGTGCACGGCCTCGACTTCCTCGACCCGCGCCATCTCGTGCCCACCCTCGACGGCGTCGTCCTGGCCGGCGGCAGCGCCTTCGGCCTCGAGGCGATCTGGGGCGTGATGCGCTACCTCGAGGAGCGCGGCGTCGGCTTCCCCACCAGCCAGACCGTGGTGCCCCACGTGGCCGGCGCCATCCTCTACGACCTCGGGCTGGGCGATCCCGCCGCGCGCCCCGATCGCGCGATGGGCCATCGCGCGGCCACCGCCGCGCGCCCGGGGCCCGTCGCCGAGGGCAATGTGGGCGCGGGCACCGGGGCCAGCGTGGGCAAGCTCCACGGCATCGCGCGTGCCACCAAGGGCGGGCTCGGCTGCGTGGTCCTGGAGCGCGACGGCGTGCACCTGGGCGCGCTGATGGCGGTCAACGCGGTCGGTGACGTGCGCGATCCCGACACGGGGCGCCTGATCGCGGGGGTGCGCGATGCCGCCGACGGCCGCCGGCTGATCGACACCGCCGCTGCGCTCGCCGCGGGAGCGCGGCCACCCGCGTTCCGCCCCGTCAACACCACCATCGGCCTGGTGGCGACGACGGCTTCGCTGGACAAGGTGGCGGCCGCGCGGGTGGCCCGGCTGGCGATGGACGGCTTCACGCGCGCGCTCTCGCCGCCACATCTGACCACCGACGGCGATGCGCTCTTCTGCCTCTCGGTGGGCTCCGCACACGCCGACGTGGACACCCTCGGCGGCGAGGCCGCGGACCTGGTGGCCCGCGCGATCGCGCGAGCGGTGCGCGCCGCCGTCGCCGCCGGCGGCCTCCCCGCCTCCCGCGACCTCGACTAGCTCGGATCCCCTCTCCCCTCAGGGGAGAGGGCAGGGTGAGGGGCTTCGCTACGCCTGAAACGTGAAGGTGGAGCCGACCGAGGTGACCACCGTCTCGGACGGGAGGCGGTGGAGCATGGTGGCCATCGACTCGAGCCCGGTGCAGTGCTGCGGGACCACCCAGTCGACCTCGAGGGCCCGGAAGGCGTCCACGACCCGGGTGACCCGCTCCTCCTTGAGCCCGCTCAGGTGGAAGCCGCCGATCACCGCGTGCACCTTGGGGACGCCCGCGATGCGCGCGGCATTCCGGCAGATGCCGACGATGCCGCGGTGCGAGCACGACGTCACCACCACGAGGCCCCGGCCCTTCACGTTGGCGATCAGGGTCTGCTCGCCCATGAAGTCGTCGGGCCCGATCGCGCCGTCGCGCTCGACCCGGAGGTTCTCGGGGATGGGCTCGAAGGGCTCCGCCTCGTGCATCTCCCCGCTCAACAGCACGCCGTCGGCGAGCAGGGTCGGCGTCCGGACCGTCTCCACCCGGATGTCGTAGCGCTCGATCTCCTCCCGGTAGAGCCGCCCCATGCAGATCCGATCGGCCCCCCGCTGGTTCCAGCGCGTGAGGAAGTGATCCGCGCCGCCGTAAAAGGTGAGCGCCTTCCTCATGGCGCGCCGATAGGTCCGCAGGAAGCCACCCAGCCCTCCGAAGTGATCCCAGTGGCCGTGGCTCAGCGCGAGGGCGTCGATGGCACCCGCGTCGAGGCCCAGCACCCGGAAGTTGTGGGTGATCGCGGCCTCGGAGGGGCCGAAGTCGAAGGCGATCCGCACCGTTTCGGCGCCCCGCGTGACCTCGACGTAGTGGGCGAGGCCGTGCTCGGCCCGTAGATCCACCATCTGGCGCGCCACGAAGGCGTTGTGGCGGCGGGCGACCTTCTCGTCCTGCCGGAGCGCGTCGATGTAGTTGTCCACCACCGTGGTGACGCGGACCCGGTCCACCTCCCCGAGCGGCGTCATCAGTCCACCCGGCTCTCGTCGCGGTACATCACCTTATGGCGGGTCGTCTTGACCCATTCATTAATCTGAGCATCGGTCATGACGTTGGCGGGATCGAAGCGGTCCCAGCTCACGATCTGGTCGAGCCGCTTCTTCCAGCGCTTGTAGGACGGCTTGAGCGGCGGGCCGAAGCACATCACGTCGATGATGCTGAGCTCGTCGGGCACGGAGAGCAGCGGCTTCACCTGCT
The DNA here is from genome assembly GCA_035635775.1 of Candidatus Acidiferrum sp. Classification (GTDB taxonomy): domain Bacteria; phylum Methylomirabilota; class Methylomirabilia; order Rokubacteriales; family CSP1-6; genus CAMLFJ01. The sequence goes on from DASQAL010000205.1 coordinate 12,341, forward strand.
TCTGGATGTCGTCCTGGCCGATGGCGGTGATCCACCACACCGCGTAGCCGAGCGCGGCGGCGGCCAGGTGGGCCGACATGGTGGCGGCGGCCACCGACTGGAGCAGGATGCGCTCGGCGTTCTGGTGGTAGAGCCGGTCGAGCGCGGAGCCGTCGTTGAGCACCGGGAAGGCGCGGACGAAGCGGAAGTCGGCCGCGATGACGATGAGGCCCGGCGCGGTCTTCACTCCGTGGTAGTTGGGGGTGGGAAAGCCCATGCGCAGCTTCGCGCGGTGCTGCTGCTCGTCCACGAAGCATTGGCCGATCGCGGCCTTGGCCGCCTCATCGGTGACCACGATGAAATGCCAGGGCTGGGCATTGGCGCCCGACGGCGCGTGCCGCGCCGCCTCGAGGATCATCTCGACGTGCGCCCGGGGAATCGCGGCGGGCGCGAAGGCCCGGTTGGTCATGCGCGAGCGGACGACGTCCATCAGGGACTCGTAGCGAGAGCTCATCCTTCGGCTGCCCGTCCCATATCCTCGTGGAAAAGGCCAAGCGCGCGGATAGCGGGCTCGTCGTTGAGATGGAAGAGGCAGGCGGGGGCCTGGCCCGAGCGGTTGCGGTGCGTGGTCCAGTGCCACGGCGGCACCACGAAGACGTCGCCGGCCTGCCAGTCCAGCGTCTGATCGCCGACGCGGCTCTCGCCCTGGCCCTCGATCACGTGGACCACCTCGCTGGCGGTGCGACGCTCCGCCCGTGTCTCCTCGCCGCGGCGCAGCCAGCGCGCCTCGGAGCCCATCGTCTTGAGCGGGTACTCGCCGGTGCGCGGGTTCACGTGGCGCAGCACCACCGGGGCGCGCGGGGGGGCGGTCGCGGCCATGGTCGCGAGCGCCGCGCGCGCGGTGCGCCAGGGCCAGCGCACCTGCGGGTAGCCGGTCTCCTCGTAGCGCGACTGGCGCGGCACCAGACCGGCCGCGGTGAGCTCGTCCTGGGAGGAGTCGGTCTCGGTCGCCGGGGCGGACGCGGGCTTCATGGCCGAGGCCCAGTTCGCCTCCATGCTGCGCACCAATGGAATATCGAGGCCGTCCAGCCAGATCACCGGCTCGCGGCCCTCGTGGCCGTGGTCGTGCCAGCGCATCGGCGGGGTGATGATGAAATCCCCCGGCTCCATCGCGCACTTCACGCCGTCCACCGTGGTGTAGGCGCCCTCGCCTTCCACGATGAGGCGCAGCGCCGCCGCGGTGTGATGGTGACTGGGCGCCGCCTCGCCGGGCAGGATGATCTGCAGGCCCGCGTAGAGCGTGGCGGTCGCCGAGAAGTTCCCGGGCAGGCCCGGATTGCACAGCACCAGCACCCGCCGCTCCGCCTGCTCGATCGGCACCAGGCGCGCCGCCTCGAGCAGGGGCGCGCGCAGCTCGCTCCACCGCCAGCGGTGCGGCACCACCCGCGTCTGCCGCTCGGGCGGCAGGAGGGAGTGGAGCGCGGTCCACAGCGGCGCCAGCGAGAGCGACTCGAGCCGGTCGGAATACGCGGCGGGGAGCTGGGCGTCGCGGGTCGAGAGCGCGTGCGGCTTCATGAGGAGCCCCCAGCATATGGAAGGCTTGTCCGGCCCGTCAAGCCGCCCTACACTCGGGCACCAGCCCGGGGAGGTGCATGACCGTGAGCCATTTCTTTGCCTACCTTGCTCGCATGAAGTTCATCCGCCGGTGGGGGCTCATGCACAACACATATCCGGAGAACATACAGGAACATAGCCTGCGGGTAGCGACGATTGCCCATGCCCTGGCATTGATCAGGAACCGCGTGGTCGGAGGTCACGTAAACCCGGAGCGGGTTGCCGCCCTCGCTCTCTACCACGACGTCAGTGAAGTGTTGACCGGCGATCTGCCAACGCCGGTGAAGTACTTCAATCCCGAGATCAAGACCGCCTACCAGGCGATCGAGAAGGTCGCGCAGCAGAAGTTGCTGGACATGCTCCCCGAGAGCCTGCGGGCCGACTATCGTCCATTCTTCCTGGCCGAAGAGGGTGACCTTACGCACTGGGAGCTCGTCAAGGCGGCCGACCGGCTCGCCGCCTACATCAAGTGCCTGGAAGAGATTGCCGCGGGCAATCGGGAATTCTCGAAGGCGGAGAAGGCGTTGCGGGCCAGCGTCGAAGCCCTGCCGCTGCCGGAGGTCCGGTACTTCATCGAGACGTTCGTCCCGAGCCTCACGCTCACGCTCGACGAGCTCGGTTGATGAGGCTACCTACCTAGCGCTTCCCGGCGAAGCGCGGCAGCACGTGCCGCGCCAGGAGCTCCATCGAGCGCAGCACCTGCTTGTGGGGCAGGCCGCCGAAGTTGCCGATGGCGAGGAGATGCGTGAACCCCGCCGCTTCGTAGAGCCGGGCGACGCGGACGATCTCCTCGGGATCGCCGAACGCCACCACGTTCTGCTCGACGAGGGTCTCGAACGGCCGCTGCACCGCATAGAGTCGCGTGCGCACGTAGCGCTCCATGCACTCGCGCGCCTCCACCCGGGCCTGCGCGGTGCTCTCCGAGCAGTGCAGGTGGAGACCGAACGGCACGGTGGCCCCCGAAGGGCGGCCGCCCGCCTCCACGAAGGCGGCCCGGTAGGCGGCCACCCCGTCCGCCATCTGGGCCAGAGTCTCCGCGCTCGCGTAGGGGATCAGCATGACCGGGAAGCCGCGGGCCCCGATGCGCGGCGCGCCGTCGGCGCGGAGGGTGGCCACCCAGATGGGCGGCCGCGGCCGCTGCAGCGGGCGCACGTTCAGCCGCACGTCGCGCACCTGATGGTAGCGGCCCTCGTAGGAAAAGCGCTCGCCCGTCCACGCGCGGAGCAGCACCTCGAGCGCTTCCTCGAAGCGCGCGCGCTTCTCCTCCGGGTCGAGGTTGAAGCCCGCGTACTCGTGCTTGAGATAGCCCGAGCCCACGCCCAGGTCGAGGCGGCCGCCCGAGAGCACGTCGACCATCGCGTAGTCCTCGGCGGTGCGGAGCGGGTTGTCGAACGGCAGCACGACCACCGCCGAGCCGAGGCGGATCCGGCGCGTCCGCATCGCGCCCGCGGCCAGCCACACCGGCGGGCGCGGAACCCCGCCGTACTCGTGGAAGTGGTGCTCGGCCACCCAGAAGGACTCGAAGCCGAGCGTGTCGGCCGCCTCGGCCTGCTCCAGCAGCTCGCCGTAGAAATCAGCCGTCGTGCGGCCGAGCTCGTGCGGGTAGTGGTCCACCACCGACATGAGCCCGAAGCGCAGCATGTCAGGGGGTGTCGGACCGCGGGCGCAGCTCGTCGCGCGCGTCGGCCAGCCCCTCGGCGACCGCGCGCACCTCGCCGAGCCGCCCCGCCCGGTGCGTGAAGTGCGGGTCCGTGGTGTAGGCGCCCCAGCTCCTCATGTAGTCGGGCTCGGACAGCCCCAGGGCGAACTCCGAGATCTGCGCGGGGTTGGCGAAGTCGGCCATGATGCCGACCTCGCGGTGGAGCGTGGGGCGGTGCCCGTCCATGAAGACCTGGAGGGCGGCGGGCTGCGGGCCGTGGGGCAGCCCGACCGGATGCACGGTGACCATGCCCTCCCGGATCACGCCCCCCCGGCTGAAGAAGTCGCCCCAGTGGTAGCCGATGGTCTCGCAGTAGTCGAGGTTGCGATGGAAGAAGGGCAGCCACATCCCTTCCTTCTCGGCCGCGCGCACCGTGAACACGCAGAGGTAGCAGCCGGGCAACGTGAAGACGGTGTGGCCCGACGGCGGCACGTGCGAGCGGTCCGCGGTGAGCGGCCGCACGTCCTCCACCGCGAAGCGGTACGGCAGGTAGTCGCCGCGCCAGCCCACCACGTCGAAGGGATGCGTCGGGTGCACCCGCCGGGTGTAGACCGAGCCGACCTTGGAGACGATCTCGAAGCGTCCCGCCTCGTTGCGCGTCTCGAGCGTGCGCGGGAAGCGGTAGTCGCTCCGGCTGTGGGTGATGAACTGCCCGGTGGTGGGCGCCTCCGACTTCTCGGGATCGCCCGCGAAGCTCTCGTAGACCCAGTAGTACTGGGGCCCCGCCGCGTACTCGAAGCGGTGGGGAATGCCCTTGGGCACGATGAGGAAGTCGCCGCGGCCGTAGGCGATGGGGCCGAAGAGCGTCTCGAGGGTGCCGCCGCCCTCGTGGACGAAGACCACGAGGGTGGCCGAGTGGTGCTCGAAGAAGTAGTCCATGGGCGCGCGCGGCGCCGTGACGTTCATGGCCGCCGTGGCGTTGGCCACCACACGGCCCAGGCCGCGGTAGACGTCGGGCGCCGGCTCCGGCGTCGCCACGCCGAGGAGGTGGTGGAGGCCGCCGATCGGACGCAGCGGCGACTCCCAGGCCGGCGCCCAGTCGGGCAGGTGCCGGCTCTCGCCGGGCAGCCAGTTGGTCGGCGGATAGAGGTGATAGGTGTGACTCACCTTGCCGGCGAAGCCGCCGCGCCCGTGCTCCTGCTCGTACAGGTGACGCAGCAGCGGCCCGGCGTGCGGGGCGCGCGGAACGATGCCGACCTCCGGCGTGCCGCTGAAGTACTCGTATTTCTCCACGACGGCGTCCTCCCGGGGCCGATTGTACCGCCGCC
>DASQAL010000206.1:0-6320 GCA_035635775.1 Candidatus Acidiferrum sp.
GACTTCCACCAGAGGAAAACCGAACCGTCGCTCGAAGGCCTCGTGGAGCTGCGGCTCGACGCCGGCGCCGAGCCCCGCCTTCACCCGGTGCGCGGTCTCCTCCGGCACCGGATCCTGGTTGAGCAGGAGCGGCGGCATCACGCCCAGGTAGTGGATGATGGTGGCCCGCGTGGCGACGACGTCGGACCACCAGCGGCGCGGACTGAAGCGCTCGGGCAGGATCAGGCAATTGGCGGTGAGGATCGCGCAGGTCGCGGTCACCGCCTGGCTGTTCATGTGAAACAGCGGCAGCGGGTTCAGAAAGCGCTCGCGCCCCGGCTCGATGGCGAGCCGCCCGCCCAGGTCGCGGTACCAGGCGCCCGCGTTCAGGTAGTAGAAGTTGCTCAGCACGCAGCCCTTGGGCCGGCCGGTGGTGCCCGAGGTGTAGAGCAGGCCGCACTCGGTGTCGAGCCCGGGCGCGTCACGGCGCAGCGCGGGACCGGGGCGCGGCAGCGAGCCCGGCCACGCGCCCGCGTCCACCACCGGCAGCGGCTTGGCGCGCTCCTTGGCCACCGCCTCGAGCGCGGCCACGCGCTCGGGGATGGACACGGCCAGGTCCGCCGCCGAGTGCTCCATCTGATAGGCCAGCTCGGCGTGGCGGTAGTCCGGATTCACCGGCACCACCCCGCCGCCGAGCGCGTTGACCGCCAGGTAGTGGAAGAAGAACTCCGGGCGGTTCTCGAAGAGCAGCGCGACGCGATGGCCGTGTCCATAGCCGGCCGCCGCGTAGGCGTCCTTCATCCGGAGCACCTCCGCGCGCACCGCCGCGTAGGTCAGCTCGACGCCGTCCGGGTGGTAAGCGCGGCCCGGGGCGGGCGTCGCGCACAGGAACGGCCGGCCGGGCGCGGCCGCCGCGGTCGCCATGAAGGCCTCGAACACGGTCTGCACGGCTCCCGACTGTCGCGCACGCCTCGGGCCCTGTCAATCGGTAGCGTGCTCGGGCGTCGGGCCCGCGCGGCTGAGGTATACTCCGGACGCGAATGGACACCCCGCTCGGCTCCCCGCTGCGCCGCAAGGAAGATCAGCGCTTCATCACCGGCCGTGGCCGTTACGTCGAGGACCTGCGCTTCCCCGGCATGCTGCACGCGGCCTTTGTGCGGAGCCCGCACGCCCACGCGCGCGTGCGGTCGATCGACACCAACGCCGCGCGCACCACGGGCTCGGTGGTGGCGGTGTACACCGCGCGCGATCTCCCCGAGTGCGCCCGGCCCATCCCGCCCTCGATCGCGGCCCCGGCCGGCTTCAAACCGACCGCGCAGCCGGTCTTCGCCGACCCGCTCGTGCGCTGCGTGGGCGAGGTGGTGGCCGCGGTGGTGGCCGAGGATCCCTACGCGGCCGCGGACGCGGCGGCGGCGGTGCTGGTGGACTACGAGCCCCTGCCCGCCGCCGGCACCATGGAGCGCGCGCTCGAGCCGAGCGCGCCGCGGGTGTTCGACGGCTGGCCCGACAACGTGGCCGGCCTCTCCACCGCCCGCGTGGGCGATCCCGCCGCCGGCTTCGCGGACGCCCACGTCGTCGTGGAGGCGCGGCTCGGCATCGGCCGGGTGCACGGCGTCCCGATCGAGACCCGCGGGATCGTGGCCACGCCCGCGGGGCCCGACGGGCGCCTCACCCTGTGGACGTCGAGCCAGAGCCCCTATGGGCTCCGCGGGGTCATCGCGGGCGCCTTCGGACTCGCCGAGGAGCAGGTGCGCGTGGTGGTGGTGGACACCGGCGGCGGCTTCGGCATCAAGGGCCACGCCTACTCCGAGGACCTGATCGTCGCCGCGGCAGCCCGGCGGCTGGGCCGGCCGGTGAAGTGGGCCGAGTCGCGGCGCGAGCACTTCCTCACCGCCTCGCCCGACCGCGGGCAGCGGCACGTGGCGCGCCTCGGGCTCACCCGCGAGGGCCGGATCACCGCGCTGGAGACCCGGTTCACACGGGAGCACGGCGCCTACGTGGCGAGCGGCGAGGTGGTGACCCGGAACACCATCAACCACCTGCCCGGGCCCTATCGCATTCCGAGTCTCGAGGCGGCCGCGTTTAACGTGGTCACCAACGCGGTGTTCGGCGGCGCGTACCGGGGCTCGGGCCGGCCCGAGGCCAACTTCGTGCTGGAGCGGCTCATCGATCGCGGCGCCCGCGCGCTCGGTATGGACCCCGCGGAGCTGCGGCGGCGCAACATGATCCGCGCGGAGGAGATGCCGTACCGCACCGGCCTGGTCTACCGGGACGGCACGCCGATCTCCTACGACCCGGCGGACTACGTGGGAAGCTTCGACCGGCTCCTCGCCGACTTCGGCTACGAGGAGTGGCGGCGCCGCCAGATCGAGACGGCCGGGAGCGCGCGGCCGGTCGGCGTGGGGCTCGCGGCCTATGTGCAGGGCACCGGGGTGGGCCCGTTCGAGAGCGCGGACGTCCGCATCGACTCGGCCGGGACGGTGCACGTCTACATCGGTGTCTCCTCGCAGGGCCAGTCGCACGAGACCACCATGGCCCAGATCGCGGCGGCCGAGCTCGGCGTGGACCCCGAGCGGGTGTTCGTGATCGCGGCCGACACGACGCTCCTGCCCTACGGCAACGGCACCGGGGGCAGCCGCGTGGCCGCCAACGCGGGCCCCTCGGTGGCGCGCACCGCGCGCGAGGTGGCGGGCAAGGCGCGGGTGGTGGCCGCGGAGATGCTCGAGTGCGCGCCCGCCGACGTGGTGCTGGCCGCGGGCCGGGCCCACGTGGCCGGCCTGCCCGAGCGCGGGGTGGCCCTGGGCGATCTTTCACGTGCGGCGGTGCGGAGCAAGACGCTCCTGCGCGAGTCGCGGCCGGGGCTGCAGGCCTGCGGGTACTTCGCGCCGGAGACCGTCACCTTCGCGTTCGGCGCGCAGGCCAGCGCGGTCGAGGTGGACGTGGAGACCGGGCGGGTGCGGATCCTCCGCTACCTGGCGGTCCACGACTGCGGGCGCGCCATCAATTCGGCGGTGGTGGACGGCCAGCTCCACGGCGGCCTGGCCGGCGGGATCGGCACCGCGCTGATGGAGGACCTGATCTACGACGCCGACGGCCAGCTCCTGACCGGCAGCCTGATGGACTACGCGATCCCGGCGGCCGCCGACCTGCCCAACTTCGAGACCCGGACGCTCGCGTTTCCCTCCACGCGCAACGACCTCGGCATCAAGGGCGTGGGCGAGAGCGCGATCATCGCGCCGCCCGCGGCCATCGCCAACGCGGTGGAGGACGCGCTGCAGTCGCAGGGGGCGGACGTGCTGGAGGTGCCGATCACGCCCTCCCGCGTGTGGCAGGCGCTACGGCAAGCCGGGCGAGGCGCAGCTGCAGGCGAGCCGAGCGGATACGTAATGCCGTAGCCGGGCGAGGTGCAGCCGCAGGCGAGCCGAGCGGATAAGTAGTGCCGTAGGGTTAGGAGGAGGAGTTATGGCGTCCGATCCGATCACCGTCTCCGTCATCCAGCACCGTCTCGAGTCCATCGTGCAGGAGATGGGCGAGGCCATGCTCCGCACCGCCTACTCCCAGATTCTCAACTCGAGCCGGGACTTCTCCACCGCGGTGTTCGACGGTCGGGGACGCCTGGCCGCCCAGGCCGAGCACGTGCCGATCCACGTGGGCGCCCTGCCGTGGGCGGTGTCGTCGGTGGCCGACTTCTTCAAGGGCCGCATCGCCCCCGGCGATCTCTTCCTCCTCAACGACCCGTATCACGGCAACAATCACCTGCCCGATCTCACGGTGCTGCTGCCCGTCTTCGTGGGCGACCGGCCGGTGTTCTGGTCCATCAACCGGGCGCATCAGCACGACATCGGCGGCGCCACCCACGGGGCCTACAACCCGGGGGCTACCGAGATCTGGCAGGAAGGCATCCGCATCACCCCGCTCAAGCTCTACGACCGCGGCGTGCTGCGGGACGACGTGCTGCAGATGGTGGCGACCAATGTGCGCCACCCGCGCGACTTCCAGGGCGATCTACGGGCCATGATGGGCTCGGCCCGTATCGGGGAGCGGCGGCTCCTGAAGCTGGTGGAGGAGTACGGGCTCGACAGCGTGCTCGAGACCATCGGGGAGATCCTCGACGGGGCCGAGCGCCAGGCGCGTCAGTGTATCGGCAGCTGGAAGGACGGGGTGTTCAAGGGCGAGGCCATCCTCGACGACGACGGCCACGGCATCAACGACGTCCACATCCGCGCCACCGTCACCAAGAAGGGCGACTCGCTCACGGTGGATCTCACCGACTCGCACGACCAGGTGATCGGCTTCGTCAACTCGGCGTTCCCCAACACCATGTCCGCGGTGCACATGGCGCTGGCCTACCTGATCGACCCGCGCACCCCGAAGAACGAGGGCACGTTCCGGCCGGTCACCGTGAAGGCCCGGCAGGGCTCGGTGGTGTGGCCCTACCCGCCCGCGCCGGTGACGCTGTCGACGAACCACTGCGCGCAGGAGATCGCGGAGGCGATGATCAAGGCGCTCGCCAAGAGCTGCCCGGACCGCGTGCTGGCGGGCTGGTCGCGCCGCTTCCGCATCGCCATCTCGGGCACGAATCCCCGGAACAAGCGCAAGTTCATCTGGCACCTCTTCCACGCGCGCGGCGGCGGCGGCGCTTCCTCCGCGGGCGACGGCTGGGAGACCGCCGGCGAGGGCCAGGCGGCGGGCGGCATCAAGTTCGGCAGCATCGAGGTGGCGGAGACGCGCTTTCCGCTCTTCTTCAAGCGGCACGAGTTCCGCCCGGACTCCGCGGGCGACGGCCGCTACCGCGGCGGTGTGGGATCGGTGCTCGAGCTGCGCATGGAGACCACCGAGCCCGCGCTCGGCAATACTGCGGGCGACGGGGTCCGCTACCCGGCCTACGGGGTGCTGGGCGGAAAGGACGGGCTCCCCCATCGCTACCGGATGATCTCGCGCGGCAAGATGCGCGTGCTAAAGACGAAGGAGGCCGGCATTCCGATCCCGCCGGGAGCCGTCTTCCTGGTCGAGTCCATGGGCGGCGGCGGCTACGGGCCGCCCGCGCGCCGCCCCGCCGAGGCGCGCGCCGCCGACCGGGCCAGCGGCTTCGTCTCCACGAAGCCGCGCCGCGGGAAGGGCTGAGATGCTGCGCGTCGGTATCGACGTCGGCGGGACCTTCACCGACCTGGTCGGCGTGGACGATGCCGGGCGCGTGAGCCTCGCCAAGTCGACCTCCACTCCCGCCGATCCGTCCATTGGGGTGATGGACGGCCTGGGCCTCCTGGCCGCCGAGCTGGGCACCGACCTGGCCGGGCTCCTGGCGGACACCGGCCTGATCGTACACGGCACCACCGTCGCGACCAACGCCCTGCTCGAGCGCAAGGGCGCCACCGTCGGCATGCTGACGACCGCGGGGCACCGCGACGTCATCGAGATGCGCGAGGGCCTCAAGGACGACCGCTACAACCTGCGCATGCCGCCGCCGGTCCCCCTGGTGCCGCGCGCGCGACGGCTCGACGTGACCGAGCGGCTCCGCTTCGACGGCAGCGTGGAGACGCCGCTCTCGAAGACGTCCGCGGAGGCGGCCATCCGGCGCCTGGCCACCGCGGGGGTGGGCGCGGTGGCGGTCTGCTATCTGCACTCGTATCGCGATCCGCGCCACGAGCGGGAGACCCGCAAGCTGCTCGCGCGGCTCTTGCCCGACGCGTACGTGTCGCTCTCCTCCGACGTGCTCGCCCAGATCAAGGAGTACGAGCGGTTCTGCACCACGGTGGTCAACGCGTACGTCGGCCCGGTGCTCGCGCGCTATCTCGGCAGCCTCGGCTCGCGGCTCCAGAAGGCGGGCTACCGCGGCGACGTGCTGATCATGCAGTCGCACGGGGGCGTGGCGACCATCGCGGACTCGGTGCGCCTGGCCGCGGGGGCCGTGCTGTCGGGGCCGGCGGGTGGCATCGCGGGCAGCCGCCACGCCGCGCGGGTGCTCGGCGAGGGCAACCTGATCACGTTCGACATGGGCGGGACCAGCACCGACATCGCCCTGCTCGAGGGAGGCGAGCCGCACCTCACCGGCGACAAGGCGGTGGGCTCGAGCAAGGTCGCGCTGCCGAGCATCGACATCCACACCCTCGGCGCGGGCGGCGGCTCGATCGCGCGGGTGGACGCGGGCGGCATCCTCCACGTGGGGCCGGAGAGCGCGGGCGCGGTGCCCGGTCCGGCCTGCTACGGGCGCGGGGGCACCGCGGCCACCGTCACCGACGCCAACCTCGTCCTCGGGCTGCTCGACCCCGCGGGCTTCCTGGGCGGGCGCGCGCGGCTCGATCCGAAGGCGGCTCACGCCGCGGTCGAGGGCATCGCGCGCC
>DASQAL010000207.1:0-15108 GCA_035635775.1 Candidatus Acidiferrum sp.
CTGCTAAGCGGTTATAGGGGCAAAACCTCTATCCCGGGTTCGAATCCCGGCCTCTCCGCCATGCGCGCCCTTAGCTCAGATGGATAGAGCGTCGGACTACGAATCCGAAGGCCAGAGGTTCGATTCCTCTAGGGCGCACCACTTCAAGACGCATCTTTGCCCTATCCTCGACCCGCCGGGGAGAGGGTAGGGCAGAGGGCGTCGACCCCGCCGAGCGGCTCACCATGGATGGTAAGCACTGGGACGAGCACTGGATGGGGCTGGCCCTCGAGGAAGCCGCGCGCGCCGCCCAGGCCGGCGAGGTCCCGGTCGGCGCCGTGGTGGTGCTGGACGGCCGGCTCCTCGCGGGAGGGCACAATGCTTCGATCGCGCACCACGATCCGACCGCGCACGCCGAGATCGTGGCGCTGCGCGCGGCGGCGCAGGAGGCGGGCAACTACCGCCTGACCGGGGCGACCCTGTACGCCACCATCGAGCCGTGCGCGATGTGCTGTGGGGCGGCGCTGCACGCGCGGATCGCGCGCCTCGTGTACGGCGCCGACGATGCCAAGGCCGGCGCGGTGCGGAGCCTCCACCGACTGCTCGACGACCCGCGCCTCAATCACCGCGTCGAGGTGACGGCCGGGGTGCGCGCGGAGGAGTGCGGGGCGCGGCTCAGCGACTTCTTCCGGGCGAAGCGGCCGGGAGGAGGCTCTCCGTAGGGATGGAGCAGGTGCCGGAGGGAGGCCCTCGAAGGGCGCAGGTCATTGACGTTGTCATCCCAGGGCTCGAAGCCTTGGCGCAGCGCTACGACCAAGCCGTGACACACCTGGCCGGATTGAGCCCCCAGGTGTAGGCTTCCAGCGGGAGAGGCATTGGGAGGACGCGACCATGACAAAACCACAGCGGATCATCCTGGGGGCGGCGCTTCTTATCCTGGCCGGCACGCCCAGCGCGCTGGCCACAATCAGTCCGTCTGGCATCGACGCGCGGCTGCGGTTGGATTGGGAGGTCGGCCAGACGCGCGGTGGACACCCCGAGGTCCAGGGCTACGTTATCAACGACTACATGCGGCCAGCAATGAATGTACGGCTGCTCGTTGAGACGCTCGACAGCAATGGCCAAGCCACTGACCGTGCCTACGGCTTCGTGGTCGGTGCCGTCCCAGCATTGAGTCGCGCTCCCTTCGTTGTTCCGCTCAAGACAGGCGGCGCGAGTTACCGGATCACCGTCACCGATTTCGCTTGGAAGGACGGCGGCTCGGCTGCTGAGCACGGTGCAGGGCCGCACTGTGGACTGCGTTACACCGGAGTGGCTGGTGCGATCCCACCCCGGCTACGAGGTTGACGCGACCGACTGGGCCGACGTTGGCGCGCTGTGCGAACGCTTCGGCATCCCGATCCCCCGTGAGTTCTTGCGGTCCGGTAGGCTGGACTAGCGGTCAATCTGAACGCGGCGAAGGGGACCCCAAGGAGCCCAACCATTGAGCCAGGTCCGTGCCGGAATCCTGGTCGGAACCCTCTTGGCCGGAAGCCTACAGGGCTGTTCGATATCGCCGGCCGAGCAAGACGCCATACGCCGGGCATGGGAGGACAGAGACGCCGAACGGGCCCGTGAGTGTCGGCGGGCCGGCGGCGGGTTTGTCGCTGGTGGCTGTGTCCGCGGAGGCCCGTAACCGGTTGACGAACGCGGAAATTTGAGAGTACCCGGGCGCGCGGCAAGGCGCCCGGCCTTCGCCCGGGGCGGGCCGGTAGTGTCTCAGTTTGTGAAACTGAAACATCACCAGGGGATGAGCCGCCCTCTTGAGGCTGCCCCTTCGGGCTCTTCTGTTAGGTCTGCCTGCCCCTCACGGTGCGGGATGCGAAGAACGGCCGCTCCCGCCAGGTGCCCATGAATAGCGTGGTGCGCGCTGTGCTGCTGGACGTGGCAACGCAGTGGGCGCGGACGGACGATCCCCACGCGCCCGTCTTCTCCGTGCGCGTATCGGGAGCCCGACAAGTTCTTCCCCACGGCCGTGGAACGGGTCGGGCGGGTGCTGGAGGCGGAGGGGAAGGCCTGGAGGCGTACACGTGGCATGGCAACCGCCACACTTTCGCCTCCCGGCTCGTCATGGCTGGGGTAGACTTGCGCACGGTCCAGCAACTCGGCGGGTGGCAGAGCTTGGCGATGGTTCAGCGCTACGCCCACCTCGCCCCCGATCATCTGCACGCGGTCGGGCCGAGTGGCACTTGGACAGGACTAGGACTTGTCGACGGCGGACGGGGAGCTTGCTCGCAGCGCTGTCGTGCAAGATACTGATAGTGTTACGCGGAGGGGTGGCCGAGCCCGGTTGAAGGCGTCCGACTCGAAATCGGATAGGGGCGCAAGTCCCTCGGGGGTTCAAATCCTCTCCCCTCCGCCAAATTCGCACCCGGAGGGGTGGCCGAGTGGCCGAAGGTGCGGCACTGGAAATGCCGTGTACGGGCAACTGTACCGTGGGTTCGAATCCCACCCCCTCCGCCATTTTTCCTCACAGCTTGGCCGTGCTAGACGGGGAGGTAGCGGTGCCCTGTAACCCGCAATCCGCTATAGCGGGGTTGAATTCCCTCTCGAGGGCCGGTCGTGTCGAATGAGCCGTACGGGACGGCGTTGAAGGTTGGGCCCCACGCGACGGGATGCGTCGAACCCCGCCAGGCCCGGAAGGGAGCAACGGTAAGGCGCCCCTCTCGTGTGCCGTGGGAGTACCTGACCGGAGCAGGTTTCGTGCGGCGATCGCGGTATGGTCGGTTCGATTGAGGGTGCACGGTCTTTGACTTACCAGGTCCTGGCGCGGAAGTGGCGGCCGCAGGTCTTCGACGCGGTCGTCGGGCAGGATCCCGTCACGCGCACGCTGCGCAACGCGCTCGCCTCGGGCCGCGTGGCCCACGCCTATCTGTTCACCGGCCCGCGCGGCGTCGGCAAGACCACCACCGCGCGCCTCCTGGCCAAGGCGCTGGCGTGCACCGCGCGCACGGAGACCGAGGCCTGCGGCGCCTGCCCGTCCTGCCTGGACTTCGCCTCGGGCGCGCCGCTCGACGTGATGGAGATCGACGCGGCGTCCAACACCAGCGTGGACGACATCCGGACTCTCCGAGAGAACGTCAAGTATTCCCCCGCGCGCGGCCGCTTCAAGGTCTACATCGTGGACGAGGTCCACATGCTCTCCGGCGCGGCCTTCAACGCCTTCCTGAAGACGCTCGAAGAGCCGCCCGCGCACGTGGTCTTCATCCTCGCCACCACCGACCCCAAGAAGATCCCGGCCACCGTGCTCTCGCGCTGCCAGCGCTTCGACTTCCGTCCGATCCCGCCCGAGCTGCTGACCGCGAGCCTCACCCGCATCCTCGAGGAGGAGCGCGTGCCCTTCGAGCCGGGGGCTCTCCCCCTCCTCATCCGCGCCGCCGAGGGCAGCCTGCGGGATGCGCTCTCGCTGCTCGACACCGCGATCGCCTATGGCGAGGGCAAGCTCGACGAGGCGGGCGTGGCCCGGCTGCTCGGCTCGTCCTCCCCGGTGCACGTGCGCGGGTTCGTGGGCGCCCTGCTCGCGGGCGACGGAGCCGCCGCGCTGGAGGCGGTGGATCGCGCGGCGGGGGCGGGCGAGGACCTGGGCTCGCTCTGCCGCGAGGCGGTCGAGATGACGCGCCGCCTGCTCGTGATGAAGGTCGCCCCGGGCGCCCCCTTCGTGGATCTGACGCCCGCCGAGGCGGCCGAGCTGAAGGCGGTCGCGGAGCCGGTGTCGGCCGACGAGCTGCTCTACGTGCTCCGGGCCTTCCTCGACGCGGACGCCGAGATGCGCCGCTCGCCGCACCCGCGCGTCGAGCTCGAGATCGCGGCGGTGCGCGCCAGCCGGCGCCCGCAGCCGCAGGCGATCGAGGCGCTGATCGGCAAGCTCGAGGCGGCGGAGGCTCGGCTGCGCCAGATGCCGCCCGCCACGGGGAGCCCGATGGGTCGCCCCGTGGTCGTGCAGGAGACGCTGCTCGACGCGCGGCCGGCGCTCGCGGCTCCTCTGCGCGCCCCGGCCCCGGCGATGCCGGCGTCTCCCGGACCCGCGCCCGCGGTCTCGGGCAGCACCGGCCGGCCGGTCGAGGTGGAGCCCCTCATCGAGGCCGCGGCCGCCGACATGGAGGCCACCGAGCCCGCCCTGCCCGCGCCCACCGGGCTAGAAGACGCGTGGGAGCGCGTCGTCACCGACGTCATGAAGCGCAAGGCGGTGCTGGGCTCGGTGCTCCAGCACGCGACGCCGCTCCGCGTGGAGGACGGCGTGCTCACGCTGGCGCTCCAGGCCAGCGGCTTCCACCGGGAGATGCTGAACGATCGCGGCAACAAGGAGCTGATCAACGAGGCCGTGCAGCGCCACGTGGCGTCGGCGCGGCGGTTCGAGCTCGACGCCAATGGCGGCGCGGCGGGCGCCGGCGGGGGAGCCCGGAACCACCCGGCGGTGCAGGCCGCGCTGAGCGCATTCCAGGGCGAGGTGGTCGCGGTGCGGCCGCGGAGCCCGGAGGAAGGAGGGTCACGGTGAAAGGCTTCGGCAACATCATGAAGGAGGCGCAGAAGCTCCAGGCCCAGATGGAGCAGCTCCAGGCGGAGGCGGCCAAGAAGATGGTGGAGGCCACCGCAGGCGGGGGCATGGTCACGGTGGTGGCGAACGGCAAGCAGGAGATCGTGTCCATCAAGATCGACCGCGAGGTGATCAACCCCGAGGACGCGCAGATGCTCGAGGATCTCGTGCTGGCGGCCAGCAACGAGGCGCTGCGCAAGTCGAAGGAGATGGTGCAGGGCGAGATGAGCAAGATCACGGCCGGGCTCAAGATCCCCGGCCTCGGGATGTAATGGCCTACTACCCGGAGCCGGTGGCGCGGCTCATCGATGCGCTTCAGCGCCTGCCGGGCATCGGGCCCAAGACGGCCCAGCGGCTCACCTTCTTCCTCCTCAAGCGCCCGGCCCCCGAGGTCGCCGCGCTCGGGGAGGCGCTGACCCAGCTCAAGCAGCGCATCGTCCACTGCACGGTGTGCTTCAACGTCACCGAGCTGGATCCCTGCCGCATCTGCGCGGATCCCCAGCGCGACCAGCGGACGCTCTGCGTGGTGGAGGAGCCCAACGATCTGCTCGCCCTCGAGCGCACCGGCGAGTTCCGCGGCCGCTACCACGTGCTGCTGGGCGCGCTGTCGCCGCTCGACGGCATCGGGCCCGAAGATCTGAGAGTGCGCGAGCTGCTGACCCGGCTGGAGAGCGATCCGGTCGAGGAAGTGATCCTGGCCACCAATCCGAGCGTGGAGGGCGAGGCCACCGCCATCTACCTCGCCAAGCTGCTCAAGCCCTTCGGCATGCGGATCACCCGCATCGCCCGCGGGCTGCCGGTGGGCGGCGACCTCGAGTACGCCGACGAGGTGACGCTGTCCAAGGCCATGGAGGGGCGGCGCGAGATGGGGTAGCGAGGCTTGGCGACCGTCCGGCCGTGTGATAGAACAGACCAGACGGTTCCCTCCCTGATTCCCCGATAGCTCAATGGTAGAGCATCCGGCTGTTAACCGGAGGGTTGCAGGTTCGAGTCCTGCTCGGGGAGCCACCCCTCCCGGTCAAGACCCCGATGCTATAATCGGCCCCGTGACCCCCCTGAGCCCAGCCCGGAAGACCCTCCTCCGTCGCGAGATGGAGGCCCTGCTCGGGCCGGGCGGCGTCCTCTCCGATCCGGAGGAGCTGCTGGTCTACGAGTCCGACGGCCTCACGCTCTTCCGCGCCCTCGCCGACTTCGTGGTGTTCCCGCGGAGCGCGGAGCAGGTGGCGGCCCTGGTCAAGCTCGCCAGCCGGGAAGGCATCCCCTTCGTGGCCCGCGGCGCCGGCACCGGGCTGTCCGGCGGCTGCCTGCCGTCCGAGGGCGGCCTCGTCATCTCGCTGATGCGGATGAATCGCCTCCTCGAGGTGGACTACGACAACCAGATCGCGGTGGTGGAGCCGGGGCTGGTGAATCTCCACCTTTCGTGGGCGGTGGGCCCGCAGGGCTTCTACTACGCGCCCGATCCCTCGAGCCAGCAGGCCTGCACGATCGGCGGCAATATCGCGAACAACTCGGGCGGCCCGCACACGCTCAAGTACGGGGTGACGACCAATCACGTGCTCGGCCTCGAGGTCGTGCTGCCGGACGGCGAGCTGATGTGGCTCGGCGGCAAGACGCGCGATGCGCAGGGCTACGATCTGGTCGGCCTCTTCGTCGGCTCCGAGGGCACCTTCGGCATCGCGACCAAGATCGTCGTGCGCATCCTCAAAAAGCCTCAGGCGGTAAAAACCGTGCTGGCCGTCTTCGACCAGGTGGACCAGGCCTCGGAGGCGGTGTCCGCCATCATCGCGCGCGGCCTCGTGCCCGCCGCGATGGAGATGATCGACCAGCTCACCATCGAGGCGGTGGAGGAGGCGTTCGGGTGCGGCTACCCGCGCGACGCGGCGGCCGCGCTCCTGATCGAGCTGGACGGCCTCGCCGCCGGCATGGAGGCGCAGGCCGAGCGGGTGGTTGCCGCCTGCCGCGACTGCGGCGCCCGCGACGTGCGTGCCGCGCGCGACGAGTCGGAGCGCCAGCTCCTCTGGAAGGGCCGCAAGTCCGCCTTCGGCGCCTACGGTCGTATCTCGCCCGCCTACATGGTGATGGACGGCGTGATCCCGCGCACCAAGCTGCCCTACGTGCTCGGGCGCGTGAACGCGATCGTGGCCGCCCACGGCCTGCGCGTCGGCAACGTGTTCCACGCGGGCGACGGCAATCTCCACCCGAACATCCTCTACGATCCGCGCAATCCGGGCGAGGAGGCACGGGTGGTGGCGGCGGGCGCGGAGATCCTGAAGGTCTGCGCCGAGGTGGGCGGCTCCATCTCGGGCGAGCACGGCATCGGGCTCGAGAAGGCGGACTACATGCCGTTCATCTTCTCGGAGGCCGATCTCGCGTGCATGCGGCTGGTGAAAGACGCGTTCAATCCGACCGGCCTCTGCAATCCCGGCAAGATCTTCCCCAGCAACAAGGCCTGCGTCGAGGTTGGCCCGGCCTACCGTCCGCATCCGATCGAAGAGAAGGGCCTCGCTCAGCGCTTCTAGCGCGGGACCCGGGAGTCTCCCCCGTGCCGTCAGTCCTGCCGGACAAGCTACGCAGCATCGTCGGCGCATCCCATGTGCTCACGGGCGTGGACTGCTCGCCGTACGTGGTGGAAGGCCGCACGCCGGAGGCGGTGGTCTTCCCGGGCACGAAGGAGGAGATCGCCGCGGTGCTGCTGGCGGCCGGCGAGACGGGCCTGCCGGTCACGCCGTGGGGCGGCGGCACCAAGATGGCGATCGGCTCGCCGCCCAACCGCCTCGGCCTGGTGCTGGGACTCAAGCGGCTCAACCGCATCCTCGAGCACGAGCCGGGCGATCTCACGGTCACCGTCGAGGCGGGGCTGCCGTTCGAGACCCTGCAGGCCGAGCTGGGCAAGCGCGGGCAGTGGCTCTCGCTCGACGCGGACGCGGGCGCGGCGGAGCGGGCCACCGTGGGCGGCATGCTCGCCAGCGGGGCCTCCGGTCCGCGCCGGCATCTCTATGGCACCGCGCGGGATCTGGTGATCGGGCTCACCGTGGTCATGGCCGACGGCAGCCTCGTGCGGGGCGGCGGCAAAGTGGTCAAGAACGTGGCCGGCTACGATCTTCCGAAGCTCTTCATCGGCTCCTTCGGCACGCTCGGCGTACTGGTGGAGGCGACGCTGAAGCTCCGGCCGCGCGTGGACGTCGACCGGCTGGTGGTCGCGCGCTTCGATCGGCTCATGGCCGCGGGCGCGGCCGTGCGCGCGGTGCTGGGCTCGGACCTCATTCCCTCGGCGCTCGAGCTGGCGGACGGCGAGGCGCTGCGGCGCCTGGGCCTGGGCGGCGGCGCCGCGCTCCTGGTCGGCCTCGACGGAATCGCCGAGCAGGTCGACTGGGAAGTGGCCGAGCTCCGGCGTCTGCTCGGCCCGCTCGGCCTCGGGGAGACCACCGTGCTCGACGGCACCGCGCGGGATGACGCCTGGCGCGCGCTGGCCGGGCTCGGCCGGCCGGGCCACGAGCGGGTCGCGGCGGTGATGAAGTGGGCGGTGCTGCCCACCCAGATCGCCGAGCTGATGGAGGCGGGCGCGGCGGCCGCGCAGCGCAACGGCCTCGTGGGCGTGCTCACCGCGCACGCCGGGGTCGGCATCGTCACCGCGGTGCTGGCGGGTGGCACCAATCCGAACGCGGTGGTGTCCACGCTCACCGAGTGGCGCGCCCTCGTCAACCGCGTGGGCGGGCACGCGATGGTCGAGTGGGCCCCGCTCGCCGTGAAGGAGCGGGTGGCGGTGTGGGATGCGGCGGGCCCCACCCTGCGCTTGATGAAAGGCATCAAGGAGCGCCTCGATCCGCACGGCATCATGAACCCGGGCCGCTTCGTCGGAGACATCTGAGCCGATGGCGCACTCGCCCGTCACCGAGACGAAGCCGTCGCAGCCGCTCACCCTCCACGGGCTGAGCGTCGAGGGCGTGGACCGCTGCGTGCACTGCGGGCTCTGCCTCGCCTACTGCCCGACCTTCTCCGAGCTCGGGACGGAGATGGACTCGCCGCGCGGCCGCATCGTGCTGATCAAGTCGCTCGCCGAGGGCCGGATCAACCTGACCGACTCCACGGTTGCCCATCTCGATCTCTGCCTGGGCTGCCGCGCCTGCGAGACGGCCTGCCCGTCCGGCGTCCCGTACGGCCAGCTCATCGAGGCCGCGCGCGCCGAGATCGAGCGGCAGCGGCCGGGCGGGCTCCTCCGCCGGTGGTTCCGGTGGGTCAACTTCTCGCTGCTGCTGCCCAATCCGTCGCTCTTGCGTCTGGCCGCCGCCGGCCTCCGCGTCTACCAGGCCAGCGGCCTGCGACGTGTCGTGCGCGGCTCCGGGCTGCTCCGGCTCCTGCCCGAGCCGCTGCGCCACTGGGAGCCGCTCCTGCCGGACCTGCCATCCGGCGCCGACCGCGCGCCGCTGCCCGAGGTGACGCCGGCCACGGGCGTGCGCCGCATCCGGGTGGGGCTGCTCACCGGCTGCATCCAGCAGGTGGCCTTCGGTCCCCAGAATCGCGCGACGGCCCGCGTGCTCGCCCGGAACGGGGCCGAGGTGATCGCGCCGCGGACGCAGGCCTGCTGCGGCGCGCTCCACGCCCACGCGGGCGAGCACGCCACCGCGCTCGCCCTGGCCCGGCGCACGATCGAGGTCTTCGAGGCGGCCGGCGTGGAGCACGTCATCGTGAACACGTCGGGTTGCGGCGCTCACATGAAGGCCTACGGCACGCTGCTCGCGGGCGATCCGGCCTGGCGCGGGCGCGCCGCGCGCTTCGCGGCCAGCGTGCGCGACATCTCCGAGTTCCTGGCCGCCGAGCCGCTGCGCGGGCCGCTGCAGGAGGTGCGGCGGACCGTCACGTACCACGATCCCTGTCACGTGGTGCATGGGCAAAAGATCCGCACGCAGCCGCGGGCACTGCTGGCGCAGATCCCGGGCCTGCGCGTCGTGGAGCTCCAGGAAGCCGACTGGTGCTGCGGTTCCGCCGGCACCTACAACCTGACCCAGCCGGAGATGGCCACGCGCCTGCAGGAGCGCAAGATCGCCCACGTGCGGGCCACCGGCGCCGACGCGGTGGTGACCGCCAACCCGGGCTGCATCATCCAGATCGTGCAGGGGCTGCGCGCGAAGGGCTCGCCGGTCCAGGTGCTCCACATCGTCGAGCTCCTCGACCAGGCCTACCGGAACCCCTCACCCCGGTCCTCTCCCCTCTGGGGAGAGGGAGGCGTTCAACCCTCGCCCCCGAAGGGGGAGAGGGCCGGGGTGAGGGGCAGATTCTCGTGGCCGGCGTGAAGGTCCTGGCGCTGTCGGAGCTGCCGCCCAACAAGGGCGTGCCCGTCAGCGTGAACGGCCACAACGTGGGCGTCTATCGGCGCGGCGAGGAGATCCTGGCCATCGGCGACGACTGCCCGCATCAGGGCGGCAGCCTCTGCGACGGCTGGGTCGAGGGTGAGATCGTGATCTGCCCGCTCCACGGCTGGGAGTTCGACATGCGCACCGGCGCCTGCATGACGGTGCCGGGCGAGAGCGTCCCGCGCTACACGGCCACCGTCGAGGACGGCGCCGTCTACCTGGAGGAAGCCGAGTGAGCCGACCCGACGCGGTTCCTCCAGCCGACGCAGTCCCGCCAGCCGACGCAGTCCCGAAAGACCACAAGGCGAATGCACCGCGCTCGATCGGCTGCTTCGTCCTCACGATCTCGGACTCGAAGACGCCGGACACTGACACGAGCGGCGCCCTGATCCGCGAGCGGCTCACCCAGGCCGGGCATACCGTGGTCGGCCACGGCATCGTCCGCGACGAGCCGACGCAGGTGACCGCGGTGATCCGGAAGGGCTGTGACGACCCCGCCGTCGAGGCCTTCATCCTCACCGGCGGCACCGGGGTCACCTCGCGCGACTCCACCTTCGAGGCGGTCGAGGCCCTGCTCGACAAGCGCCTCACCGGCTTCGGCGAGCTCTTTCGCATGCTCTCCTACCAGGAGGTCGGCGCCGCCGCCATGCTCTCGCGCGCCCAGGGCGGGGTCGTGCAGGGGCGGGCGCTCTTCTCGCTGCCCGGCTCCCCCAATGCCTGCCGGCTCGCGCTCGAGAAGCTGATCCTTCCCGAGCTCGGGCACGTCCTCCGCGAGGTGCGGCGGTAGGCGAAGCGCAGAATCGGTATGGCGGTATAATCGAATCCGGTCGTCCCCGAGTACCACACACTCCAGGAGGCTTGCAGATGCGTCGTCCAGCCCTCTCCCTTGCGCTCGCGCTATCGCTCGTGGTGCCGACAGTGGCCTCCGCCCAGGCCCGGCCCGCGGAGCCGCTGTGGAAGGAGAGCCAGGGGGCGGTGGCGCCGCCCGAGATCCTGCGCCTGAACGACTTCATGCACGACCTGGCAGAGCGCCTCAAGCCGCCGCTGGTCCAGATCCGGGTGCGCCGGGTGGCCGAACCCCAGGCGGAAGGGCAGGAGCAGCAGCCCAATGCGCCGGACGAGCGGCGGAGCCAGGGCTCGGGCTTCATCATCCGCGAGGACGGCTATCTGGTCACGAACGCGCACGTGGTGGGGGACGCCGAGCGGATCCAGGTCCGCCTGATCGACGGCCGGCGGTTCGAGGGGAAGGTGGTCGGCCTGGACGAGCGGGTGGACCTGGCCCTGGTCAAGATCGACGCGAAGGGGCTGCCGGTGGCCGCGCTCGGCGATTCCAACCGCACCCGCGTCGGCGAGTTCGTGCTGGCGCTGGGGCATCCCTTCGGTCTCGAGCAGACGGTGTCCTTCGGCATCGTGAGCCGCAAGGGCGCCCCGATCCAGGTCGCCGCGCCCGGCTTCGAGTTCATCCAGACCGACGCCGCGGTGAACCCGGGCAACTCGGGCGGCCCGCTCGTCAACATGGCGGGCGAGGTGGTGGGCGTCAACAGCATGGCCGCCGTCAACGGCACCATCGGCTTCGCCATCCCGGTGAACCTAGTGAAGGCGCTGCTGCCCCAGCTCGCCGAGAAGGGCAAGGTCGAGTGGGGGTGGCTCGGGGTCAGCATCGCCGAGGTGCCGGACGAGGAGGCTGCCAAGTTCGGGCTCAAGGAGGCCAAGGGCGTGTTGATCCGCCAGGTGGTGGCCGGCCAGCCCGCGGACCAGGGCGGGATCAAGGCCAATGACGTGGTGGTCTCCGTGGACGGCGCGCCGGTCGAGGGCCCGCGCGACCTGCAGCGGATCATCTCGAGCACGCCGGTGGGCAAGAGCGTCAAGATCTCGCTGATGCGCGAAGGCAAGGAGACCGAGGTCGCGGTGACGGTGGGGGCGTACCAGGCCGCGCCGCGCGTCCCGCGCCGCCTCGTGCCCGCGCCCGGCCCGAGCCAGCCGTCGCCCCAGCCTCCTCGCTGAGGGCGGTGGGCCCCGTCGGACGCCTCGCCGGCTGCCTCGCGCTCGGGCTCTCGCTCGCGATCAGCCTCCCGCCGACGGGGGCGGCCGCCGCCGAGGTGCAGGCGCTCGTCCCCTCGGACCGGCAGACAGTGCCCGATCCGCGACAGTCCACCGGGCGCCGCGTGGCGCTCGCGCTGCCCGATTGCGCCGTCGATCCCGCGGGTTGCGACGAGATCCGCCTCGTCAACGAGCTGGACGGCTGGAGCGTCAACCCGCGCGTGGCCATCCGCTTCTCCGGCCCGGTCGCGCTCGACAGCTTCACGAAAGCCAGCGCCTTCATCCTCCCGCTCGCGCCCGAGCCGCTGGCCTCACCCATCGGGCTCGGCCAGCTCGTCTGGGACGGGACGAGCCATACGCTCTATGCCCGCCCCGAGCGCGCCCTGCTCCAGGCGCGTCGCTACGCGCTGGTCCTCACCACGCGGGTCCTGGACGATGGCGGGCAGCCGCTCGCGCCGGCCCTCCACGCCCCGCTCGTGACCGAGGCCGCCTACGGGATCTCCGCCCAAGGCGTGGTGCTCCAGCGGCTCAAGCCGCTCGGCATCACGCGCCGTGACGTCGCCGCCGTCACCGTCTTCACCACCCAGAGCGTGACGGCGGGGCTCGAGCAGATGCGCGCGGTGCTCGAGACGGGGCCCGCGCCCGAGCTGCGCTTCGCCCTGGGTCCGGGCGGGGCCCGCTCGGCCTATGCGCGGGTGGAGCTCGACGGCCTCGAGCTGCGCCGGCACATTGCGACGGATCCGGCCGCGCGCTTCGAGGAGCCGGTGAAGCTGCCGCTGGTGCTGGTCCCGCCGGCCAACGTCCGGACGATCGCGTTCGGCCGGTTCATCGCCCGGTCCTTCCTCACCCGGGACCGCGTCATCCCTGCCACCGCGACCCGGGCCGAGGTGCCCGCGCTCCAGGGCAGCGAGGACGTGGACGTCACCGTGTACCTGCCGACCGGCACCACGCCGCCCGGCGGCTGGCCGGTGGCGCTCTTCGGCCACGGCTTCGGCAATGACCGCCACGTGGTCCCCATGACGGTGGCCGGCACCATGGCGCGCTTCGGCTTCGCCACCGTGGCCATCAACGTGGTGGGCCACGGCGGCGGCCCCGAGGGCACGCTTACCGTGCTCCGGACCGGCCAGGAGCCGGTCACGCTGCCCGCGGGCGGGCGCGGCGTGGACCAGGATGGCGACGGCCGCATCACGTCCACCGAGGGCGTCGGGACCCCCGCGGGCTCGCCGCTCGCGCTGGTCAGCAGCCGGGACGGGCTGCGGCAGACCACCGCGGACCTCATGCAGCTCGTCCGCGCCATCCGCCGCGGCGTGGACGTGGACGGCGACGGCTCCGTGGACCTGGACCGCGAGCGCATCGCCTACTTCGGGCAGTCCTTCGGCGGCATCTACGGCACGCTCCTGATGGCGGTGGACCCGCTGGTGCGCGTGGGCGTGCTCAACGTGGCGGGCGGGCCCATCGTGGAGATCGCGCGCCAGTCGCCGGTCTTCCGCGGCCTGGTGGTGGGCCAGCTCAAGCGCCGGCAGCCGCCGCTGATGAACGGCGAGCAGGACTTCACCGAGTCGATCCCGCTCCCGGGCGACGCGCCGGTGCGCGAGCCGGCCGCGGGCGCGCTCGACATCCAGGCCTATTTCGACCGCGCCGAGTGGCTCAGCCAGTCCGCGAATCCGGTCGCGTTCGCGCCCTATCTGAAGCAAGCGCCGCTGCTCGGGGTCGGCGTGAAGGCCGTGCTCTACCAGTGGGCGGTGGGGGATCGCACCGTGCCCAACCCTACGACCGCGGCGCTGCTACGCGCGGGACTGCTGCAGCCGGTGTCCTCGCTGTATCGGCACGACCTCGCGGGCCTCTCGGAGCGCTTCAAGAACCCGCACGGATTCCTGGCCTGGACGGCCTTCCCCGAGGTGTACGCCATCGGACGGGCCGCCCAGGAGCAGGTCGCGCGCTTCTTCGTCTCCGGCGGCCGGCAGATCGAGCCCGTGCTGCCGCAGTTCGAGATCGGCGCGGCGCTGCCGGCGGGGCCCTGACCGTGGAGGCTGTCCTCCTCGGCACCGGCTCGCCCCCGCCCAATCCCAAGCGGCGCGGCCCGTCCACCCTGCTGTCCCTGGGCGCGGAGCGCTTCCTCGTGGACGCGGGCTCCGGCGTGGGCGTCCAGCTCGTACAGACGGGCGTGCGGCCCTATGACTGGCCGCGTGTGTTCATCACCCATCACCACTCCGACCACGTGGTCGATCTGGGCCACCTGCTGATCACGCGCTGGATCGTGGGGCAGAACGCGCCGCTCGAGATCTGGGGCCCGGCGGGCACGAAGGGGCAGATGGACAAGCTGCTGGACTATCTGCACTGGGACATCGAGGTGCGCCGCTCCCACATGGTCGAGCGCAAGCCGCCCGCGGTGACGGTGACCGAGATCGAGGAAGGGCAGATCATGCAGGCGGGCGGCGTGATCGTGAGCGCCTTCCTGGTCGAGCACGATCCGGTGAAGCCCGCCTTCGGCTATCGCTTCGACGGTGGCGGCCGCAGCGTGGTCATCTCGGGCGATACACGCCCCTGCGACAACCTGATGCGCTGGAGCCGGGACGTCGACTGCCTCATCCACGAGTGCTGCGAGATGGCCAAGACCTCGTGGGCCCCGGGCTGCGGCTGGCCCAGCCTGGAAGACAAGATCCGCGACCTGGCCTCCTACCACACGCAGCCCGACGATCTCGGGCGCGTGGCCGCGGGCGCGCGCGCCAAGAAGCTCGCGGTGACGCATCTCATGCCCGGCTCGGAGCCGGACGAGCTGGAGGCCGCGGTCCGGCGGCACTACGCCGGCCCGCTCGTCATCGGGAGGGACCTGCTCTCCGTCTAATCCGCTCGATCTCCCTCGCCCCCGGAGGGGGAGAGGGCAGGGTGAGGGGGCGGGCGGTGAGGGGGCGGGCGGTGAGGGGGCAGGCTACCCTGCTCGCAGCGCAGCCAGCACGGCCTTCGCCCACGGCTCCTCGAGCGAGGGCGCCGGCGCATACGTGATTCCGCCGGTGATCCGCACGGTGCCTTCCTCCTCGGTGGGCGCATCCTCCAGCACGTCCTCGACCGCCAAGCTGAAGCGCGCGAACTCGCCTAGGCGAAGCGGCGCCCCCATCACCCGGCACTTGATGTAGACCGTCTGCGTGGGCTCGACCAGCAGCAGGG
>DASQAL010000208.1:0-5821 GCA_035635775.1 Candidatus Acidiferrum sp.
CGGGCGCCGGGTGCGCCAGTGCGGACGCTCGCGGCCCGCGGAGGGCCGCTACGCGACTCTGGACGGTACGCGGTCCGCGCGCTCGTCGACGGCGACGGCCGGCGGTTCGACCGCCAGAACCGGGAAGTCCAGCGCCATCCACGCGGCCAGGCCGCCCTCGAGAGGGTGGACCCGCGTGATGCCCTTGCGCCTGAGCAGGAGCGCCACCCGGGCGCTCGTGGCTTCGTTGGGGCAGGCGCAGTAGAGGACCAGCTCGCGGGCTCGGAGGGTCTCCGCCTCGACCGCATCGATGGCGTCGGCGGCCAGCCAGCGGCTCCCGGGAATGGCGTACGGCGTGGCCGCGACGTCGAGGGGTGTCCGGAGATCGATGATCGTGACGTCTTCTCCGGCGCCGAGGCGCCGCTTCAGCGCCTCGGGTGAGATGCGCGCCATGCGGAGTGCCCGCAGGAACAGGTGGCGGCGCGCGTACTTGACCAGGACGTAGGCGGCGAGCGCGGCCACTACGACGAGGCCGAGCATCCGCCCGAGGGTGGCGGCCCGGGCGGTGATCAGGGTGATGGCATCGCTGAAGAAGTATCCCAGGGCCAGCCACGTCCCCGCCCAGAGCAGCACGCCCGCGAGGTCGTAGAGGGCGAAGCGCACGCGCCCGACCGCGAAGATGCCGGCGAGCGGCGGCATGACCGTGGTCAGGCCGGGGACGAACTTCGCGACGAGCATGCCCCGCGCGCCGTGGCGGGCGAAGAAGCTCTTGGCCCGGCGCAAGCACGAGTCCGGCTCCATCGAGATACGGCAGAGCTTCGCCAGGACGACCGCCCCGCGTCGCCGGCCCACCTCGTACCAGGTGAAGTCGGCGGCCAGGGCCACGACCGCGATCGCCGCCAGCACCAGCGGGACGCTGATGCGGCCGTGCGCGGCGAGCGCCCCGACCCCCAGGAGGGCCGGCACCGCGGGCAGCGGAACGCCGATCTGCTCGGCGACGACCAGGGCGGGAAGAACCAGCACGCCATAGTGCTCGAGAAACTGCAGGCTGTCAGCGGGGTTCATGCGTCCTCCGGGTCACCCGTCGCGGTTGGGATGCAGCATGGTGCCCAAGGGATTCTTTACCCGGACGCAACCCGCGCTGCCTCCGACACATCCAAAGGGCACGGAGGACCAGGGAGATGGGCAAGCTCAAAGCCAAGGTAGCGGTGGTCACGGAGCATCGAAGGCTGCTCATCGCCGGCGGCCTTCTCTGACGGGCGGCAAGGACATGCGCATCGCGAACGACGTGACCGAGCTCGTCGGCAATACGCCCCTGGTGCGGATCCGGCGGCTCACCGAGGGTGCCGCCGGTCAGGTGGTGGCCAAGCTCGAGTTCTACAGTCCGGCCCACAGCGTGAAGGACCGCATCGGCGTGGCCATGATCGACGCGGCCGAGCAGGCGGGCCGGATCAAGCCCGACACCATCATCCTCGAGCCGACCAGCGGCAATACCGGTATCGGGCTGGCCTTCGTCTGCGCCGCCCGTGGGTACAAGCTCGTGCTCACGATGCCCGAATCCATGAGTAAAGAGCGGAGGTTGCTTCTGCGGGCCTACGGGGCCGAGCTCATTCTGACCCCGGCCGTCGAGGGCATGGCGGGCGCGATCAAGCGGGCAGAGGATCTGGCGGCGCGTGACCCGCGCTACTTCATCCCGCAGCAGTTCCAGAACCCGGCGAATCCCGAGATCCACCGCCGGACCACCGCCGAGGAGATCTGGCGGGACACCGACGGCCAGGCCGATGTGCTCGTGGCCGGTGTCGGCACCGGCGGCACCATCACCGGGGTGGGCGAGGTGCTGAAGGCGCGCAAGCCCACGTTCCGCTGCGTGGCCGTGGAGCCCGACGCCTCGCCGGTCCTGTCGGGTGGGACGAAGGGCCCGCATCTGATCCAGGGCATCGGCGCGGGCTTCGTGCCCGACGTGCTCAACACGAAGATCTACGACGAGATCATCCTTGTGAAGAACGACGACGCTTTCGCCACCGCCCGGCGGGCCGCGCGCGAGGAAGGGCTCCTGGTGGGCATCTCCTCGGGCGCCGCGCTCTGGGCCGCCGTCGAGGTCGCGCGCCGGCCGGAGAGCGCGGGCCAGCTCATCGTCGTGATCATCCCCTCGTTCGGCGAGCGCTACCTGAGCACGCCGCTCTTCGCCGACCTGACCGACTAACCCGGCTTCAGCGCAGCCAGTAACGCCACGCGTAGATCACCGTGAGGATCGTGCCGACGGTGATGACGATCCCTCGGATCAGGGTCGGCGGCAGGACGCGGGCGAGCCGTCCGCCGAGGAAGCCGCCGACCACCGCGCCGGCCATCATGACCAGCGTCGGAGGCCAGGCGACCATGCCCTGGACCACGAACACGACGACGGCCACCAGGCTCGTCAGGCCCGAGAGCAGATTCTTGATCACGTTGGTCGCGCGGAAGTCGTCCGTGTCGCTGACGGAGAGGATCGCCAGCAGCATCACGCTCATCCCGGCCCCGAAGTAGCCGCCGTAGATCGCCACCGGCGCGAAGAGCAGCAGCCTGAGGCCGTCGGTGGATACGCGCATGCCGGTCGGGCGGGCCGCTTCATGCAGGATCCACCGCTGGATCCGGCCGGCCCCTGCGAAGAGGATCGTCGCCAGGCCGATCAGTAGCGGCACGACAACCGTGAACGCGCGTTCCGGGGTCACGAGCAGGAGCCCGGCCCCCGCCAGGCTGCCGGCGACGCACACCGCGATCAGGCCCGCGAAGGATCGATCCCAGCGCGGCAGGCGCTCCAGATCGACGATCCCGCCGACGAAGTTTCCGGGCATCAGCGCCACCGCGTTCGAGGCGTTCGCGATGATCGGCGGCAACCCCGCCGCCAGCAGCGCCGGGAAGGTGATCAGCGACGCGCCGCCGACGACCGCGGTGACGATGCCGCCTGCGAGTCCCGCCCCGAAGAGCATGAGTCCCGAGGGACCATCCATGGTCCCCGCGACCATACCAGAGCGGGGGACAAATGGCGTGGAGGACCAGCTCTCGGGGTTTATTGTATGAGCGGTGGGCAGCTCCGGCCGGGTCTTCTGGCTCCTCGTCATGCTCGGGATCGTCGCGCTCGTCGTGGCGCTGCCCCTCGCGGTTCGTCACCGCTTCGAGGGGGTCTGGATTCCCTCGACGTCCATGGCCCCGACCCTCCTGGTGGGAGACTACGTCCTGATCGACAAGGGGGCGCATTGGCGGGCGCGGGGTGATCTCGTCGTCTTCACCGACCCGAGCGATGCGAACGAGACCCTGGTCAAGCGGATCGTGGGCCTGGGAGGGGAAGAGATCGTGGTCCAGGGGCACGATGTGTACATCAACTGCGAGCCCCGGGCGGACGGGTGCCGACCGGTCGCCGAGCCCTATGCGGACTTCACCGACGAGGTTCGCGCGGCCAAGGATGTAGGACCAGTCGAGATCCCGCCCGGGGCCGTCTTCGTGATGGCCGACAACCGAAATGCCGGTGAGGACAGCCGCCACTGGGGGCCGGTACCGAAAGCCCAGATCATTGGCCGGCCGGTGTGGATCTACTGGTCCTCGGATGGTGACGGCCACACGCGGTGGAGCCGCATCGGTCGCCGGGTTCGCTAAGAAAAAGGTCGTCACCCCTCGATGGTGACGCCGAGCTCCCCGGCCAGCCGCTCCGCGAGCCCGACGTGACGGGGCACGCGCAGGGCGACCCCGTCCGGTCAGGCCTTCAGGTACTCGAACCAGAACCCGTTGCCCTCGCGCACGACGCGGCCGAATGAGGGCGACGGGAAGTGCGAGGCGCACACGAGGACGTCCTGCTCGCAATACCGCTCGAGGAAGGCGCGCCGCGTGGCGGCGGCCTGCTTGGGGTCGAAGTCGGGTCGCGGCACCCAGTCGGTCTCCAGGCACTGCACCGGGGAGTGGATCAGGTCGCCGGTGATGACCGCGTGCTGGCCATTGGACGTGACGTGCACGCTCATGTGGTCGGGCGTGTGCCCCGCGGTGGATTCGAAGCGGACCTCGTCGTCGATCGCGAAGTCGTTTCTCACCATCTGGGCGTGGCCCGACTCGACGATGGGGATCACGCTGTCCGCGATCTGATTCTGCGGGGTCTCCTTGTGCAGGGCCGACCAGTACGCCCACTCCTTCTCGGACATGACGTACCGGGCGTTGGGGAAGGTGGGCACCCAGCGTTCGTTCTCCCAGCGCGTGTTCCAGCCGACGTGGTCGGTGTGAAAGTGCGTGGTCATCACGTAGTCCACCTGCTCCGGCCGGACGCCGGTCTCGGCGAACCGCTTCAGGTACTCGCCGCTCGACGTCTTGTTCCAGTTGGGCCGCGCCCGCTCCTTGTGGTCGCCCACGCAGGTGTCCACCACGATGGTGTGGTGCCGCGTGCGAACGAGGAACGACTGCATCGGGAAGACCAGGCCGTTCCCCGCCGGGTCCATGGCCCAGCCCGCGAGCCGCGGGCGGTAGGGCGCCCACTGCTCGGGCGTGATCTGCGGGAAGAACTGTCCGGCGTCGAAGTCCGGGCGCTCGGACTCGATGATGCGGTTGATGATGACCTCACCGACCTGTCGCTGCAGCATGGGCGTGGTCTCCTCGCTCAGCGCCGCGCGCCCGGCTGCGCGAGGACCTCGGCCGCCGCCTTCTCGACGGCGGTGCCCTTGAAGAAGTCCGGGTTGACCTCGCCCCAGAAGCGCACCGCGTTGCCGAACATGAAGTCGCGGAAGTCGTCGTCGGTGAGCAGCCCGTCCTCGACCAGCTCGTAGGCCTCGGGGACGACCGCCGTCATGTCGGGCACGTCGAAGTGGCCGATGTCGGAGCTGAAGATCGCGTTGAGGCGGGCGCGCATGGGATTGGCGCGTGTGTCGAACGCCCACGCGTTGGTGGGATCGTCGGCCTCGCAGCCGAAGTAGAAGCGGGGCACGAAGAGGTCCCGGATGTCCTGCTTCTTCTCGATCTTGCAGCGGAAGTAGTCGTCGACGTCTTCCACCCCGCCGGTCAGCGTGGAGTTCGAGTCGCCCTCCAGCCCGTCGCCGCGGCGCACCGCCGCGACGACCTCGGGACGGCCGTACTTCTGCGCCAGCTCCAGCAGCTTCCCACGGTCGAGCTTGCTCGGGTGCGTCGCCTGGATGGCCTGCCCGTTGCGCTTCTCCCAGTGGCCGATGAGGTCCGCGTAGAGCATGCAGGCCCAGCCCACCCCGCCCTCGAGGAACGCGAAGTTGAGGTCGGGGAAGCGGCGCGTGACGCCTCCGAAGAAGATCGCCTTGGCCACCGCGTGGCCGGCGGAGGCGAAGTGACCGATGTGGTTGTAGCAGAAGTTGGACGGCGAGTTGCGGAGCAGGATGGAGCGGGCGCCGTTGTGGAAGCTCGGGGCCAGCCGGAGCTCGCGGCACTTCTGCCACACCGGGTCGTAGTCGTGGGGGCTGTCGATGCCGATGACGTCGTACCACTCGACCAGGCTCGCCGCGTCGGGCCGCTCCTCGGCTAGCGCCGGCACCGGCCGCCGCATGAGCCCGCCGACCATGATGACCTTGTAGCCGAGCTGCGTGGCCGCGAACTCGATCTCCTCGATGGCTTCCTCGGGCGTGTACATCGGGATGATGGCGGCCGGGATGACGCGGTCCTCGAGCCCGCGAAACTGGTCGGCGGCGAAGACGTTGTAGGCGCGGCAGATGGCCCGACGCATCCGCGTGTCCTGCATGCGGTGGTAGCTGAGCCCCGCGGTTGGATAAACCACGGAAAAATCGATGCCGAGGTCATCCAGGCGCTCGTACATGAGCCGCGGCATCATGGCGGTCGCGCGGTCGAGCACGTTCTCGCACGGCGA
>DASQAL010000209.1:0-3282 GCA_035635775.1 Candidatus Acidiferrum sp.
GGGCTCGGCCACGCCACCGAGTGCCGCGCCCGCATCTTCCAGACGCGCTCGCCCGACGAGGTGTGGGAGGTGTTCCAGTCCTACTGGGACCGGCCCCGCCCGGAGATCTCCCAGACCGCCTCGACCTTGTCGGCCCGCATCGCGTAGATCCGGTCGTAGAGGTTGATGGTCGGATCGCAGTGCGGGGGAAAGAACTCGATGAGCTGCCCGAGCTTCGGCAGCCGCCCCGGCTCGATGGTCATGAGCCGCCCATGCTCGTCGCCCGCCCAGGAGTACTCCACGCCCGGCCACTCCACCGTTTCCGGCACGAAGGGGCGGTCGGTGGAGAAGGCCTTGAAGCCCGCGTCCACCATCGCCATCTCCTGGCTCGGCACGCTCACCACCGTGGTCAGCACGGTCAGCGCCATCTCGAAGTCGTCGTAGGCCGCCCCTCTCGGGCCGCCGATGCGCCGGTAGTCGAGATCCATCACGCAGTAGGAGCCCGACTGCAGCTCGGTGAGCCCCTCCAGGTCCACGTCGATATTGAAGGTGCCGCTCGAGCCACCGGTCACGATGTCCACCGCCATGCCGTGCTTGTCGAAGAGGTCGCGCGTCTTCATGAGCCGGCCCATCCAGCGCTTCGACGTCCGCCGCCGCTCCTCGAATCCCATCACGTGCGCGCAGTGGCCCGCGTAGCCCTGCAGCCCGCGCAGGTGGAGCGCGGGCTGCGCCATCACCTCGCGGCCCAGGTCCCGCGCCGGCTCGCCAGGCTGGACGCCGGTGCGGCGGCCGCCCACGTCCACGTCCACCAGCACGTTGAGCACGAGCCCCGCCTCTTTCACCACTCGACCGAGCTCGTGCACGTTGTCGGGATGATCCACCACCGCCAGGGTCTCGGGCTGGCGGCGGAGCACCCCGAGCAGGCGGCCGATCTTCTCGGGCCCCACCACCTCGGTGGTGATCAGGAGATTGCGCACCCCCGCGGCGGCCATCACCTCGGCCTCGCTCACCTTCGCCACGCAGACGCCGACCGCGCCGGCCGCCACCTGGCGGCGGGCGATCTCCGGGCACTTGTGGGTCTTCGAATGCGGGCGGAGCTTCTTGCCCGCGGCCTTCACGTGGGCCGCCATCTTCTGGATATTGCGCTCGAAGCGGTCGAGATCCAGCAGCAGTGCGGGCGTGGGAAGCTCGGCTCGGGTCATGGCGGAGGGAGCATACCACGCGCCCCGGCCGGTGGCCCGGCCGGGGCGGCGGGAGACTACAGCGCGCGCGCGCCGCGGCGCGCGGCGGACTCGGCGCGAATCGCCAGCTGGGCGGCTTCGGCCTTGGCCAGCCGCTCGGCATCGCGATCGCCCAGGCGGCCGAAGGCCTCGCCCGCCGCGAGCACACCGTCGCGCGACGCCTGCCGGCGCGCCCGGAGCAGGGCGGTCAGATAGGCGCGTCGCGCGCGCGGCTCGAAGACCTCGGGCGTCCGGGTGGCGCGGCCCGCGCGCAGGGCCGCGTCGCCGACCGCGATCATGCCGGGCCAGTCCCGGCTCGCGTGCGCGGCCACGTAGGCTTCGCGCCACGCCGCCGCGACGGCCGTCGTCTCGCCGCGCGCGAGCACCCGATCCACCTCGGCGAGCCGGGCGGCCCAGTCGAGGCGATCGGCCTGGGCCGACGCCTCCGGGATCAGCGGCGGCGCGATGACCCCCCCGAGGAGCAGGAGCAGGAGCAGCAGGAGTGATGTCGTCCGCGTGCGATGTCTCATGGCGGCCTCCTCGCCGAGCTGAAGCATCCGGGTGAGGGTCAAGCACCGCCTGTGCCAAGGCCGAACCCCGCGAAAATATTAAAGGGACGGAGGGCCTCGTGTCCGGGTACGAACGGCACGACGCCCGATGGCGGCAGAATGCCCGCCCGGCCGGCGGCCATGTATCATGGGGCGCCATGCTCGGGGGACCCGCCATGACGCCGCTCAGGATCCTCGCCGCGGCCGCCTTTCTCTGGCTGTGGGCGGCGGCCGCGGCGGCGCAGGACATCAACCCCGACCGGCCGGACCTCACCACCAGCGCCGAGGTCGTGCCGGCCGGCGCGCTCCAGATCGAGACCGGCCTCGAGTACGAGCGGGCGCGCGTGGGCGGCGGCCCGACCGAGCGGCAGCTCTCGGTACAAGGCGTGCTGCGCCTCGGGCTCACGCCGGCGGTCGAGATCTCGCTGGAGGGCGTGCCCTTCGTCTGGCTCCGGGCCGCGGAGGACGACTACGGCAGCGGCGACTACACCCTCGGCCTCAAGTACCGCTTCCACGCGCCGGCGCCCGACGGCGCCGGCCCCGCCCTGGCACTCAGGCCGTTCGTGAAGCTGCCCACCGCGCGCGAGCCGATCGGCACCGAGCGGACCGACTTCGGCGCGCTCTTGCTGATGACGCTCGGGCTACCGTGGGGCCTGAGCCTCGACGCCAATGCCGGCGTGGCCGCGATCGGCCAGCGGCGGCCCGACGGCTTCATCCCCCAGGGCATCGCCTCGGCCTCGCTCTCCTGGGCGGTGACCGAGCGGCTCTCCACGATCACCGAGCTGTTCTTCACGACGAAGGACGAGCGCGCCGGCCGCGACAGCCTGCTCACGACGGTGGCGCTGATGTACCGCGTGACCCCCCGATTGGCGGTGGACGCCGGGATGCGGACCACGCTCACCGGCCAGGGGCCCGACTGGTCGGCGTTCATCGGCCTGAGCGTCCGGCTCTGGCGCTGAGGCCGGGAGATCAGGACGGCTCGACGCTCACCCGATCGGGCAGCTCGTTGACGTCGTCGGGCCGGCGCGGGAAATGCTGCCGGAGCACCGCGCCCACCTCGCCGACCGCGTGCACGAGGCCGTCGCGGAACCGCTGCCCGCGGAAGTGCGCGAGGACCGACTCGACCAGCCCGTCCCAGTAGGCCTGGCCCACCCGCTCGTGGATGCCGCGGTCGCCCAGGACCGCGAGCTTGCGGTCCTCGATGCTCACGTAGATGAGCACGCCGTGCCGCGCGGCGGTCCGGTGCATGCCGAGCCGCTCGAAGACCAGCGCGGCCCGCGCCAGCGCCTCCCCCGGACAGCGCGCGTCGAGATGCACCCGGATCTCGGCGGAGGTCGCGGCCTCCGCGGTCGCGACGGCCGCGGCCACCGCGGCCAGATCGGCCTCGTCGAGGAACCGCCGCACCCAGCGTGGATGACGCGCCATCACCAGCTCCCGCTCGAGCCGCCGCCGCCGAAGCCGCCGCCGCCCCCGCTGAACCCGCCGCCGCTGCTACCACCCCCGCTCCCGACGTCGCTCCCGCCCCAGCCGCTGAA
>DASQAL010000210.1:0-5355 GCA_035635775.1 Candidatus Acidiferrum sp.
CCCACCGTGACGATCCAGGCCCCGCTCACGGCCGGGTCAGCCAGCCGGGGAAGAGGGTAAGAGCGCCCATGATCAGGATCAGGGTGTAAAAACCGGCGATGAGATCGTCCACCATCACGCCCACGCCGCCGGTGAGGGCCTGGCTCTCGCGGGCGGGGAACGGCTTCCAGATGTCGAAGAGCCGGAAGAGCAGGAACGCGGTGATGAGCACGGGAATCGTCCGCGGCAGCAGGATCACCGAGAGCAGCATGCCCGCCACCTCGTCGATCACGATGACTCCGGGGTCCTTCTTACCCAGCACGCGCTCCACGCGCGAGCCGGCCCAGATCCCGACGAGGATGACGACGACCAGCGCGACCGCGATGCGCAGCGGGGTGAGCGGCAGGAGCCAGATCGCTACCACGGTGACGAAGCTACCCACCGTGCCCGACGCCACCGGGGCATAGCCCGCGCCGAAGACACTGGCCAGCACGAAGGCCAGGCGGTCGAGCAGCCCGAGGCGCTTATTCGCCGACGAGCTCGTAGCCCTCGACCTCGACGATGGCGACCTCCGCGAAGCGCCCCGGGGTGAGCGTGCGGTCGCGCAGCAGCACCACGCCGTCGATCTCGGGCGCCTGGCCGGCGGTGCGGCCCTCGAAGGGGAACGCGGAGTCGGGGCTCGGCCCATCCACCAGCACGGTCTGGCGGGTGCCGAAGAGGGCCTTCTGGCGCGGCCACACCAGCCGGTCCTGGAGGTCCTGCACCTGCTGGGCGCGCTCGGCCATCACCTCGGCCGGGACCTGATCGGCCATGTCGGCGGCCGGCGTGCCCTCTTCCACCGAGTAGGTGAAGACCCCGAGCCGGTCGAAGCCCGCGTCCTCCACGAAGCCGAGCAGGTTCTGGAACGCGGCCTCCGTCTCACCCGGGAAGCCCACCAGCACGGTGGTGCGGAGGGTGACGCCGGGGATCGCGTCGCGCAGCCGGGCGATGACGTCCTTCATGCGCTGGGCGGTGACGCCGCGGCGCATGGCGCGCAGGATCCCGTCGTCGCCGTGCTGGACCGGCATGTCGAGGTACGGGACCACACGCGCGCGCTGCCACTTGGCGATGAGCCGCTCGGTGACGTGGGCGGGATGGAGATACATCGGCCGGATCCACGGCATGGGTGTCTCGGACAGGGCGAGCAGCAGGTCACCGATGTCGCCGTTGCCGGAGAGATCACGCCCGTAGGCGAGCGTGTCCTGCGAGACCAGGATGGCTTCCTGGATCCCGCGGCGCGCGAGCCCGTTGACCTCGGCCACGATGTCGGCGAGCGCTCGGCTCCGGTGGCGCCCGCGGAACTGGGGGATCGCGCAGAACGCGCAGCCCATGTCGCAGCCCTCGGCGATCTTCACGTAGGCGTAGGGCACCCGGCCGGTGAGCAGCCGCGGGGTCTGCGCGTCGTAGAGGTAGCCGGGCGGCGCCTCGCTCACCCAGGCCTCCCGCCCGTCGGCCTGGTTCACGAGATCCACGATGCGGTGGAGCTCCGAGGTCCCGAGGATCGCGTTGATCTCCGGAATCTCGGTTTGGATCTCGATGCCGTAGCGCTGGGTGAGGCAGCCCGTCACGATGAGAGCCCGGGCCCGGCCGCGCTCCTTGAGCTGGGCCAGCTCGAGAATCGTGTTGACCGACTCCTCGCGCGCGCGGTCGATGAAGGCACAGGTATTGACCACCAGGCAGTCGGCGGCCTCGGCGGCCTCCACGATCTGGTGCCCGGCCTCGGCGAGCATGCCTAGCATCAGCTCGGAGTCCACCTGGTTCTTGGGGCAGCCGAGGGTTGTGAAATGGACTTTCATGACGGGCGCTTATGATCCCACAGGCTCTCCGGCCACGTCAAACACAGCCCCTGGAACCTTCCTTGACCTGGCCCGGTTGAGTGGTTACCTTGTCGCGTATGCCGCGAGTCCACCGTGTGTCCTTGGCGCTGCTGCTGACGCTGGCCATCCTGGCCATCGCTGGTCCCGCCGCGGCTCACATCGTCTCACCGGCGCCGTCCGCCGTGGTCCTCCCGACGGCGGAGGCCCCCGCGATCATCCCGGTCCTGAGCGCCGCCCCCGCGCCGCCCGCGCTGCCCTGGTATCTATTTGCCGCATTGGCCGCCGCGCTGGCGCTTGTCGCGGGGGCCCTGTGGCGGCGCCCGCGCGGCGCGCTGGTCGTGGCGCTCACCCTCCTCCTCTGCGTCTTCGCGTTCGAGCACGCGCTGCACTCGGTGCATCACGGCTTCGACCCGAAGCAGCAGGAAGAGTGCATGGTGGCCGCGGCCTCCGCGCATCTGGCGGCCGTCGAGGTGGACGACCTCGGGCTGTCTTCCGTCGTGCTGCCCGTCATCGGCCCGGCCGAGGCCGCTCCACCGGCTTCCCCCCTGGCCCGCTTCCTCAGCCCCGACCAGGGGCGCGCCCCTCCCTCCGCGATCCGGTAGCCCCCTGCGGTCTCCCGCGCCCCGCGCGCTCCGTGCGCCGCGGCCACGCGCGGGGTATCCCGGCTGTCGCGGTTTCGATCCTGGCGCATGCGGAGGGAAGCGTTCGTGCTCAACGAGCTGTCGTGGTGGCGTGCGATGCCGATCGGCGTGTCCTGCCTGCTCCATGCGGGGCTGGTCACCGGTCTCATCCTGGGCCAGCAATGGGTGATCAGCGTGGTGGCGCTGCAGCCGCCGGTGCTCCCCGTGCAGCTCGTCACCCTCGACGCCGCCGAGCCACCGCGGGAGCCCGCGCCCCCGGCACCGCCACGGCGTGAGCGGGCGAGCCCGGTCCGGCGACCGGAGCCGCCGCGGCCGCTGGAGGCCGCCGCCCCGAAGGTCGAGGAGGCCGTCGCGCCGGCGCCGGCCCCCGCCCCCGCGGAGGTCGCGCCCGCGCCGGCGGCGGGGGCCACCCTGCCCGCCATCAGCGAGCCCGCGCCGGCCCCGGGCTCGGCGGCTCCCGCCGCGAGCAGCACCACGGTGGCCCTTCCGGCGTCGGGCCCCGTGGTAGCCGCGAAGCCCGCCACCACGCCGCCGGATAGCGTCACCCAAACCGCGCGGCCGCAGGGCGGCTATCAGGTGCGCCCGGCCTACCCGTCCGCGCCCCGCCGGCTCGGTATCCAGGGCACCACCATGCTGCGCGTG
Organism: Candidatus Acidiferrum sp.; assembly: GCA_035635775.1. GTDB lineage: Bacteria > Methylomirabilota > Methylomirabilia > Rokubacteriales > CSP1-6 > CAMLFJ01. Next base: position 3,119 of record DASQAL010000210.1, read on the forward strand.
CACGTCCTGGCGGACGGCCGCATCGGCGACGTGCGCGTGGAGCACTCCGCCGGGCACCCCGACCTCGATCAGGCGGCGATGGAGGCGGTGCGACGCTGGCGCTTCGAGCCGGCCCGCCGCGGCGCCGACGCCGTCGCCATGTGGGTGCTGCTCCCCGTCGAATTCCGGCTCACCCAGTGAGGAGATCCATGCGCCCCATCATCCTGGCCCTCGCCGTCGCTCTCACTCCCATGGTCGCAACGGCCCAGCCGCGGCCGGAGACCACGCTCCCGCCAGTGGTCGTCGAGGGCAGCCGCGTGCCCGACGAGCGCACGCGGACCGACACCGAGGCCCGCGAGGAGCTGCGCCGCGTGCCGGGCGCCACCGAGGTGGTCGGCCAGCAGAAGATCGAGCAGTCACGCGCGGCCAATCTCAAGGACGCGCTCGACTTCGTGCCGGGCGTGTTCGTGCAGCCCCGCTTCGGCGCGGCGGACGAGAGTCAGATCTCAATTCGCGGCTCCGGCCTCCGCAGCAACTTCCACCTGCGGGGCCTCAATATCCTGATCGACGGCTTTCCCTACGGCAACGCCGACGGCTTCGGCGACTTCGAGTCACTGGAGCTCCTGACCACCAAGCGCATCGAGGTCTACAAGGGCGCCAACGCCCTGCGATTCGGCGGCTACACCCTGGGCGGCGCCATCAACCTCGTCACCAAGACCGGCTACGACACCCCGCTCATCGAGCTGCGGAGCGCCGCCGGCTCGTTCGGCTATCTCAAGAACTACGTGGGGACCGGCCAGGTTTACGGGCCGTTCGATCTCTATGTCGGCCTGAGCGATACCGAGGTGAACGGGTTCCGGCAACACGGAGACCAGATCCGGCGCCGCGCCTACGCCAGCCTCGGCTATCGCCCGCCGGGGGAACGACGGTGCGGCTCGACCTCGGCTATGTCCAGAACGAGGAGAACCTGCCCGGCGCCCTCACCCAGCAGGAGATGGATCGCAATCGCCGCCAGCGCAACCCGGCCGCCAGCGCGTTCAGCGAAGAGCGCAACTACGACTACACGCGGGGGGCCCTGACCGTCCGCACGCCGCTCAGCGAGAACCAGGTGCTCGAGTGGTTCACCCAGCTCAACTACCAGGACATGGATCACCCGCTGTCGTTCGCGATCATCGACGACACGACCTACAGCTACGGCACCGAGCTGCGCTATGTGCTGACCGCGCCCTTCTTCGGCCTGGCCAGCCGGCTCACCGCGGGCTTCCAGTTCTTCGGCACCCGCCAGATCGACATCAACCTCGTCAACAACCTGGGTAACCGCGGCGCCAAGACCAAGGACCAGTTCAATATCGCCAACAATATCGCGGGCTACCTCGAGGAGCAGCTCGACCTCACCTCCACGTTCACTGCGGTGGCCGGCGGCCGGGTCAACTACGCCACCCGAGAAGTCCGCGATCGCTTCCTGTCGAACGGCAACCAGTCCGACGCGGTCGACTTCTTCTCCACCTCACCCCGGGCCGGCTTCGTCTGGAAGGTGGCGCCCACCGTGCAGGTCTTCGGCAATGCCAGCCACGCCCACGAGCCGCCGGCGCTCGTGGAGCTGACCGCGCCCGGCCAGCTCGGCGGCAACCTGGGGCAGCTCGCCGCGCAGAAGTCCTGGCAGTTCGAGGTGGGCACCCGGGGCAACGCGGGCGAGCGGCTCGCCTGGGACGTCGCGGTCTACGACGCCGAGCTGTGGGACGAGATCCAGAACGTGAACGTCCAGCCCTTCCCGGGCGCCCCGTTCACGATCCCGCGCTACCGCAATATCGACCGCTCACGTCACACCGGCGTGGAGGCGGGGGTGGACCTGCTGCTGGTGAAGGACATCCTGTCGCGGATCGGGCTCGGGCGCACCGGGGATACGCTGCGGGCGCGCGCCGCCTATACGTGGTCGCGCTTCGTGTTCGTGAACGACGTCAACTTCGGCGACAATGACCTGCCCGGCGCGCCGCGGCACTTCATCCAGACCGAGCTGCGCTACGATCATGGCTCTGGGTTCTGGATGGCTCCCGGGTTCGACATAGTGCCCAAGGGCTACTTCGTCAACAGCGAGAACGACGCGCGCAACGACCCCCACACGCTCGTCAACTTCAAGGCCGGCTTCGAGCACAAGCCGAGCGGCCTCGGCGTGTTCTTCGAGGCCCGCAACCTGACCGACACCAGCTACTCGGGGGCGGTGGCGACGGACGACGCCAACCGGCGCTTCTTCTTCCCCG
>DASQAL010000211.1:0-25324 GCA_035635775.1 Candidatus Acidiferrum sp.
GGCCGCGCAGGATGCGGTACTCCCCGTAGAGCTGGGTGCGCTCCGACAGCGGCACCGCCATCCCCGCCCCGAGCCGCACGTCCTCGAGCCCGTCGGTATCGCGCCTGAGGCCCGGCGGCAGCGTGCTGGCCCATGGAGCGCCCAGGGTCGTGCTCGAGTCCAGTGAGACGTAGGGGCTCAGGAGCCCGTAGAGCAGGTGGCTGTCCGCGGCCAGGGGTAGCCGCACCGAGACCTCTCCCGGAACCTCGCTGATCGAGAGGTGGAGATCGGGGATCAGGTGCGGGGTCGGTTCGGGCGAATCAACCGCCTGGGCCGCCCGGACCAGTCGGCGGTGAGCAGCTGCACCTCGATGCCGAATCGCTTCCAGCGGCTCATATCGTGCAGTTTATCCGGTGCGTCAATCGGCCAGGTGGCGGAGGGTCTTTCTCGCCTGGCTCAAATGATCCAGCTCGTGGAGCCGGAAGATGATGGCGCAGGCCTTCCAGTCACATTCCTCGATCCACTGCATCGGCGTCACGGCGCCGTCGGCCTGCCGCGTATTGATCACCATGATGATGGGCGCTCGGACCTCCGTCATGCGGTCGGGCGCCTTCGCCAGCACATCCAGCACGTCCGCGTGGAGGCGGCGCAGCTCGCCCCGCAGGTCGTCCCACCGCCGCGCGGTGGGATCCGCCGACTGAAGCCCGGCCGGAATGGGGCTCACCGGCGAGTGGCGGTTCTCGAGCAGCGCGCGCATCTCCTCGAGCGCCCGGGGATGGGTCTCCACCAGGTGGTCCAGGATTTCGTGCACGCTCCACTCGCCTCCCCCGGGCGCTCGGCGCGCCTGGCTCTCCGTGACGCCGGCCAGCAGGGTGTCCAGCGCGGCGAATGCATCGGCGACCCGCTCGCGGATCTGGGCGACGGGGGCCTGGGTGCCCTTCTCGAGCAGGTAGGCCTTGGCTTTCGCGTGTTCGGGCGGCATGGTCATGTCGGGTCTCCGTTCGCGAGGTAGCGGACGAGCGCGGTCTCCGCGGCCCGGGCCGCGCGCGGCAGCGTCATCAATCCACGGTCGAAGGCGAGCTGGAGCGAGAGGCCGTCGAGGAGGGCCAGCACCACCACGGCGGCTTCCTCCACGTTGATCTGGCGAAACTCGCCGGCGGAGATGCCCTGGGCCAGGCCCGCGCCGATGAGACGCCGGGCGCGCGCGTACGCCTGGCGGTTCACCGCGGCCAGCCGCCGGTCGTGGAAGGCTTCGCCCCAGAACTCGATGAACACGGTCCAGAAGTCGCGATTGTCGACCGCGGTGCGTAGGCACGCGCGGATAACGGCCCGCAGCCGCTCCCGCGCGTCCCGGGCCCCGCGCGACTCGGTGGCCACGCGACGGTCGAGGTCGACGGTCACGCGCCGGGCGGCGGCGGCCAGCATCGCCGCCTTGTCGCGGAAGTAGTAGTGAAGGATGCCCTGGCTCACCGCCGCCTCCGCGGCCACCCGCTTCATGGTGAGGCCGGCGTAGCCCCAGCGGGCCAGACATCGGATGGTGGCGCGGACGATCTGCTCGCGCCGCACCGGGGCCATGCCGAGCTTGGGGGTCACGCCGCGCCGCGCTTCCGTGCCATTGGGGTTGTTATTGGTCGCTTGACCAATGATCCGGGTCGGAGTATGCGGCGGGACGGCGGGCGTGTCAAGCGGCGACGCGAGAGGCGGGGACTACTGGTGCCAGGCGCCTTCGAAGTAGTGCTTGACGGCGGCCGGATCCATGGGTGCTACGTGCCCGCTGTCCATCACGAACCCGATCAAGAATGCGGCCGGCAATACCGCGTCCATCGCGGCGAACGCCGCCGCCGTCCGCGTGGACGGCGCGACCACCAAAGTGACGATCAGCGGGCAGTAGAGTCCGGCGGCGGGGAACCGCCGCCCGTCAGCTCTTCCCGCGCCGGCGCTCCGCGGCGCGCTCCGCTTCGAGCCGCCCTCCCTCCGCGCCCGAGTGATCCGCGTGGCGCATGGCCGCCGCGAGCGCCCGATGCCCGGCCTGCTCCGCGATCAGGCGGTGCATCGCCTGGCAGATGCGCCGATAGGCCGGATGCCCCTGGGGAGCGGTGCGCAGCTCGATCATGTGCATGGCCTCGCGCGCGTTCAGCTCCATGTAGAAGCGCACCCGGTAGGCCATGGCCACCGCGTAGGCCGCGACCGCGGGCGTCTCGGCGGCCAGCGCGTCGTGGAGCGCGGCGGACTCCTCCATGACGCGCGTCCACTCCGGGAGCGCCCCCGCCTCCGCGAGCTCGTCCGGCGTCACGTAGCCGTGCCGGGTCGAGAGCGGCTGCCACTCGAGCGTGAGCAGCCGGTGCCGCTGCAGGTCGCGGAAGGCGCCGTAGTCGCCGAGCACGTCGAAGCGATAGACGGTGCGCTCGAAGGCGCGCCCGGGCTTGTGGCGCCGGTTCTCCCGGCGGCCGACGTAGGCCTCCAGGACCTGGCGGCGCTCCTCCGGGCCGAGCTTGCGCGCCACCGCCAGGAGCTGGTCGTCCGGCAGGCGGGAGGCCGCGTACAGCGCGGCCGCGACCACCTTCACCTCGCCGTCCGGATCGAAGTCGGTGAGCGTGACCTCGGGCCGGCGCTCGGGCTCGACGCCTTCCAGCACCCGGGCCGCCACCGCCGCGGTGGCCAGGGCGGTCTCGGCGAGATAGCGCGACCAGACCCCGCCCCGCTCCGGACGCTCGAGGCGCTTCAGGAAGGCGGGGATGACCTTCCGCAGCTCGGCGAGCATGAGATCGGCGTAGTCGCGGACTTCCCGCAGTGGATGCGCGCGCATGCGGAGCAGGAGGGCTTCATAGCCCTGGCCGGTTCCGAAGATGCCCACGTTCGACCGCGTGGCCGCGGGCAGGAGCCCGCGCAGGCTGTCGAGGGCCCTGGCCCGGATCGTCATGCGGTAGGCGGCGTCGGTGTCGGCGGGGGGCTTGGGGAACCGCCGCATCCAGTACTCCCGCATCGGATCGATCCACCGCGCGTAGCTCTCGAACGCGCGATCGAGCACGTCCACGTAACGCTCCCGCAGTGGATGGTCCTGGAGCTCCGCCGGCACGTGATACTTCCAGCGGCCGTCCGGCCGGTCCGTGTAGGGCACGTAGCGCGTCGACTGCTCGAGATAGGCCATGAGCCGCCCCCACTCGAGCACCTTGGTCAGGATATTGGACGCGCCCTCGCAGGCCAGGTGCACGCCGCCGAGCTGGGCGACCGAATCGTCGCCGTACTCGCTGAAGACGCGCTCGTAGAGCTGGTCGGCGCGGGTGGTCCCGATGGAGCCGACGGCCGCGGGCCCCTCGGCCTGCTCCAGGAACTCGTCGAGGAAGAGCCGGCGGAGGGACTTGGCGGAGCGCGAGTAGCGCGCGAACAGCGCGCCCTTGACCACTTCCGGCAGGTTGACGAGGGCAAAGACGGGGCCGTCGAGATCGGTGAAGTAGGGCGCGAGGGCACGGCGCTCGTCGGGGGTGAACGCTTCCACGCCGGCATGGTAGCACCTCGCTCAAGTCGAGCGGACGGCTGGTTGCGCCCTCACCGGCTCCGGTGCCATAATTCGCGCCATGCGCGCGCCCGGCTGGCTGGTCGGTCTGGTCGCGCTCGGCCTCTTCGCCGGCTGTGTCTCGATCAAGATCGGGCGCGAGTTCCCCTCGCCCGACGCGCACTGGATCGTGACCGGCCGGAGCGACCGATGGGGGCTCCAGCGCATGCTCGGCGAGCCCTACCAGGTCGGCTTCGAGAACGGCGATCCCACGTGGCGATGGCTGTACGTCCAGCGCGACGGCGCGGGCGCGGTCAGCAAGGACCTCATCGTGCGCTTCAACGCCGAGGGCCTCGTCAAATCCTACTCGTTCACCTCCAACTTCCCCGACGACCTGCGGCGACTCAAGTAACCCCGACCACCGAGGAGGCTCCCATGCCCAATATCACCGTCCAGTGGTACGCCGGCCGCACCGACCAGCAGAAGCGGGAGATCGTGACCGCCATCACCGACGCGATGGTGAAGATCGGCAAGACCACCGCCGACCAGGTGCACGTGGTGTTCCAGGACATCGAGAAGACGAACTGGGGCGTGAACGGCAAGCTGGCCAGCGACAAGTAGCATAATGGCCGCTCTCAAGATCGGCTTCATCCCCATCGAGGGCGGGCACTACTACCGGGAGGCGCTCGAGGAGGTCACGCGCGCCGAGGAGCTCGGCTTCGACTCCGTCTGGATGGAAGAGCACCACTCGGTCACCGATCACTACTGGCCCTCGCCGCTGCCGGTGCTCGCGGGCTTCGCGACGCGGACCACCCGCATGCGGCTCGGCACCGACATCCTGGTGGCGCCGTTCTACCATCCGGTCCGGCTCGCCGAGGACGCGGCCATGCTGGACGTGATGTCGGGCGGGCGCTTCGTGCTCGGCATCGCGATCGGCTACAAGCCGGACGAGTTCGCCCTCTACGGCGCCGAGCTCGAGAAACGCGGCGCCCGCTTCGAGGAGCAGCTCGCGATCATGAAGGCCCTGTGGACGCAGGAGTCGGTGTCCTTCCAGGGCGCCTACTACCAGGTGACCGGCCGGCTCGAGCCCAAGTCGATCAGCCGCCCGCATCCTCCGGTCTGGATCGGCGGGTGGGGCGACATCACCCTGCGCCGGGCCGCCACCCTGGCCGACAACTGGATTCCGGGGCCGACCGCCGACCTACCGCGCCTGCTCGCCGGCAAGCAGCAGTTCCTGGCCAACCGGAAGGCGGCGGGAAGGACGGAGCCGGTGACCGAATGGCCGCTCACCCGCGACGTGATCATCGCCGACACCGACCGGGAGGCGCGCGAGCTGGCCGAGAAGCACATCATGATCTCGTACCGCAAGGAGTACGCGGGGGGCTGGCGGCATCCGTTCATCGACGCCTCCATCGCCACCGACCTCGACGGGCTGATGAAGGACCGCTTCCTCATCGGCGGGCCCGAGCAGGTCGTCCGCGCGCTCCGGCCCTTCGTCAGCGAGTACGGCACGACCCATCTCATCTGCCGGGTCTTCTTCCCCGGCATGGCGCACCGCCACATCATGCGCGAGCTGGAGCTGCTGGCCCAGGAAGTGCTCCCCGCCTTCGCCTGACGCTCCGCGTCGGTGTGATACGCTTCGCCCGTGCGCTGGCTGATCGTGCTGCCGTTCGCCCGCCCCGGGTTGATGGGGATGGACTTCCGCGACGAGCTCGTGGCCATGGGCCACGAGGTGCGGACCTTCGCCTATCGGCGCGATAACCCGCTCTACAAGAACCGCAGCACCAAGGCCACCTACCAGATCTTCATCCTCCGCCGCCTCGAGCGCGCCTGCCTCGCCTGGCGGCCGGACCTCGTGCTCGTGATCAAGGGGGGCCCGGTCACCCCCGGTCTCATCCGGCGCGTCAAGGCCCGGCTCGACACGCGCTTTGTGAACTTCTTCCCCGACAACCCGCTGTGGATGATCCCCTTCGAATGCGTCGAGGCCTACGACGCCTTCTTCACCAAGGAGCGCTACGCGCTGCGGGCGCTCGAGCTGGCGGGCCTGCGCAACCTGCACTACCTGCCGATGTACTGCGTGCCCGAGCAGCACCACCCGATCGAGCTGACCCCGGAGGAGACGCGGCGCTTCGCGGCGCCGATCAGCTTCGTCGGGAACGCCTATCCCTACCGCGCGCGCTTCGTGCGCGAGCTGGCGGGCTACCCGCTGCGCCTGTGGGGCGGGGGCTGGGACCGCGTCGAGGCCCCCGAGGTGCGCGCGATGGTGGCGGGAGGGCCGGTGTGGGGGCGGGCCAAGCTCGCGGTGTACTCGGGCTCGACCCTCTCGCTGAACCACCATCACCCGATGAACGACATCGTGGGCGTGAACACGCGGGCCTTCGAGCTCGCGGCGAGCGCGGCGTGCCAGGTGGTGGACGCCAAGGACGAGCTCGCCCATCTCTTTACCGCGGGGGAAGAGGCGATCGTGTACCGCGACCTGGGCGAGCTGCGACAGCAGCTCGACTACTACCTCGCCCACCCCGACGAGGCGCGCGACATCGGCGAGCGGGCGCGCAAGCGGGCCCTCGCCGAGCACACCCTGCGCCACCGCCTCGAGGCGATGATCGCCATCCTCGAGCGGTGATGCGGGAGTCATTCGCCACTACGCTCCGCTGCATCGAGTGCGGGACCGAATATCCCCTCGACTACCGTCTCGAGTGCGCGGCCTGCCGCGGACTCCTCGAGCTCGTGTACGACTGGGAGGCGCTGCGCCGCGCCGGGCCGGGCGTCTTCACGGGCGGCGGCCTCTGGCGCTACGCGCCGGTGCTGCCCATCGCCGACCCCGCCCACCGCGTGACCCTCGGCGAGGGCCAGAGCCCGCTGCTCGACTGCCCGGCGCTCGGCCGCCGCCTCGGGGTGCGGCGGCTCCAGGTCAAGTTCGAGGGCGGGAATCCCACCGGCACCGTGAAGGACCGGTCGTCCCCCACCGCGGTGGCGGCCGCGCTCCAGTTCGGCTTCCGCGCCACCTCGGTGGTGAGCTCCGGCAACGCGGGCTCGTCCATCGCCGCGTACTCGGCGCGCGCGGGCCTGCGCTCGCTGATCTTCGCCTACGAGCGGACCTCGGCGCCCAAGCTCCTGCACATGACCGCCACCGCCACCGATCTCGTCCTCTACCAGGGGGTCTACGACGACCTGATCACCCTCTGGGACCGGCTCGTCGAGGAGCGGCTCTTCTTCGACTGCGGCGCCTCCCGCAACGCCTACAAGCACGAGGGCAAGAAGACGCTCGCCTACGAGATCGCCGAGCAGTCGGGCTGGCGGGCCCCGGACGTGGTGGTGGCTCCCGTGGCGGTGGGCGAGACCTTTATCGCGACCCATCGCGGCTTCGTCGAGCTCGAGCGGCTCGGCTGGATCGCGCGGCGGCCCCTGATGGTGGCCGCGCAGGCGGCGCGGGCCAACGCGATCACGCGCGCCTGGCGCGGCAAGCGGGCGCTCGAGCCGGTGAAGATCGGCTACACGGTGGCCGAGGGCCTCGCCGCCGGCAACCCGGGCCGGAAGGGCGAATGGGTGCTGCGCATCCTGAACGAGACCGGGGGCGTGGCGGGCGAGGCGGAGGACGAGGAGATCCTCGAGACGCAGGCCCTGCTCGCCCGCACCGAGGGCATCTGGGCCGGGCCGACCGGCGTAGCCGCGCTCGCGGTGCTGCGGCGGCTCCTCGTCGAGAAGGCGATTGATCCCGAGGCGGTCATCTGCGTGATCCTGAGCGAGACCGGGCTCAAGACGGAGGCCAGCGCGCCGAGCCGCCAGGCCACCGCCTTCGACGAGGCCTCGCTGCGCGGGCTGGTCCACTCGAAGCTCACGCCCTGACCGGGCGGAGGCGCAGCCGCCGAGCGGTCAGGGCCGCCATGTGCGGATCGCGCTCCACCCCGATCCACTCGCGCCCGAGCGCGGCCGCGATGCGCCCCACCGTGCCCGCGCCCGCGAACGGATCGAGCACGAGGCCCCGGCGGGCGGAGAGCGCGAGCACCGCGCGGAGCACCGGATCGGGCGTCGCGTCCCAGAGGCTCTCCGGATGCGAGCGCGGCAGCGGCAGCATCCAGCAGAGGGTGTCCCCGCCCGGCCGCACCGGATGCCCCGCCTTCCGGAAGCGCAGCAGGTAGTTCACCCGGTTGTCCCAGCGCTCGCGTGAGCCCACCTGCGCCCAGAGCCCCTTGGACTGGAGCGACCATCCGGCTCGCCGAAGCCGGTTGATGATCAGCGCGTCCACCCCCACCCACTCGAACCCGTCGTGCCGGTCGCCGATCACGAGCCAGAGGTCACCGTGGTCGGCCAGCACCCGGCGCCACTCAGGCGCGAACCCGGACGCGAGCTCACGCGCGTAGCGCTCGGCCCGCGCGCGCCCCCGCCCCCGCACCCAGTAGGGCGGCGAGGTCAAGATGACCCCGACGCTGCCGGTGGCGATGCCGGCCAGGCGCCGGCTGTCACCCACGAAGAGACGCAGCCGTCCGTCGCGGCTCGCGTAGCGCTTCATGCCGCCGGGGGGAAGGAGCCGATCAGACGGAGCGGCGGCGCAGCAGCAGCGGCACCCCCACCAGGGCCAGGGCCATGCAGAGCAGGCTCACGAGCTGCGCGACTCGGAGGGAGCCCAGCATCAGCGGGTCGGTTCGTAGACCTTCGGTGAAGAGCCGGCCGAGCGAGTAGAGACCGACGTAGGCCAGGAACAGCGCGCCCGGGGCCCGCGAGAGACGGTCGCGGAGCACGAAGGCGAGCAGGCCGAACACCACGAGGTCCCACACGGACTCGTAGAGGAACGTGGGATGGAAGAACTCGGCCTTGGCGAACGGCAGCGGCCGGTGCGTCGGCGAGATATACAGCTTCCAGGGCAGATCGGTGGGCCCGCCGAACGCTTCCTCGTTGAAGAAGTTCCCCCATCGGCCGATCGCCTGCCCAAGCGCTAGGCTGGGCGCGGCCACGTCGAGGTACTGCCGCAGGGGCAGGCGCCGCCGCCAGGCGTAGACGCCACCCACCAGGATGCCGCCCAGCACGCCGCCGTGGATGGCGAGGCCGCCCTCCCAGAGCGCGAAGATTTTACCGGGGAACTGGCTGTAGTAGGCGAGGTTGAACGCCACGTAGTAGACCCGCGCGCCGATCAGGCCGCCCAGCAGCGCCAGCTCGGAGGCCTTCAGCAGGCGCTCGGGATCGAGACCCCGGCGCCGCGCGTCCCGGTGGGCGAGCCACAGGCCGAGCGCCATGGCCGTCGCCATGAGGACGCCGTACCACCGGATCGCGATGGGGCCCACGTGCACCGCGATGGCGCCCGGCGACTGGAACATAGAAGGCTTATACGGCCGGACCCCGAGACTGTCAATAATTCAGCGACTTTTCAGGGGTTTTCGGGGCGAATTTGTTGACACTCTGAAAAAGGCTCCGGTATCATCAAATCAACCGATTTCCCGCATCGTTCACCATTCACTTAACAAGGAGACCCCCGGGTGCCAGGGTCAGGAAGTGCCAACGGCGGCGTTGCGGAGCTCGTCCTCAGCGCCGGTCCCGTCGCCAAGTTCGTCCTGCTCCTCCTCGCGACCTTCTCCGTCATCTGCTGGGCGCTGATCGTCGAGAAGTGGTGGGAGTTCCGGAAGATCCGGCGCGAGTCGCTCCGCTTCCGGCAGATCTTCCGGGAAGCGCGCCGCTTCTCGGTGGTCTACGGGGCGGCCAAGAAGCATCGCGACAGCCCCCTCGCCCAGCTCTACGTCGCGGCGGGCCAGGAGCTGGTCACCGCCTACGGCAGCGCGGAGCTGGTGGACCACGTGCTCGACGACGCGGATGAAGGGCTGCCCGCCGAGCGCCTGGACGCGACCAGCCGCGCGCTCCGCCGCGCCGGCTCCTCCGAAGTCGCGCGCATGGAGCGGTACCTACCCTTCCTCGCCACCGTGGCCAGCTCGGCGCCGTTCATCGGGCTGTTCGGCACGGTGTGGGGCATCATGACCGCCTTCCAGAACATCGGCCAGCAGGGCTCGGCCAACCTCGCGGTGGTGGCCCCCGGCATCTCGGAAGCGCTCGTGGCCACCGCGGCCGGCCTCGGCGCGGCCATTCCCGCGGTCATGGGCTACAACTTCTTCGTGAACCGCACCAAGCACTGGGCGATGGAGATGGAAGGCTTCACGCTGGACCTGCTGAACGCCTTCGCTCGTCCGGTGCACAAGATGGCACGGGTGCCCAAAGATGGCCATTAGGGTCGACACGCCCGACTACGGCAGCGGCGGCGGCTACCGCATCGGTGGGACCATGTCCGAGATCAACATCATCCCGCTGGTGGATGTCATCCTCGTGCTCCTCCTCATCTTCATGCTCACCGCGCCGCTCATGTACCGCGGCATCGACGTCAATCTGCCCAAGAGCTCGGGCAAGCCCAGCGCGGTCGAGGAGCGGGTGGTACTGACGGTGACGAAGGAGCAGGCCATCTACATCAACGACAAGCCGGTGGCCCTGGGCGCGGTCGAGCAGGCGCTGCGCGACCTGTTCAAGAACCGGCAGGACAAGACACTCTACCTGCGGGCGGACCAGGCCCTGCAGTACGGCCTCGTGGTGGAGACCATGGATCGCGTGCGCCGCGCCGGGATCGAGAAGCTCGGCATGGTGACGGAGCCGATCCGCGCTCGATGAGCTCGACGATGGCCGCCCGCCGTTACTCCCTGGGCCCGCTTCCCGATCCCGGCCTGAGACGACCGGGGCCGGCGCTGCGACGGCGGCGCCTGCCGCTGGCGGCCATCGGCTTCTCCACGGTCGCGCACGTCGTGGTGTTCGGCGGCATGGCCGCGTTCGTGATGTGGGGCGGCTGGCGACCCGAGAAGATCCAGGTCGTCAACTTGGTGCCGATGGTGGCCGCGGTCGGCACCCCGAATGCGCCGGCCGCGCCGACCCTACCCGCGCGCCCGCAGGCCCCGGTGGCGCCGCGCGCGGCCGAGCCGGAGCCGGAGCCCAAGGCCACCGCCCCGCGCGAAGCGCCGAAGCGGGAAGCGCCGAGCCTGCCCGCTCCGTCCCTGCCCGCGGCCAAGCCGTTGCCGCCCCGGGCCGCCCTGCCCCGCCCCGGCGAGAAGGAGCTGCCGTCGCTGGCGACGCCGCCGGCCGGCACGCCGCGGGGCGAGAAGACCGCGGAATCGCCGCGGCCGCCGGAGACCGCGTCGCTCGGCGCGCCGACCGGCTCCGTGACCGGGACCGGCGCCCTCACCCTCGACGTGGGCGACTTCCCGCACGCGTGGTACCTCCGGCAGGTGCTCCAGAAGGTCGAGCAGGAGTGGCAGCGTCAGAACCAGCCCAACGACCCGCAGCAGAAACCGCAGATCTACGTCGAGATCCTGCGCGACGGCTCGATCAAGCCGCCCGCCATCCACAAGAGCTCGGGCAACGCCTTCTATGACAACGCCGCCCTGCGCGCGGTCATGGCCGCGGGCCCTTTCCCGAAACTGCCCGACGACTGGACGAAGCCTTCCCTCCGCATCCTGTTCACCTTCGACCTTCGTCGTGGCTGACACATACATGGGTGAATCATGAACAAGATGATGCGTCCCGGACGTCCGCTCGGCTTCCTCGTCGGGCTGGTGCTGCTGGCCGCGCTGGGCGGCGCGCTCTCCTCACCGCCCGCCGCCCGCTCGCAGGCCGCCGACGTGTTGCTCAACGTGCTGGCCACCGGTGCCAAGAAACTCAACATCGTGATCCCGCACTTCACGGTCGTGGGCGGCCCCGATGCCCAGGGGCTCGGACGGAGCCTGTCCCAGGTGACGGCCCGCGACCTCACGTTCTCCAGCCTGTTCAGCGTCGTCTCCGACGTGCCGCCGATCCCCGCCGGGGATCCCGCCGCGCTCCGGGCCGCCTTCGCCAACTTCGCGGCGGCGGGCGCCCACGCGGGCCTGCAGGGCGTGCTCACCCTGCGGGGCGACCGCGCCGAGCTCGAGATGCGGCTGCACGACCTGACCTCGCCCGAGTTCCGGCTGATCGGCGCCAAGAAGATCGAGCTGCCCACCGCGCAGACGCGCCGGCTCGCCCACAAGGTGGCCGACGAGGTGGTGCTGCAGTTCACCGGCGAGGCGGGCGTCGCGGACACCAAGGTCGCCTACGTGAACTCGGGCTCCGGCAGCAAGGAGCTCAGCCTGATGGACTACGACGGCGCGGGCGCGGCGCGCGTGACGTCGAACAACTCCATCAACATCTCCCCGGTGTGGAGCCCGGACACCCGCTCGCTGGCCTTCACGTCGTACATGCGGGGCTACCCGTACCTCTACCGGATGTTCCCGTTCGAGAACCGGCCGGTGCAGGTCCTGGCCGGCTTCCTCGGCATCAATACCTCGCCCGCCTTCAGCCCGGACGGGCGGTCGGTAGCTTTGACCCTCTCCCGCGACGGCAACCCCGAGGTGTACGTGCTGAACCTCGCCACCGGAGCCTTCCGCCGGCTGACCACCTACAGCGGGATCGACACCGAGCCCACGTGGTCTCCGACCGGACGCGAGATCGCCTTCGTGTCCGAGCGGGCGGGAGGGGCCCATATCTTCGTGATGGACGCGGAGGGCGCGAACGTGCGGCGCCTCACCCAGGCGGGGTTCAATACCCAGCCCCGCTGGTCCCCCAAGGGTGACACCATCCTCTTCACGTCGCGCCAGGGCAACTTCGATCTCTGGGGCATCGGCCCCGACGGGTCGAACCTGCGCCGGCTCACCGCCGGCCCCGGCAACAACGAGGGCGCCTCGTGGGCCCCGAACGGCCGCCATCTCGTCTTCCAGTCCAACCGGCTGGCGGGCGGGTATCAGCTCTTTACCATGCTCGCCGACGGCACGGAGCAGCAGCCCCTCACGCGGGCACCCGGGGAGTCCACAAGTGCTTCTTGGTCGCCGCGCCTTCCGTGATAGGATAATTTGGTCGCGTGAAATGATCACAAAGCGCATGAAACCTAGGAGGATTTGACTCATGGCGCATCGACGGGGAAGCGCGCTGCTGGTCGTTCCAGTGCTCGTTCTTTCTCTCTTCCTCGCGGGGTGCGCGAAGCGGCCCGCCACCACGGCCGCCTCCGCGCCTCCGCCGAGCGGCGCTCCCGCGCCCTCGACCGCGGCGCCTTCCACGTCCGGCACGCCCGGCCCCGCGATGACGCCGTCGCCCGCCGCGCCCGCGACCGGCGCGCCCAGCACGACGCCGCCTAGCCCGAGCGAGTTCCGCGAGACGGACAACCTGAAGGACGTCTTCTTCGACTTCGACAAGTACGACATCCGTCAGAGCGACGCCAAGGTCCTCGACACGAACGCGACGTGGCTGAAGGCCAACGACAACCTGGTGCTCATCGAAGGCCACTGCGACGAGCGCGGTACCAACGAATACAATCTGGCGCTCGGCGAGCGGCGCGCGAAGGCGACGATGAACTACCTGGTCGGCCAGGGCGTGCAGGCCAACCGCATCACGATCATCTCCTACGGTAAGGAGCGGCCCACCTGCACCGAGCACAGCGAGGCATGCTGGGCCAAGAACCGGCGGGCGCACTTCCTCGTGAAGGCCCGCTGATCGACACGGAGTTCATCGCGTTGTCCAGATCGACCGCGAAGGGGAGCCTCCGGCTCCCCTTCGCGGCTTGGACGCTCCTCACCGTCGCGCTCACGGCAGCCGCGGGCTGCGCCGACGTGTCCGGCCAGGCCCTGCAGCAGGACGTGGCTCAGGTCCGCCAGGACCTCAACTCCCTGACGCTCGCGGTGCACCGGAGCCGCGGGGACACCGAGACCGTGGTGGGCCAGCTCGATCGCCGCACCCGCGAGCAGGGCGCGGAGAGCAGCAAGCAGAGCGCTGCGCTCAACGCGCGGCTCGACGCGCTCTCCGCGGAGGTCGCGCGCGTCTCCGCCCGCGTCGACGAGCTGTCCCAGCGGGTGGAGACCCTCGGGCGCCCGGCTCCTTCGGGCGGCGCGGCGCCGATCCCCCCGCCCGCGCGCTCCGGCGCCGGCCCGGCGCCGTCGGTCGCGGCGGTCCCCCCGCCGGCCCGCGGAGGCGCCAGCGCGGAGGAAAGCTACCAGGCGGCCTACCTCGACTTCAGCAAGGGGCTCTATCCGCTCGCGGTGTCGGGCTTCCGTGACTTCCTGCGGCGCTTCCCGGACTCGCCCCTGGCCGACAGCTCGCAGTACTGGATCGGGGAAGCCTACTTCAGCATGGCGCGCGCCACTGCGAGCCAGCCCGACAAGGCACGGGAGAACCTCGAGCACGCGGTGCAGGAGTTCCGGAAGGTCGTCGTCGCCTACCCGCGCGGCAGCAAGGTGCCGACCGCGCTCTACAAGGAAGCCCTCGCCCTCGTGGAGCTCAAGCAGACCGCGCTCGCCCAGGCGCGGCTGCAGTATCTGGTCGAGCACTTTCCGCAATCGGAAGAAGCCCCCCTCGCGAAGGAACGGCTGGCCGGCCTGAAGGAGTAGGCGGCCAGCCTGAAGAAGTAGCCAGGAGGGAGCCGCGCCGACGGCGCGGCCATCCTACGAAGTTCTACGAAGCGCTACGACTGCTCGTCCTGCTCCCCGGGGTTGAAGACCCAGATCACGGTCACCTCGTCATCCGGGCTCGAGTACACCATCACGCTGCGGTCCGGATCGCCGGAGGAGACGTCCTGCACCACCACCGGCGCCGCAAAGGTGGGCCCCGTCACCTGCGGGCTCGGCCAGAGGACCAGGGCGGCCGCGACGCCCGAGACCATCAGGCTGCCCAGGGCCACTCGCGGATGGCCCCAGACCGGCTTCCAGGCCGGCAGCCACCAGGACTCGCGAACCGGCCGGGGCGCCTCGCGGGCGAGACGCACCCGCACCGCGGGCCAGAAGCCGGCCCAATCGGGGTCGGCCACCTCAGGCGCCGAGCTCCGGATCAGCAGGCGGAGCCGGGTGAGCTGCTCGACTTCGCCGCCACAGCGCGGGCACCGGGCCGCGTGAGAGGTGGCCGCCCGCCCGGCCCGGGGCCCGAGCGCGCCGTCGACCAGGCGCTCGAGGCGGGGGCGGTTCCAGAGACATCCGAGGCTCGGCATCATCAAAAGTATACCTCGTAGGCTGAGACGCGGGCTGGCCCTTGAATATTCCGGGCGGACCCCCTAAGGTCGGAATTCCATGGAAGAAGCCCTCACGATCCGCGTCCCGGACGGTCCCGCCCTCGAGGCCCGGCTCGCGCCCCTCGCGAACCCCAAGGGAGGATTCGTCGTCTGCCACCCCCATCCCCTCTACGGCGGCGACCTGGACAACCCCGTGGTCATCCGGGCCGCCGAGGTCGCGCAGGCCGCCGGCTACGCCACGCTCCGCTTCAACTTCCGTGGGGCGGGCACTTCCGAAGGAGTCCACGACAAGGGACGGGGCGAGCAGGAGGACGTGAGAGCGGCGATGGCGGCGCTCGCGACCCATCTGCCCGCTGGGAGCCGGGTCGGGGTGATGGGCTACTCGTTCGGCGCCGCGATGGCGGCGCGCGCGACCCGGCCGAGCGTTCTGGAGGCGCCGCTCGGGCTGATCGCCCCGCCGCTCGGGATGTACGACTTCGACTTCCTGCAGACGAGCCCCGGGCGTCTGCTGCTGGTGGCCGGCACCGCGGATGCCTACTGCCCGGTCGAGGCGCTCCACCGGCTGGCCGCCATCACCTCCGCCGAGGAGCGGATCGTCGAGGGGGCGGACCACTTCTTCTTCGGCAAGCTCTATCCGCTGGGGGAGGTGATCGGGGCCTGGCTGGCGGGAGCGCCGCCCGCCCGGTGATCAGAGTCGCTCGCGCGGCAGTCGGGGCGGAGTGGCGGTGCCCGCGGAGAGGATGATGCGGATGCCCTCCTCCACCGTGAGGCCGGTGGGCAGCGTCTCCTCCTTCGCCACCATGATCACGTCGCCCAGGTAGAGGTTGTTGGTGGGCACGAAAACGGTCACCATGGCGCGCTTGCCCTCGACGCCCTCGAGCAGCAGCTCGGAGGTGACGAAGCCGAAGACGTACTCCCCCTTGCGGGGATGCTCGGCGAGCACCACCGCCTTGAAGGAGTTGCGCTGCTGGGGGGAGAACGACTCCAGGAGCTGCTTCACGGAGGGATAGATGCTGCGGAAGATCGGCACGTGCTCGAAGAGGCGCTCGATGCGGGCGAGGATGCGCCGGCCGACCACGTTGCGGGCGATCGTGCCCATCATGAAGATGATGACGACCGCGGTGAGGAAGCCCAGGCCGGGGATACGCCGGCCGAGCATCTGGGTGTACACCGGGGAGAAGAAATCGTCGATCGCGTTCCAGAACACCCACAGCAGCCAGGCCGTGGCGATCGCGGGAACGGTGGAGAACAGCCCGGTGATGAACCGAACCTTCATCCAATTTCGGAAACTACCCGACATGTCGAATCGATGAGACCACACGGCCCAGGGCAAGTCAAGGAACTGACCGGCAAGGTGGCGCTCGTCACCGGCGGCGCGGTGCGCGTCGGCCTCGAGATCGCGCGCGCGCTCGCGGACGCGGGCGCCGACGTGGCGGTGGGCTACCGCCGCTCGGCGGCGGAGGCGCGCGCCGCGGTGCGCGAGCTCGAGGCACGCGGCGTGCGCGCGGCCGCGCTGCGCGCCGACGTGAGCCGGCCGCGCGAGGCGCGCGCACTCGTGGCGGGCGCGGTGAGGCGGCTGGGCCGTCTCGACATCCTGGTCAACAACGCGGCCCTCTTCTTCCGCACGCCGGTGCTCACCACTACCCCCGCCCAGTTCGACCGGCTCCTCGCCGTCAATCTGCGCGCGCCGTTCTTCGTGAGCCAGGCGGCCGCCCGCGCCATGGGCCGGCGCGGCGGGCGCATCATCAATATCGCGGACGTCGGCGCGGTACGCGCCTGGGCCGGCTACGTGCCCTACGGCGTCTCCAAGGCGGGCGTCGTCATGCTCACCCGCGGTCTCGCCGCCGCCCTGGCCCCGCGCATCCAGGTGAACGCGGTGGCGCCCGGCGTGGTGCTGCTGCCCGAGGGCTTCCCCCGCGAATCGGGGCGCCGCCTCGCCGCGCGCATCCCGATGGGCCGGCACGGCCGGCCCGCCGATGTGGCGCAGGCGGTCCGTTTCTTCGCCACCTGCTCCGACTACATCACCGGCCAGGTGCTCTTCGTCGACGGCGGCATGTCGGTGCTCTAGCGCACGCTACACGAGCAGGCGGAGGGCGCCGGGGCAGATCTCCACGTCGAGCGGGGTGTGGCCACCGATCTCGCCGTCGAGCTGGACGGGGAGCGGCGCGCCCACGGCAACAAGCACCCGGGCCGCGCGCCTAGTTTGGATCCGGGGATTGGCGAGGTGGCCGCCCCAGTACACCGTGGGCAGCCAGCGCGCCAGCTCGAGGCGTCCCACCACGCCCAGCCACACCACGTCGAGGAGACCGTCGTCGGGGCGGGCGCTCGGCGCGATGCGCATGCCCCCGCCGAACGAAGCGCCGTTGCACACCACCACGCTCGCCGCGGGGCCGGCCCAGGCGTCGGCACCGTCCAGGGAAACCGCCATCTCGACGGGCCGGTAGTCCCGCAGGCTCGTCAGCGCCGCGCGCAGGTAAGTCAGCCGGCCGCCGCGCGCGCCCGCCCGCTCGGCCACCACCGCGTCGAATCCCGCGCCGGCCCAGCCCAGGAAGTAGCGGTGACCGCCCGGCCACCGGGCGAGCCCGACATCCAGGGAGACGACGCGCCCCTCCGCCAGGCGGCGCGCCGCGCGCCGGGGATCCCGCGTCAGCCCCAGGTTGCGGCAGGCGTCGCGCCCGCGGCCGGTCATGAGCGCACCGACGGTCACCGGATACTCCTCGCGCAGGGGGGCGAGGCCATTGACCACCTCGTTCAGCGTGCCGTCGCCCCCCACCGCGACCACCAGGGGGACGCGGGCTCGCGCGGCCTCGGCGGCCAGCGTCGTGGCGTGACCGCGCGCTCGCGTCTCGACGATCTCGAAGGCGAAGTTCTGCCGGGCGAGGGTGTCGCGGAGGGAGGGCCAGAGGCGCCGGGTGCGGCCGCCGCCGGCCGCGGGGTTGACGACGAGGAGGGCCGGCGCGGCTATGTGCGGCCGCCGCCCATGACGCGCAGGAAATCGCTCATGGACGGAAAGCGCATCATCGGGTTCTCGCGCTTCTCGGCGCCGATGGTGGTCTGCGACCCGCCGTAGTTGTGGCCGGGCAACACCACCGTCTCCTCGGGCAGCGCACCCAGGCGCTGGGTGAGCGAAGTGTACATCTCCTTCGGGTCGCTGCCGGGCAGGTCGGTGCGGCCGCACGAGCGGATGAAGAGCGTGTCGCCGGAGATGAGGCGGCCGTCCACCAGGAAGCACTGCGAGCCCGGCGTGTGCCCGGGGGTGTGGATGAAGGTCAGCGGCATCTGCCCCACCTGGAGCGTGTCACCCCCCCGCACCTGTACCAGGTCCGAGCCGAAGCCCTTGAGGAACTCGCGCTCGTCCTGGTGCACGTAGACCTTCATGGGGTGCTTGGCGAGCAGCTCCTCCACGCCCGGGATGTCGTGGCCGAAGAGGTGGCCGCCCACATGATCCTGATGCGTGTGGGTCACCAGCGCGCCGGTGAGCCGCATGTCGTCCTTGGCCACCAGGTCCGCGATGCCGTCGATCTCCCAGGCCGGATCGACCACCACGCACTCGCGGCTCGCCTGGTCGCCGATGAGGTAGACGAAGTTCTGCATCGGCCCCAGCTCGATCTGCTTCAGGTAGAGCGGCGACTCCCCCATCAGTTCCCGTTCACCCACACGAGCTGGTAGTAGCCGCCGGCCACGATCTGCGGCTGGTACCCGCCGCCGACCAGCACCCCCTCCGCGGTGACGTACCCGGGCACCCACACGTAGGTCGTGGACGCGGTCGGCACCCACTGGTAGGCCCAGTAGCCCACGCAGCAGGCCACCGTCGGGGTGGAGAAGATCGGCGGGCGGCCCGGATGGCCGTGGGGCGGCCGGACCGGCACGCTGGGCGCGGGGCGGGGCCCGAGCGGCGCGGGAGGCGGCGTCATGGCGAACGGATTGGGTGCCAGCACGATTGGGCGCAGCTCACCGGCGGCCGCCGGGCGAAGCGGCCCCGCCAGGGCGAGCAGCGCAAAACTTGCGATGACGGCGAGTATTCTCATGCGTCTCCGACGGTCGCTCCGATGGCCATATTCTGCCACCGCCGCCCCGGCCGCGGAAGCCCGGGTCAGGAGGGGATCTCGGTCCTGGCCTTGCGCAGGTCGTCCAGGTCCTTGCTCGACACCGCGAAGATGCCGGGCTCGGCTTTCAACTTCACGTAGGTGACGGCCCCGTCGGTGCGCCCGACCAGGAGCGTGGCCAGCTCGGCACCGCCGTCCTTGAACACGGTCACTTCCAGCTCGGGCTTGTCGAGGCCCCACTTGGCCGCGTCGTCCGGGCCCTTGGCCGCGATCTCCTTCCACTTGAGGCCTCGGAGCGTCAGGAGCAGGCTCGCCACGCGGCCTTCCTTGGTGCTCCCGCGCGCCGGCTCCACCACCTTCCACTCCGTCGTGCCGCTCTTCTCCACGACCAGAGGCTTGTCGCCGGCGGCCACGCGCGCCTTCTTGATGTCGCCGATGTCGAAGGCGGGGAGCAGGGCCCGGTCGCGCAGCTCGGCGACGCCGGGCGCGAGGTCCACGAGCATCCTGCCCTCGACCAGCATCACCGGCCCTTCCCCCTGCACCGCGGCCACCGCCGCGGGCTGCCCGCCGCGGCGCTCCGGCGAGGACTGCAGGAGGAGTGTCTTCGGCCCCTTGGCGCCCTCCTCCCAGAGCCGAACCGTGACCTCGGGCCGGCCCAGGAAGCGCGGGGCCTCCGCGGCCGTCTCGGCGAGAAAGCCGAGCGCGCGCAGGTCGCGGATCTTCCACAAGAACCCGGTCACCGCGGACGAGTCGGCCTTGAGGGCCTCCGGCGCGGTGAGCTTCCAGCCGGTGCCGTCCTTCTCGAGCGTGACGACGCCGCGCCCGTGCGCGAGCTCGACCTTGGTGAGCTTGTCGTAGGCGTAGGTGACGACGGTCTTGTCGCGCAGGACCGCCACCGTCTTCGGGGACGTCGTCCACACCGCCTCCGCGGTCAGGAGAACGCCCGCCTCGCCCTCGCGCTTGACGTAGACCCCCTTCTTCTCCGGCACCGGGCGCCCCACCAGCAGGGTCCGAGAGAAGCGGTCCTTGTCACGGCCGAGCCACACCGTCACCCGGGAAGGCTTGTCGAGCCCGTAGGGCGCGAGGGTCTTCGGCGCGTCGTCCGCGAACTCGATCGCCTTGGCCCCCTCGAGCTTCTCGAGGAAGTCGGCCACCACGTCCGCGTCGGCGCGGAGCGCGCGCGGCTTCACGATGCGCCACTTGCCCGGCTCGTCGGCGGCGAGGCTGACGTGGTCGCCGGCCACCTCGAGGTCGAGGCCGGTGAGATTGCGCCGGTCGAAGGCGATCACGCTGCGGTCCCGGAAATCGGCCACCGGGCGCGCGGTGTCGCGCGCGACACTCTCCGACATCGTCATCACCGCGGGCTTGGCGCCCTCGCGCGCGTAGACCCAGACCCCGGTCGGGTTCTTGCTGCCCACGCGGAGGACGAGCGGCGCGGCGGCGCCCTTGACCTCGAGGCGCACCTCCGCCTCCGGCGGATCCAGGCCGAAGTCGGCCGGCTTGGCCGGGTTGGGATCGATCTCCCGGTCCATGCGCGCGGTGGCGAGGCCGGTGATCATGTCATCGACCGCGGATCGGTCGGCCCGCACTCGCAGGGGCTCGAGCATCTCCCAGCCGTCCGCGGTGCGCTTCAGGCGGACGGTCTCGCCCTTCCGCGCGATGGTGACGCCCTCGACGTCCTTGGGCTCGACGGTCCAGATGCGCCCCTTCGCGGACTCCGCCTTCTCGCGCTTGGGGTTGAGCCAGTAGGTGTCGTAGTAGAAGAAGCCGCCGAGGCCAGCGGCCAGCAGCAGGAGGACGACGAGGGTCTTGCCGCGCGCCATGGGCTAGCGCGCGCGGCGCCGCTGCATGATCACCGCGATGCCGCAGAGCAAGACCGCGCCCGGCAGCACCAGGAGGGGCAGGCCCAGGACCAGGTTGGACTGGCCGGAGGTCAGCACCACCGGGTTCTGCTTCGGATCCTTGGCGCGGATCGAGATGAGATCCTCCTCCTCCGCGAGCCAGGACACGATGTTGAGGAAAAAGTCGCGATTGCCCTGCGCGCCCAGGAACTGGTTGGAGGCGAAGTCGGCGGTGCCCACCACCACGAGGCGGGCCTTCGGCGTCTTCTTCGCCGCGTCGCCCTCCGCCTTCGGATCGGGCTGCGCGTCCACCGTGGCCACCAGCGCCACCGACAGCGGCCCCGTCTTCTCGGTCGGATCCGGAGTGGCCTTGCCGGTCTGGAACACGTTCTTGTCGGTCTCGCCCCACGACTGGCGGCTGGTCAGGGCCAGCGACGAAGCCTGGACACCCTTCGGCAGCGCCTTGGCCGGCGCCACCGAACGCGTGAGCGGGAACAGGGTCATGACCCCGCCCATGTCTTTGGTGATCGGATGCGGCTCGTACTGGCCCACCACCGGGACGAGCGGGCCCACCCCGAAGAGCTGGCCGATCGGGTTCAGCTCGATCACCACGTCCTCCTCCACCACGATCCCGTACTTGGTCAGGTACTTCACGGTGGTCCCAGCTTGGAAGGGCGCGGCCATGAAGAAGACCTTGCCCGCCTTCGCGATGTAGCCGTCGAGCGCGGCCAGCTCCTGCGGGAAGAGATCCGTCTTCGGGCTCGGCACCATCACGATGGCCGCGTCGTCGGGAATCTTCGGGTCCCGGGCCAGGAACAGCTCCTTGACCTCGTAGTTGGCCTTGTCCATCTGCTCCTTGGCCTGGCTGAAGCCCGCGCGGTCGGTGCTCCCGATCTCGCGCTCGCCGTGGCCCTTGAGCACGTAGACGACCCGCTTGCCCGCGCGGGTGATCTTGACGAGGGCGTTGGTGAGCCTCTCCTCCTCGGCGTCCTGCACCTTCTCGGTGCGCACCTGCCCCGCCGGGCCGCCCTCCAGCACCACGGTGCCGTAGCTCTCCACCGCGTACTGCCGGGCCAGGGCGGGCGCCCGGTCGGTGTCCTCCAGGCGCCAGGTGAACTTGCCGCCCGAGTAGGTCGCGTATTGGGTGAGCAGGTCCTCCGCCGTCTTCTTGCCCGGCGTGTCCGAGCGATAGAACGCGATCGCATTGACCGGGGCCTTCAGGGTCCGCAGCACCTGGATCGTCTGGGGCGAGACGCTGTTGCGCTTGTTCTCGGTGAAGTCCCAGCGGACGTGGTGCCGGACCGAGATGGCGTTGGCCGCCACCACGATGCCCAGGGCGAGCAGCGCCATCACCGCGGCGCCCGCTCCGTAGCGCGCGGTGCGAGTGCCCATCGCCGAGCGCGCCTCGCCCGCGTTGAGGGCGAGCGAGAGGAGCAGCAGGGCGGCGCCCAGGCTCAGGAAGACCCACTGGGCGGGCACGCCCGGGTAGAAGAGCCACAGGGCGCCCGCCAGGAGGAGGCTGATCACCGCCGCGGTGACCGTGTGGCGCTTGAGCCAGCTCATCGGGCTAGCCCCTCCACCGCTTGGAGTCGAGCGATCGCAGGGTGAGGAAGAGGGCCAGCGCCACGCCGGTCACGTAGTACACGAGGTCCTTCGTGTCGATGAGGCCGCGGGTGAAGCCCTCGAGGTGGTCGCCGATCGAGAGGTACTGGAGCACGGTGCGCATGTTACCGCCCGCGAACTCGGCGCCCCAGCCGATGACCCAGAACCCGAGCAGCACCCCGAAGGTGCCAAACCCGGCCACGATCTGATTCTCGGTCAGCGAGGAGATGAGCACGCCGACCGCGAGGAAGACCGCCCCGGTCAGGATCAGCCCCAGGTAGCCGGTCATGATCGGCCCCCATTCGACCCGCGTGAAGTAGGCGACGAGCCCCGGGTAGAGCAGGGTCAGGCCGAGCAGGATCAGGTAGAGCGCGAGGGCGGCCAGGTACTTGCCGGCGAGCACCTCGCCGTCCCGCACCGGGTAGGTCAGCAGCAGCTCCATGGTCCCCGCCTTCTTCTCCTCGGCGAAGAGCCGCATGGTCAGCATCGGGATGAAGAACAGGAGCACCACGCTCATGTTGGTGAAGAGCGGGCGCATCACGTTGTCCACCACGTTGAGGTTCTGGCCCATCTGCGGTTGCATGAACGACCGCATGGAGGCGTCGCTGTAGAAGAGGAAGATCTGGCTGAAGAACCAGCCGGAGATCAGCAGGAAGAAGGTGAAGACCACGTAGGCCACCGGCGAGCCGAAGTAGAGCCGCATCTCCTTCTTGAACACGGGCCGCCAGCGCATCAGCGCGTCTCCTCCACCGCCGGGACCGGCTCGTGCGGCTCCTGCTCTCCCGCGACCGCGCGGATGAAGACCTCCTCGAGGCTCATGCCGACCTGGTGCAGCTCCTGCAGCGTCCAGCCCTTGGCGCTGACGAGGCGGACCAGGTCGGGCCGCACGTCGCGCTCGCGCGCCGCCTCCACCAGCACTCCGACGCCGCCGTCACGGGCCGCGAGGGGCTGCACCCCCACCACCCCCGGGATCCCGGCGACCGCGCCGGCCACGTCGCCGCCCGCGCCCGCCACCCGCAGCTCGATGCGCGCCGACGGGAAGGCCTGCTGGACGAGCTCCGACTCCGTGCCCTGGGCCACGATGCGCCCGCGGTTGATGATGACGACGCTGTCGCACACCATCGAGACCTCGGGCAGGATGTGGGTGGACAGGATCACGGTGTGCTGCCCGGCGAGGGAGCGGATCAGCGCGCGGATCTCCGTGATCTGCCGCGGATCGAGCCCGATGGTGGGCTCGTCCAGAATCAGCACCTCCGGATCGCCCAGGAGCGCCTGGGCCAGCCCCACCCGCTGCCGGTAACCCTTCGAGAGCTTGCCGATCAGCCGGTTCTGCATGTCCCCGATGAAGCAGCGCTCCATCACGTCGGCCACCCGGCCCCGCCGCGCGGCCCGCCCCACCCCCTTGATCTCGGCCACGAAGTCCAGGTAGGAGGCGACCGAGAGATCGGGGTAGAGCGGGGCGTTCTCCGGGAGATAGCCGATCCGCCGGCGGACCTCCAGCGACTGCGCGAACACGTCGTAGCCGGCCACCCGCGCGGTGCCGCCGCTGGCCGGCATGAAGCACGAGAGGATCTTCATCGTGGTGGACTTGCCCGCGCCGTTGGGGCCGAGAAAGCCCACGATGCGGCCCTTGTCCACGTTGAACGACACGTCGTGGATGGCCGTGACCGGCCCGTAGCGCTTCGTCAGATTGTCGACCTGGATCATACGTGCGGCCCGAATTCCGCCGGGGCCGCCGCAAAGTATAGCATAGGCCTAGAAGAGCCCCGTGATGACACCGTCCGGCGTGACGTCCACCCTCTCCGCGTTGGGACGGCGCGGCAGCCCGGGCATGGTGGTGATGTCACCGGTGATGGCCACCAGGAAGCCGGCGCCCGCCGAGATGCGCATCTCGTTGACCGTGATCTTGAACCCGCGCGGGCGGTTGAGCAGGGTCGGGTCGTCGGACAGCGAACGTTGAGTCTTGGCGACGCAGATCGGCAGCCTCCCGTAGCCGAGCGATTCGGCCTGGGCGATCTGACGCTCGACCCGCTTGGGGTATTCGACGCCGTCGGCGCCGTAGATCCGCCGGGCGATGGTGTCGAGCTTCACCGTGATGGGGTCGTCGAGCGCGTAGAGCGGCGCGAAGGCCGAGCGCTCGCGGGCCAGGAGGGCGAGCAGGCCCCGGGCCAGCTCCTCGCCGCCCTCGCCCCCGCGCCCGAACACGTCGGCCACGTGCACCGCCACGCCCAGCCGGGCGCAGCGCTCCCGCACCGCCGCGTACTCCGCCTCGGTGTCCGACGGGTAGCGGTTCATCCCGACGAGCACCGGCACCTTGAACTGGCGCACCGCCTCCACGTGCGCCTCCAGGTTATCGAGTCCGCTGGTGAGTGCGGCCACGTTCTCCCGGTCCAGCTCGGGCACCGGCACGCCGCCGTGGTACTTGAGCGCCCGCGCGGTGGCCACGATCATGGCCGCGTCGGGCTTGAGCCCGGCGAGCCGGCACTTGATGTCGAAGAACTTCTCGGCGCCCAGGTCGGTGGCGAAGCCCGCCTCGGTGAGGCAGATGTCGCCGAGCTTGAGCGCGAGCCGGGTGGCCAGCACCGAATTGCAGCCGTGGGCGATGTTGGCGAACGGCCCCCCGTGCACCAGGGCGGGGGTGCCCTCCATCGTCTGCACCAGGTTCGGGTGGATGGCGTCGCGCAGCAGCGCGGCCATCGCGCCGGTCACGCCGAGCGCGTCGGCGGTCACCGCACGGCCGTCGGCGGTCAGCGCGACCAGCATCCGCCCGAGCCGCTGCTTGAGATCCATCAGGTCCTCGGCCAGGCACAGCGCGGCCATGATCTCGGAGGCCGAGGTGATGAGGAAGCCCGCCTCGCGCGGCACGCCGTCGAGGCGCCCGCCGAGCCCGACCACCACGTTGCGCAGGGCGCGGTCGTTCACATCGAGGATGCGCTTCCACGCCACCTGGCGGACGTCGATGCCGAGTGGGTTGCCGTGGTGAAGATGGTTGTCGATGGCGGCGGCGAGCAGGTTGTGCGCCGAGGTGATCGCGTGGAAGTCGCCCGTGAAGTGCAGGTTGATCTCGTCCATCGGCACCACCTGCGACTTGCCGCCCCCGGTGCCGCCGCCCTTCATGCCGAGCGTCGGCCCGATGGACGGCTCGCGCAGCGCGATCACCGGCCGAGCGCCTACTCGGTGCAGCGCCTGCCCAATTCCGATGGTCATGGTGGTCTTGCCGTCCCCGGCCGGGGTCGGGGTGATGGACGACACCACCACCAGCTTGCCGTCGGGCCGGTCGCGGCGGGCGACCAGCGCCCCGACGCGCACCTTGGCCTTGTCGTGGCCGTAGGGGATC
>DASQAL010000212.1:0-8230 GCA_035635775.1 Candidatus Acidiferrum sp.
CGGCATGCCGGTCAACGACACCGGGATGCCGATCTCGATCCCGGTGGGCAATGGCACGCTCGGGCGCATCATCAACATCACCGGCGAGCCGGTGGACAAGATGGGCCCGATCAAGAGCACGAAGACCTACCCGATCCACCGGCCCGCGCCCGCGTTCGACCAGCAGTCCACCAAGGTCGAGATGTTCGAGACCGGCATCAAAGTCGTCGACCTCCTCGAGCCCTACACCCGCGGCGGCAAGACCGGCCTCTTCGGCGGCGCCGGCGTGGGCAAGACCGTGCTCATCCAGGAGCTGATCAACAACATCGCCAAGCAGCACGGCGGCATCTCGGTGTTCGCCGGCGTGGGGGAGCGCACCCGCGAGGGCAACGACCTCTACCACGAGATGAAGGAGTCGGGCGTCATCGAGAAGACCGCGCTCATCTTCGGCCAGATGACGGAGCCGCCCGGCTCGCGCCTGCGGGTCGCGCTCACCGGGGTGACCGCGGCCGAGTACTTCCGTGATGAGGAAGGCCAGGACGTGCTGTTGTTCATCGACAATATCTTCCGCTTCACCCAGGCGGGCTCCGAGGTCTCCGCGCTGCTCGGCCGCATGCCCTCCGCGGTCGGCTACCAGCCGACCCTCGGCACCGAGATGGGCGCGCTCCAGGAGCGGATCACCTCGACCAAGAAGGGCTCGATCACGTCCGTGCAGGCCATCTACGTGCCCGCCGACGACATCACCGACCCGGCCCCCGCCACCGCCTTCGCGCATCTCGACGCGACCACCGTGCTGTCGCGCCAGCTCACCGAGACCGGCATCTACCCGGCGGTGGATCCGCTCACCTCCACGTCGCGCATCCTCGACCCGATCATCCTGGGCCAGGAGCACTACGCGACGGCGCGCGCGGTGCAGTTGATCCTGCAGCGCTACAAGGACCTCCAGGACATCATCGCGATCCTCGGCATGGAGGAGCTCTCCGACGAGGACAAGGTGATCGTGGCGCGGGCCCGCAAGCTGCAGCGCTTCCTGTCGCAGCCGTTCTTCGTGGCCGAGGTGTTCACCGGCCAGCCCGGCCGCTACGTCAAGCTCGCCGACACCATCAAGGGCTTCAAGGAGGTCGTGGAGGGCAAGCACGACGAGCTGCCCGAGCAGGCCTTCTACATGGTCGGCGGCATCGAGGAGGCGCAGGAGAAGGCGGCCAAGATGCGCGAGGCCAAGTAGTGCTGCTGGAGCTCGCCACGCCGACCCGCCAGCTCGTCTCCGAGCAGGTGGACGAGGTGGTGGCGCCGGGCACCGAGGGATACTTCGGGGTGCTGCCCGGCCACGCCGCCTTCCTGGCCACGCTGGGGAGCGGCGAGGTCATCTACCGGAACGGGCGGGAGGAGCAGCATATCGCCGTGCACGGGGGCTTCGCCGAGGTGACGCCCGAGCGGGTGATCATCCTGGCGGAGACCGCCGAACGCCCCGCGGAGATCGATCGCGAGCGGGCCGAGCGCGCGCGCCAGCGCGCCGAGCAGCGGATGGCCGGCCGCGCCCCGGAAGGCGAGTCGGACGAGATCGACTTCGACGACGCGCTGGCCGCCTATCAGCGGGCCCTCACGCGGTTGCTGGTCGCCGCGATCGGCGGGGGCTAGCCCGCTGCCCTTCGCGCGGGGCAGGGACGCCCGCGCGCTGCCCAGCGCCCCGGGCATTTCCGCGCCGAGCTGATCCCAAGCCGCTGATTCCGCGCGGCTCCCCTCGTGGCACGCCCCTCGCACTCGACGAGCGGCCATGATGACCATCCTGATCGCCGACGATGAGCCCGCAATTGTCGACCTG
The DNA here is from genome assembly GCA_035635775.1 of Candidatus Acidiferrum sp. Lineage (GTDB taxonomy): Bacteria > Methylomirabilota > Methylomirabilia > Rokubacteriales > CSP1-6 > CAMLFJ01. Next base: position 1,802 of record DASQAL010000212.1, read on the forward strand.
GTCCGCTTCACGCTCGAAGACCCGCACGTGCAGATCGTCGACGCCGCCGATGGGGCCGCCGCGGTGGAGCTGGCGCGGCGCGAGCGCCCCGACGTGGCCCTGCTCGACGTGCAGATGCCGCGACTCAACGGGCTCGACGTCTGCCGGCAGCTCCGCCGGCTGCCCGAGTGCGCGCATACCCGTATCGTCATGCTCACCGCGGCGGCGCAGGCGGCCGACCGCCGCCGCGGGCTCGAGGCGGGCGCCGATCACTACCTGACCAAGCCCTTCTCGCCGCTGGCCCTGCTGACGCTGGTGCGCGCGCTCGTGCCGGAGGCCTCGGTATGGCCGGCGAGGTAGGCCTCTCCCAGGCGCTGTCCTACGCGCGTGATCTCAAGTCGCTCTACGAGAGCTCGCGGGCGCGCGAGCGGGAGCTCGAGCAGACGCAGGAGCGGCTGCGCGCGGCGTACCAGCAGTCGCTGCAGTACGCGATCGATCTCCGCAAGACGTATCGGCGCCTGCAGCAGGCCAGCTTCCAGAGCCTGCTGGGCCTGGCCAATGCGCTCGAGGCCAAGGACGTCTACACCCGGGGGCACTCCGAGCGTGTCGCGGCGCTCGCGCGCCGGATCGCGCTCGCGGCCGGCGTCGCGCCCGGGGCCGCCGACACCATCGCGCAGGCCGGGCTGCTGCACGATCTGGGGAAGATCGCGATCCCGGAGGGCGTGCTGCGCAAGCCCGGCCCGCTCAGCGAGGAGGAGTGGGCCGTGATGCGCCGGCATCCGATCGTCGGGGCGCAGATCGTCGCGCCGCTCGAGTTCTTCGCGGACGGCGCCGTCATCGTGCGGCACCACCACGAGCGGCACGACGGCAGCGGATATCCCGACGGGCTGCGCGGCGAGCTGATTCCCCTGGGCGCGCGCATCGTGGCGGTGGCCGACGTCTACGACGCGCTCACCTCGGATCGCCCCTATCGCCCGCGCCTGGCCCGCGCCGAGGCGGTGCGGCGCCTCGATGCGGAGGCGGGCCAGACGCTCGATGCCCGACTGACCGCGCTCTGTGTCCGCCTCACCGACGATGCTGCTCCTGAGCGCGCCGTTTGACCCCGGCGCGCTGGCGCCGCCGCGCCAGCCGGCCCGGGCCTACGCGCAGGTCGGGGGCGCGGTCGCGCTGCTCGTGGCCGCGGGCCTCGGATTGGAGTGGGCCGGCGCCTCCGTTGCGCTCGGCCACGCGCTGGCCAGCGGGGCCGTCCATGGTGGGCTGCTCGCGCTGGGCTGGCTCCTCGCGACGAACGCGGCCGCCGGCTGGAGCGGGCCGGTCGTCCGGCTCGGCGCCACGCTGGTCCTGGTCTCGATCACCGCGCGCCTTCACCCGCTCGGCGCGCTCGCGTTCCTGCTGGTGCCTGGGGTGCTGCTGCTCGAAGCGCGGCGGCAGCCCCGCCTGCGGGCCATCGGCCTGAGGGGCGCCCGCCCGGCCCACGCGCTGGCGGGCCTCGCGGCCGGAGCGTTCCTGGGCGCGCATCTCCTCGTCACCGCCTCGCGGACCTTCGGCTATCGGGCGCAAGCGGGCGACCTGCCCGCCTATCTCGCGGCGCTCGCGTACGACGTGGGCGCCAACGCGCTCAGCGCGGAGTGGCTGTTCCGCGGCGCGATGTTCTCGCTCCTCTGGCGGCGCTGGGCGTTCTGGCCCGCCGCGCTGTTGACGACCGCGCTGGCGCTCCTGCGCTACCTGCTCGATCCCGCCCTGCCGCACGCGGCGGAGGCCCGAGCGGGGGCCGTGTTCTACCTGGGCCTGGTCGGGCTCATCGGCTGCGCGCTGCGCGCCTGGAGTGGCAGCCTCCTTCCCGGCTATCTGGCGGCGCTCGCGTTCTTCGCCGCCTACCGGATATTCGCGTCATGATCGCGCTGCCCGTCGCGCTGCTGGTCGCGGTGGCGCTGGCCATGGTCTTCGCGGACCAGGGCCCGGCGTCGGTGCTCCGGCACCTGTACCTGGTGCCGACGCTCTGGGCCGCGCTGGCCCGGGGCGCCATCGGTGGCGGCCTGGTGGGCGCGCTGGCCGGGCTGCTGCACGCGCCCGTGGTCCTGCCCGCGGTGGAGCGCCTAGGCCTCACCTCCCAGACACTCGACGGCCTGCTGTCGCTCGGCCTGCCGATCGTGGCCGGCCTGCTCGTCGGCCGGCTGGTGGACGGCTCCCGCGCGCGCGCGGCGCGACTGGCGGCGGTGCTCGCGATCCAGCGCCGACTGGACGGGCCGGAGGCGCTGGACGACAAGCTGGTGGGCGTCGCCCGCGAGCTGCTCGCCGCGCTGCGGGCCCGGCGGCTCGCGCTCCTGGTCGGCGCCGACGTGCGCACGGCGCTCCTCGCCAGCGTTCCGGTGGGCACGCTCGTCGACGCAGACTCGGCGGCCGCCTTCGCCCTCGCCACGGGCCAGCGCGTGAGCACCGCGGAGCTGGCGGCGGATCCCCGCGTGCGGACGGACGAGCCGGTCGGGCCGACGCCCCTTCGCGCGCTTGCGGTGCCGCTCGTCTCGGGGGCGGGCGTCGTCGGGGTGATGGCGGTCGAGTGGACCGGTGAGCTGTCGCGCGCGACCCGCGCCGCGGCCGAGGAGCTGGCGCTGCACATGGGCCTGGCCGTGGAGAACGCGCGCCTCACCCTCCGGCAGCACCACTTCGCCGAGGAGCTCGCCGAGAAGGTGTCGGCGGCCACCGCGCGGCTCCGCGAGCTGGACCAGGCGAAGACCGAGTTCCTCTCGGTGGTCTCGCACGAGCTGCGCACCCCGCTGACCGCGCTGCAGGGCTTCAGCGAGCTGCTGCTCCGCTCGGCGCTGCCCCCCGACCGCGCCCAGCGCTGCCTCGTCTACCTCCACACCGAGGCGTGCACGCTGGGCCGTATCGTCGGGGAGCTCCTGGATCTGTCGCGGATCGAGGCCGGGCGGCCGCTCGAGCTGCGGCCGGAGCCGATCGACCTCGCCGAGCTGATCGAGCGCAACCTGGAGATCTTCGCCGCCGAGCATCGCGAGCACCACTTCCGCTGGACCTCGAGCGGGCCCGCGGTGGCCCTTCGCGCGGATCCCGACGCGCTGGACCGGATGGTCAAGAACCTGCTCTCCAATGCGGTCAAGTACTCGCCGCGGGGCGGTCAGGTCTGCGTCTCCGCGTGTCCGGCCGCGGACCAGCCGGGGATGATCGAGCTGGCCGTCGAGGATGACGGCGTCGGGATCCCGGCCGATCAGCTGCCCCGCATCTTTGACAAGTACGTCCGCGTCCCCCATCCGGAGACCGCCGCGGCTCGCGGCCTGGGCTTGGGTCTGAGTCTGGTCAAGGCGCTGGCCGAGGCCCACGGCGGCCGTGTCGAGGTCGACAGCCTGCCCGGAAAAGGGTCCCGATTTCGCCTGCTTCTCCCGGAGGCGAACCTGGACTTTTGATCTATTTTCCGTATAGTTGTTGACACTCAAGTTCGGGGCCGTGTACCCTGTCTCTCCGGGCATGGCGCGACGGGACGAGGTGGCCGGGCGTATGGCGGAGGCCGTGGTGAAGCGGCTGGTCGGGCGCAAGCTCGCCGACGTCCGGGACGAGACCCGGGCGCGCGAGGTGGTCCGGCGAATCCTGGCCGAGAACTTCCAGGCCGAGGAGAAGCTCGACGCCGACGCGCGCACCCTCCTGATGGACAACGCCAAGCTGATCCGCGACTCGGCCTCTGACTACAAGCGCCTCTTCGCGCTCGTCAAGACCAAGCTCGCCAAGGAGCGGGGGTTCACGCTGTGACGCGGATGAGCCGCGAGCGCATGTTCGCGCTGGCCGACCGCATCGTGGCGGACCTGACCGCGACCGAAAGCGTCATGATCAAGACGGACGACGAGAAGGCCCACGGCCAGCTACGCACCGAAGTGTTCCGGGTCCTGGAGGACGAGTCGAAGCTCGAGGAATCGATCGACCAGGAAGTGCGCCGGGCGCTCAGCACCTACTCGAGGCCCGCGCCGGAGGGCAGCGCGGAGTGGGAGCTGCTCTACCAGAAGACCCGCGACGAAGTCTACCGGCGCCGGTTCCGGCTATGAAGCGCGTGGTCGTCGGGCTGAGTGGCGCTTCGGGCGCGATCTACGGCATCCGGTTCCTGGAGCTGCTGCGCGGGATCCCGGACGTCGAGGCGCACCTCGTCATCTCCGACGCGGGGCGGCGCACCATCGTCGAGGAGACCGATCACACGGTCGCCGACGTCGAGGCGCTGGCCACCCGCCGCTACCGCAACCGGGACATCGGCGCGGCCCTCGCGTCCGGCTCGTTCAAGACGGACGGCATGGTCATCGTGCCGTGCAGCATCAAGACCGCGGCCGCGGTGGCCCACTGCGTCTCCGACACCCTGATGGCGCGGGCGGCCGACGTGACGCTCAAGGAAGGCCGGCCGCTCATCCTGGTGGTCCGCGAGAGCCCGCTGCATCTCGGGCACCTCCGGGTGCTCACCGCGCTGGCCGAGATGGGCGCGGTGGTCTTGCCCCCGATGCCCGCCTTCTACAACCGGCCGAAGCAGATCGACGACCTCGTTGTCCACACGCTGGCCCGCGTGCTCGACCGCCTTGGCCTGCCGCACACGCTGGCGCCGGAATGGCAGGGCGTGCCCCCGCGCGTTCCGGGGCCGCCCCGCAGTTGACCGTGCCCGCCGCGCGCCCGGAGCCGGTGGCCGCCTCGCTGGATCTCTCCATCGTCGTGCCCGTCTACAACGAGGAGGAGAATCTCCCGCTGCTCTGGCCCGAGCTCCGCGAGGTTCTCGAGCCGACCGGCCTGCGCTACGAGGTCATCTTCGTGGACGACGGCAGCCGTGACCGCAGCGCGGAGATCGTCCGCGAGTTTCGCGAGCGGGACGGGCGCGTGCGGCTCGTGCGCCTCAAGGCGAACGCGGGGGAGACGGCGGCCACCGACGCGGGCCTGAAGGCGGGGCGCGGCCGGCACGTGGTCGTCATGGATGCCGATCTCCAGAACGACCCGCGCGACATTCCCGCGATGCTCAGACAGCTCGACCAGTGGGACGCGGTGACCGGCTGGCGGGTGAACCGGGCCGCGGGCGACTCGTGGGTACGGCGCCTCTCGTCGCGCGTCGCGAATCGGGTGCGCAACCGGTTGAGCGAGGAGACCATCCGGGACAGCGGGTGCACCTTCCGGGCCTTCCGCCGCGAATGCCTGCGCGATCTCGTGCTCTACGAGGGCTTCCACCGGTTCATCCCGACGCTCCTCAGGATGCGCGGCTTCCGGGTGCTCGAGGTGCCGGTGAATCACCGGCCGCGCCGTTTCGGGGAGTCCAAGTACGGCATCGGCAACCGCGCGTTGCGCGCCTTCGTGGACCTCCTGGTGGTGCGCTGGATGAAGGACCGGCTCCTGCGCTACGAGATCGCCGAGGACCTGGGCGGCGAGCCGGGCGGCGGCCGATGAAGGTGCTGCTGATCGGCCTGGGCCGCTGGGGCGAGAAGCACCTACGGGTGCTGGGCGAGCTGGGGGTGGAGCTGTGGGTGGCCGACGTCTCGGCGGAGCGGCGCGCGTTCGCGGTCAAGGCGGGGGTGGCCGCGGACCACGCGGTCGAGGACTTCCGGCGGGCCCTGCCGCACGTGGACGCGGTGGACATCGTGACGCCGGCCGCCAATCACCTCGCGCTCGCCGCGGAGTGCCTGCGCGCGGGCCGGGACTGCTTCATCGAGAAGCCGCTCACCCTCACCGTGGACGAGGGCCGGCAGCTCGTCGGGATCGGCGCGGAGACGGGCCGCGTCCTGCAGGTGGGCCACATCTTCCGCTTCCACCCCGTGACGACGGTGCTGCGTGACCGGCTGGCCGCGGGGGCGCTGGGCCGCGTGCGCTACTGTACCGGCCGCTTCGCGGGGTTCAAGCGGCCGCGCGCCGACGTGGGCGTGACCCAGACGGACGCCATCCACTATTTCGACCTCTTCGCCTACCTGCTGGGGCACCCGGCCACCGCGGTCACCGCCACCCTGCGCGACCACCTCGGGCGCGGCCGGGACGACTGCTCGTTCACTACGGTAGAATACGGCGACGTTCCCGCTTTCGTGGAGGCCGGCTACTTCGCCCCCGGGACCTATCGCGACTGCGTGATCGTGGGCGAGCAGGGGACGCTCGCCGCCGACTTCGGCACCTCCGAGGTGCGTGTGCTCGCCAATCGCCACGTGGAAACGCCGTCGGGCTGGGAGCCATTGGAGGGCGCGGTGGAGAGCCTGAAGGCCTCTGGGCCCGAGCCGCTCCGCCACGAGCTCGAGCTGTTCCTGGACGCGGTGACCCGGCGGAGCCGTCCCGCGGTGGACGTGCAGGCGGGCCTCGACGCGCTACGCACGGTGGAGGCGGCGCAGCGCTCCTCCTCGCTGGGCCGTCGCGTCACCCTCGCCGAGCTGGCATAGTCCCGCCACACACTCGGGACGATGCGTATGCGTATTCGGGAGGGGATTCTACTGGTGCCGAAGG
>DASQAL010000213.1:0-5512 GCA_035635775.1 Candidatus Acidiferrum sp.
TCGGGCGATCCGTATTTCAGCAACGACGCCGACTTGCTGACGACGCTGGCGAACCAGGCGGCGGTGGCGGTGCGTAACGCGCAGACCCACGCGCGGGTCGTCCAGGTCAACGAGGAGATGCAGAAGGTCCTCGAGACCATCGAGAGTGGGGTGGTGGCGGTCGGGCCGCGCGGGCGCATCACCCTTTTCAATCGCGCGGCTGAGCAGCTCACCGGGACGTCGGCCCAGGCGGCGCGGGGCCAATCGCCCGAGTGCCTGCCCAGCCCGCTCGGAAGCGCGCTCCAGGCCACCGCCGCCGATGGCGAGCCGCGGTCTCAGATCGAGTTCTCGCTGCCCGATGCGGCCGGCCAGCTGGTCCCCCTCATGTGCTCGACGTCGCCGTTGCGCGGGCCGGACGGGGCGCCGCTGGGTGCGGTCGCGGTGCTGGTCGACATGTCCCGGCTCAAGGAGCTGGAGCAGGAGAAGCGGCGGGCGGAGCGCCTGGCCTCGATCGAGGCGATCGCGTCGGGGCTGATCCACGAGATCGGGAACCCCCTCGTCGGGATCAAGACCTACGCGCAGCTCCTGCCTTCCCGCGGCGCGAGCGAGGAGTTCCGTGAGATGTTCTCCCGGACGGCGGACCGCGAGATCGGGCGGATCGACGATCTGTTGAGCCGCTTCCGCACGATGTCACGAGCCTCGCAGCACCGCATGGAGATGGTGGACCTCTCGGACCCTCTGCGCGACACGCTGGAGACGCTCCACGCCGAGCTCGAGGACCGCAAGATCCATCTCCGCCGGGTCGGCGAGCAGACGCGACGGCCGGTGCTCGGCAACGCCTCACAGTTACAGCAGCTTTTTCTGAACCTGTGCTTAAATGCCATTCAGGCAATGGAACCCGGTGGCGAGCTGACCGTCCGTATAGCCGACCTCTCCGAAGGGGGCGGCAGCACGCTGCTCGTCGAGGTGGCGGACACCGGTCCCGGCATTCCCGACCACCTGCTCGGCACCATCTTCGATCCTTTCGTGACCACCAAGCCCCACGGCACCGGCCTGGGGCTCGCCATCTGCCGGGGCATCGCCGACGCCCACCACGCGCGGATCCACGCGCGGAACAACGTCGGGCGGCCCGGCTGCACGTTCACCGTCGAGTTCCCGGTCCCCTCGGGCCGCCCCGCCCACATCACTCCGTGAAAACCGTTCTCCTGGTCGCGGCGAGTGAGGCGCTCCGCCCCAAGCTGCTGCGGGCGCTGGAGGACACCTCGGTCTTCACCGCCACCTCGGACGAGGAGGCGCTGCGCACCCTGCGCCTCACCGAGATGGAGCTGATCATCAAGGAGGCCACGCCGCCGCTCAAGCACCTCGCCGCGTTCATCACGCGGGCGCGGCACCTGTGCCCGACCGGGGTCATCGTGTGCGTGCTCACCCCCGGATCGACGAGCTCCGAGGACGAGAGCGCGGCGGAGGCGGCCGACTTCGTGCTGCTCCAGCCGTTCACGACCCGGCACTTGCAGGGCCTGCTCAAGCAGGCCGAGGACAAGCTCCGCCTGCTCCAGGAGGTGGCCGCCCTGCGGGTGGCGCAGCGCCCGACTGCGGAGAGCAGCCGCGAGGCCCCGGTGTCTGGCCCGCCCGTGTCCTCACACGCGATCACCCAGATGGCGAAGGAGTTCGCGAAGGCGCTCGCGGCCGGCTTCGATCTGCCGCGCGTGCTGGACCAGTTCCTCGACGGGGTGGCCGAGCTGGTGCGCCCGAGCCGCTGCGCGATCCTCCTCGCCGATCCGGCCACCCGCCACTATCGGGTGGCCGCGTATCGCGCCCTCGCGCCCCACGTGGTGGAGTCGCTCACCTTGAACGCGGACGGCGGGCTGCCCCTGTGGCTGGCCACCGAGGGCCGGCTCATCCAGATCGAAGAGGTCCAGAGCCGGGTCACGGACCCCGCGACCCGGGAGGTCGCCCGCGAGCTGGCCGTCCTGCAGTCGGTGCTGGCCGTCCCGCTGAGCTCGCACGGCGAGCTGGTCGGCATCCTCACCCTCGGTCAGCGGATCACCGGTGGCGGTTACCGGCGCGACGAGACCGAGACCCTGTTCAATCTGGGAACCCATCTGGCCACCGCCATCCGCGACATCCGCGTGCACCACCTGCTCCAGTACGAAAAGGAGTTCAACGAGCGGATCCTCGCGCGCATGTCGAGCGGCGTCATCACCATCGATCCCGACCAGAAGGTCGTCGCGATCAACGGGCGCGCGTCGGAGATTCTCGGCATGCCGGCGCCCGAGGTGCTGAATCGGGACCTGCGCGTGCTGCCCTCCCCGCTCGGCGACATGCTCTTCGAGGCCCTGTCCAAGGGGCGCTCGGTGACGCGGGTCGAGGTGCAGCTCGCCCTCCGCAGCCTGCCCCTGGAGATCTCGACCTACCCGGTGATGGGCGATCGCACCGAGCCCATGGGCGCGGTACTCGTGTTCGAGGACCTGACCGCCCAGCGCCTGCTCGCCCAGGAGCGGCGCGGCGCCGAGCAGCTCCAGCTCCTCACCCAGGTGGTGGCTCGGATCGCGGACGAGATCAAGAACCCGCTCGTGTCCATCAACGCCTTCATGGAGCTGATCGGCGAGCGGTACGACGACGCCTCCTTCCGCAACCAGTTCTCCTCGGTCGTGGGCCGCGACGTGCGCCGTCTCGTGCAGATCTTCGACAAGCTCGCCGCGCTGGTGAACGACGGCGACTACAAGCGCGAGACGCTGGATCTGCGTCAGGTGGCGGAGGAGTGCCTGGCCGAGCTGGGAGCGCAGGCCCTGCCCGACGGCGAGGGGCAGACGCGTCTCCTCACCTTCACCGACGAGTCCACCCAGAAGCACGTCACCGCGACCCTGTCCCACGAGGGGTCACCCTTCCTGGTGCGTGGGGATCACGCGATGTTCAAGAAGGCCATGTCCTATCTGGTCTGGTACCTCCTGCGCAAGACACCCGCGGCCGAGGCCAAGATCGCCGTGTCCATCTCCCATCTGGCGAGCGACGATCGCGTGCGGCTCACGGTGGCTTCCCGCAGCACGGAGGTCCGGCCGGAGGAGCTGCAGGCAATCTTCGATCCGATCCAGGTCGTCCAGGAGAACCTCATCGACGTGGGGCCGAGCGTGAGCCAGCGGATCATCGAGAGCCAGGGAGGCCGGCTCGAAGCCAAACAGGGCCGCGGCGAGGTCAGCTTCACCGCCTCGCTGCCGGCGACGGGGCAGCCATGAACGACCGTCCGAAGGTGCTGGTGGTGGACGACGAGCTGGGCCCGCGCGAGTCACTGCGCATGATCCTGAAGCCGCGCTACGAGATCGCGACCGCGGACAGCGGCGAGGCCGCGCTCAAGACCCTCAGCACGTTCCGTCCCGATCTCATCTTCATGGACATCAAGATGCCGCAGATGGACGGCATCGAGCTGCTCCGACGCATCAAGGGCGCGGATCCCAGCATCGAGGTCGTGATGATCACGGCCTACGCCTCGCTGGAGACGGTGAAGAACGCGCTGACCCACGGCGCCTTCGAGTACCTGATCAAGCCCTTCAGCCGGCAGGATCTCGAGGAGACCGCGCGCCGGGCCCTGGCCCGCCGGCAGACCGAGATGGGCACGCGCAACCAGCTCGCCGAGCTCGTCAACGAGATGCGCTCGCAGGCCACCCGGGCCCGCAGCCGCGAGCAAGAAGCGCGGAGCGAGCAGGGCGACCAGTCCCTGCGGGTTACCCAGCTATCGATCCTGCGGGAGATCTCGCGCAGCCTGCTCGGCCAGCTCGATTTCCGCCAGCTCACCGCCGCGATCACCGCGCAGCTCAAGGACGCCCTGGGCTACGAGGAGGCGACGGTGCGCCTGGGCGCGGCGCCGCCCGAGAGCCAGTCCGGGGAGAACCGCGTGGTCTGCCCGATCCGGGAGGACGGCAACACCCTCGGCTACCTCACGGTGGCCAACCGGGCGGGCACGCGCCCCATCGACCCCCGCGAGCGGGAGCTGCTCGAGATGCTGTCCGACTACCTGGCCGTCGCCATCCACAACTCGCGCCTGTACGGCGAGGTGGCCGAGACCAAGCAATACCTGGAGCAGCTCATCTCCTCCGCGGGTGACGCGATCGTCTCGGTGGACGGCGAGGGTAATATCCGCGGCTGGAATCCCGCCGCCGAGCGCATCTTCGGCCAGGCCGCCGCCCAGATGGTGGGCCAGCCGTTCGCCAGACTCGTCCCCGCGGAGCAGTACCGGATCGCGCGGGCGGCGCTCTCGCGGGAGAACCCGGTGCGGGTCTTCGACGGCGCCACCAAGCGGGCGGACGGGCGGCCGCTGAACCTGGCCGTCACGCTCTCGTACCTCCCCGGACGCGACGGCGGCCCCGAGGGCATGCTCGCCATCGTGCGCGACATGACGGCCCAGCGCGAGATCGAAGCGCAGATGCACCAGTCCGAGCGGCTCACCGCGCTCGGCCAGATGGCGGGCGGCATCGCGCACGACTTCAACAACCTGCTCCAGGCGATCCTGGGCTATGCGCAGCTCATGGCCCGGAGCCCGGGCAATGCCGACGTGGTCCGCCGCGGGATCGACGTGATCGAGAAGGCGGCCAACGGCGGCGCCGAGACCGTGCGCCGCATCCAGAAGTTCGCGCGGCTGCGACCCGACGAGCCCTTCGTGACCATGGATCTCAACCAGGTCGTCCGCGACTCGCTGGCCATCACGCGGCCGCGCTGGGAGGAGAAGAAGATCAAGGGGGGCGTGCGGCTGCAGCTCGAGCTGGAGCTGGGCCCGGTCCCGGTGGTCATGGGCCGGCCCGCCGAGCTGAACGAGGTCATCACCAACCTCGTGCTGAACGCGATCGACGCCATGCCCAAGGGCGGTACCCTGCGCATCCGCACGCGTCTGGGCGATCACCGCCACGCGGTCATCACGGTGGCCGACACCGGCATGGGTATGTCGGAGGAGGTCCGGAAGAAGGTGTTCGATCCCTTCTTCACCACCAAGGGCGAGGAGGGCACCGGCCTCGGCCTCTCGGTCTCCCACTCCATCGTGGAGCGGCACGGCGGCGACCTGAAGGTGGACAGCCGCCCGGGCGAGGGCACCACCTTCACGATCACCCTGCCGATCGGCATGAGCCCGACCGGCGAGGCCACCCAGGGCGGCGAGCCGGGCGTGGAGCGGAAGGGGCGCATCCTGCTCGTGGACAACGATCCGCAGGTGCTCTCGATCCTGGGCGAGATGCTCAAGGACGCGGGCCACCACGTGCTGCCCGTCCCGAGCGGGCCCGAGGCCCTCCGGGTCTTCGTCCCCAGCGGCTTCGACCTCGTGATCACCAACGTGGGCATGCCGGAGATGAGCGGCTGGGACGTGGCCGAGCAGCTCCGTGCCCGGGATCCAGACGTGCCGGTGATCTTCATCACCGGGTGGGGCCTGCAGGAGGAAGATCAGGCGCGCTGCCGGCGGCTCGGCATCACCGCGCTGCTCTTCAAGCCGGTTCCGCCGCCCGAGCTACACCGCAAGGTGCAGGTGGCGCTGGCGGCCGGCCGCGCGCGGTAG
>DASQAL010000214.1:0-16074 GCA_035635775.1 Candidatus Acidiferrum sp.
GTCTGGCACGGCGCGCGGTGTTTCGGTCGCGATGACGGGCCCGGCCGGCTCCTCCCGCTCGACCGACCCCCAAACGCCCGCGCCCATTCGGCCCAGGATCGACGATCGCCCCCGCCCCCGATGCCCAGCCTCCCCCGGCTGACGCGCCGGACCGGCCCCCGCCTGCCGACCGGGCCTCGGGGCTGAGCGGACAGATCACGTGTCAAAACCCAGCGGACATTTCACTTGTCAGCAACACATCGCGTGGTCACAGTTGACTGGCCCCCGTGCTTGTGTCATCTTCGCGGCCCCGGTGCCGCAACACGGGCCGGACGACGGACAGGTAGCAGGAGGCCAGGTTGGGTAGTGGAGGGTCCAGTCATGCGGGACTTCTCCCCATGCAAGGCTCGCGTTGTCAACCCTAACTCACAGATTCCGTTCGATTTCGGCGCCTGGTACGGGCCTTGCCCCTCTTCGAGCCCGCGGGGCAACTCTCGCCTAGAGGAGAACAACCAGTGACGAAATCGAAATTCATCATCCAGAGCTCGGTGGCCCTCCTGATGCTCCTGGTCGCGGCAAGCCTCTGCCCGGCCGCGGAGGAGATGGGCCTCATCACGGGCGGCGACAAGGGCACGTACTACCAGTTCGGCCTCGATCTGCAGAAGCTGACGAAGCCGACGGGCGTCAACCTCACGGTGCACACGTCGAAGGGCTCCATCGAGAACGTCTTCGCGGTGTACCAGCGCCCGGGCGTGCAGATGGGCATCGTGCAGTCCGACGTGCTCGCGTTCGTGGCCCGCGTGCAGTCGGACCCCGTCCTGAGCCGCATCGCCAAGAAGACGCGGATGGTGTTCCCGCTCTACAACGAGGAAGTCCACCTGCTGGGCCGCCGCGGCATCCGCGATTTCGACGACCTGACCGGCAAGCGCGTGGCCATCGGCCGTGACGGCAGCGGCACCTATCTCACCGCGCGCCTGCTCTTCAAGCTTTCCGAGGTCGTGCCCGCCGAGATGGTGCCGATCGACACCAGCGAGGCGCTGACCGAGCTCAAGGCCGGCCGCATCGACGCGATGTTCTACGTGGCCGGGTACCCGGTGAGGCTGCTCAAGGAGGACGTCGCCGAGAAGGACGGCCTCGAGCTGATCCCGATCACGAACAAGAGCATCACCGAGTTCTATCCGCGCGCGGAGATCCCCGCCAACGTCTACGAGTGGCAGCGGACGCCGGTCAACAGCGTGGCGGTCAAGGCGGTGCTGGTCTCGTTCGATTTTCGCAGGAAGGATTGCGACAACGTCGGCCGCTTCGCCCAGACGATGTCGCGGCAGATGAGCTGGCTGCTCCAGAACGGCCACCCGAAGTGGAAGGCGGTCGACCTCAACTACCCGCTGAAGGGCTGGGAGCAGTACGACTGCGTGCGGAAGTACATCGGCACCGCGGCCGCCGGGGCGCCCGCGACCCCGACCCGGGCCGCGAACGAGAATCCGGTCTTCAACGCGATCAAGGGACTTCTTGACGAGTAGACACGGAGCCTTTGGCGGCAACCGGTTTCTCACCATCGGCGCCGCGGCCGGGAGCTTGGCGCTCCTGGTCGCGGTGGTGCTGATGCTCTGGCCGCCGGATCCCACCGACTACACGTTCACGTCGGGGCGGGAGCAGGCCGACGGCGAGACGGTGGGCTGGGTGTCGAAGGTGGAATCCAACACCATCCACGTCAACTCCGGCCCGTTCGGTGGCGGCGTGGTGCCCTTGGTGGTGACCAAGGCCACCCGGATCACCGTCGGCGGCGCCAAGGAGGGCTGGTTCGAGGACATCCGACCCGGCGGCCAGGTCAAGGTCGCGTACGAGCTCTACCACGGGCGGCGGTTCGCCCGGAGCGTCGAGCTCCTCGTGGACGAGGGCGCGAAGCGGCCCTTGCGCACCACGCCGCAGCTCAAGAGCACCGCAGGCACCCCAGCGCCCGACGCGCGCCCGGCGCGGGCGCCCAAGGCCGCCGAGCCGGCGCCCGCCGCGCCGGTCGTCGTCGCCCCGGCGCCGGTGCCCAGGCCGGCCACCGCCACCGCCAAGCCCGCGCCCCTGCCCGAGATCCGACCGGCTCCGCGGCCCGAGGCGGCGCCCGCGCCCGCTCCGGTGAGGCCCCAGACGGTGGAGATCGTTCCACCGCCGCAGCGCGCGTCGACCACGACCCCCACGCGCAACGTGTCGGCCCCGGAGAACGGCTCGCGCACGCCCGAGCCGGCGCGCGGGGTCGAGTCGGTCCGCTCATCCGCGCCGGCGGCTCCCCGCCCCGCGGAGCCGGCCCGCGCCGCCGAGGGCGGCGAGACCACCGACGGCTCCGCCGCGGTGGACTGGCTGCTCAAGACCCGCCGGTAGGACCCTCTCTCACTCGCTCACCCGGGCCCGCATCCGGGGATCGAGCGCGTCCCGCAGCCCGTCGCCCAGGCAGTTGAACCCCATCACGGTCAGGAAGATCGCGATCCCCGGGAACAGCGACACGTGCGGGGCGTCCAGCAGGTAGGCCCGGCCATCGCTCACCATCTTCCCCCACTCCGGCGTCGGCGGCTGCACGCCCAGGCCCAGGAACGACAGGATCGCGGCGAGCAGGATCGAGGTGGCCACCTGCATCGAGGAGAAGACCAGCAACGGGGAGACGCTGTTGGGGAGGATGTGGCGGAAGAGCACGCGCCCGTGCCCCGCGCCGAGCGCGTGCACGCCCTGGACGAACTCGAGCTCCTTCAGCGAGAGCACCATCGAGCGCGTGAGGCGGGCAAAGCTCGGGATGGACCGGAGGCCCACCGCGATCATCACGTTGACCAGGCTGGGACCGAGCGCGGCCACGATCGCGATGGCGAGCAGGATGCTCGGGAAGGCCAGCAGCACCTCCATGGCGCGCATCACCGGCGCGTCGAGCCGCGCGAAGTAGCCGGCGAGGAGGCCGAGCAGGATGCCGGTGACCGCGCCGATCGCGGTGGCGAGGACCCCGACCACCAGCGAGAGCCGGGCGCCGTAGAGGATGCGGCTCAAAATGCAGCGGCCGAACTCGTCGGCGCCGAGCGGGAAATCGCGCGAGGGCGGGGCCAGCGCGCTCGGCAGGTCCTGGCGGATCGGATCGCGCGGCGCCACCTGGGCCGCGAAGGCGGCGAGCAGGATCAGCAGCGCGATCAGCGCCAGCCCCACCACCGCCAGACGATGGGACACGAACCGCCGCCACCCCGCGCTCATGCGGAGGCTCCCGACGACCCACTCATAACGACTCACTCATAGCGGATGCGCGGGTCGAGCCAGCCGTAGAGCAGGTCCACCAGCAGGTTCACCATGACGAAGAGCACCGCCACCAGCAGCACGCAGCCCTGCACCACCGGGTAGTCGCGCTGGAGGATGGCGGTCATGGCCAGGCGACCGACGCCGGGCCAGGCGAAGATGGTCTCGGTGACCACCGCTCCCCCGAGCAGGAAGCCGTACTGCAGGCCGACCACCGTGACCACCGGGATCAGCGCGTTCTTGAGCGCGTGCTTGGTGATGACCCAGACGGGCGGCAGGCCCTTGGCCCGCGCGGTGGTCACGTACTCGCGGCCCAGCACGTCGAGCATCCCGGACCGCGTGAGACGGCTCGTGATCGCGATGGACGTGGTGGCCAGGGTCGCGGCGGGCAGCGCGATGTGGCGGAGGCCGTCCCACTGCCAGAGCGGCCCCCCGCGCCCGGAGACCGGTAGCCAGCCGAGCTGCAGGCTGAAGAGCCAGATGGCCACGATGGCCAGCCAGAACACCGGCATGGACAGGGTGGACAGCGAGGTGGTCATCGCGACGTAGTCCACCCAGGTGGCCCGTCGCACCGCCGCGATCAGCCCCAGCGGCACGCCGACCAGCACCGCGATGACCATGCTGGCGGTGGTCAGCTCGAGGGTGGCGGGAAAGCGCGCGAGGATCTCGTCGGCCACCGGCGCGCGCGAGCGGAGCGAGCGGCCCAGATCGCCGCGGAGAGCCCGGTGGAGGAACGACCAGTACTGCTGGTGGAGCGGCCGGTCCAGCCCGAGCTCGAGACGGATGCGCTCGACCACCGACTCGGGGGCGTCGGGCCCCGCGATGAGGCGCACCGGGTCTCCCGGCACCACGTGCATGACTGCGAAGGCCAGCAGCGAGACGCCGAAGAGGACCGGAATGGTTTGCCAGAGCCGGCGGAGGACGTACCCGGCCACCGTCCCCGCCTAGGCGCTCCAGTCCGCGTAGGTCTGCGGGGAGAGCTGGTCGGCGCCGCGGCCGGCCCAGTCCGCCTTGGCCATGCGCGGCCACATCCGATCGCCCGCCGCCTGCAGCGCCTGCAGGATCGCGCCCTCGTCGGCGGCGAGCACGCGGCCGCCGTCCACCACCAGGCGCCCGTTGACGTAGACGCGGTCCACGTCCTCGTCGGCCGCGTTGTAGACCAGGTTCTTGATGGGGTCGCGCAGCGGGGTCATCCGCCACGAGGTGGCCTTCCACAGCACGAGGTCGGCCTTGGCCCCGGGGGCGATGCGCCCCAGGTCGTCGCGCCCGAGGGCCCGCGCGCCGCCCAGCGTGGCCGCGTCGAAGGCGTGGGCGGCGGTGGTGGCCTCGGTATTGCGCTCCATCATCTTCGAGCACACCGCGGCCCAGCGCATCGCCTCGATCACGCTCTGGGGATTGGTGTCGGTGCCGAGCGACATGTTGACGCCGGCCGCGCGGTAGGCCGCGAACGACTCCATGGCCACGCCCCGTCGCGCGAAGACCCAGACCGCGTGGGCCACCGAGCAGCCCGCCTCCGCCATGATGGCCACGTCGCCCGCCGGGTAGTTCGTCCAGGACGAGCCGCCGATGATGATGCCGTGGCCCAGGATCGTGTTGGGGTCGAGGACCCCCAGGTCACGCATCCAGGCGATGGGCGTCTTGCCGTAGCGCGCCACCATCTCGTTGAACTCCACCACCGACTGCGAGGTGTGCACCTGGTACGGCACGCGCGCCTCGTCCGCGTAGCGCTTCGCCTCCTTGAGCAGGGCGGGCGTGCAGGTGTCGATCTGGGCGGGCGAGAAGAAGCAGCGCACGAGGCCGCCGTGGGCGCCGTCGTACTTCGCGTGGAAGTCCACCGCGCGGCGCAGCCCCTCCCGCCCCTGCTCCTCGTTCCATTCCCACTCCACGCGCTTGCCGTCCCGGGTGAGCCAGCGCCCGGACCGGAAGGCCTGGCCCATGTACACGCGGATCCCGTAGTGGGCGGCGCGCTCGACCACGTACTCCCCGAGCCCGCCGATCTCCATGACGGTGGTGACCCCGCCTCGCAGGAGCTCGGCCATCGAGAAGTCCACGCAGGCGCGGCCGCCTTCCTCGTCCTGCCCCTCGCTCCGCACCGGCAGCATCTCGAAGAGGCCCGAGTACCAGAACTGCGGGTTGCCGCGGTCCTCGATGAACGAGCGGTCCAGCGGCGAGCCGCCGATGTGGGCGTGGGTGGAGATCAGGCCCGGGGTGACGACGCGATCGCGGGCGTCCACCGTCTCGTCCACGGTGCCGTCGAAGCGGGGCCCGACGTGGAGGATGTGGTCGCCTTCCATCACCACCACCCCGTCCCGCAGCAGCCGGTGGCCGCGGCCGTCGAAGGCGAGGATGTAGCCGGCCCGGATCGCGGTGCGCTTCGTCGCGCTCATGGCTCAGGCCACCCAGACGTCCATCAGCTTGTAGATGCCGTGGATCGGATGGTACTTGAGGCCGCGCGCCCGCGGTCGGTTGCCGAAGATCCAGCGGATATGCTGGATCGGCACCACCACCGCCTCGCTCACCAGCCGCTGCTCCAGGCCCTGGAAGGCCCGGACCCGCTCCGCCTCCTTCAGCGAGGTCTGCGACACCTGGAAGAAGGCGTCCGTCTTCTCGTCCTTCCAGCGCACCGTGTTCGGGCTGGGAATGGCCTGGGAGACGAAGAAGTAGAGGAAATCGGCCGAGCTGTAGATCATCGGCAGGAAGCGCATGTCGTGCTCGCCCGCGCGGGTGGCGGAGGTGAAGGCGGCCGCCTCCAGCCGCTTGATCTGCATGTCGAAGCCCGCGTCGCGGAGGGTCGCCTGCACCGGCGTCACGATGCGCTCGTGCAGCTCGGTGAACACGAAGCAGGTCGCGCTGAGCGGCCGGCCGTCCTTCTGGCGGATGCCGCCCGGCCCGGGCGTCCAGCCTGCCTCGGTGAACAGCCGCCTGGACTTCTCCAGGCTCCACTCGTACATGAGCGGCCGCATCTGTTCCTTGGGGGTGGCCCCGGGCACGAGGGGATGGAGAAAACCGTGGGAGACGTCGGCCTGACCCTTCATGACGAACTGCACGATCTGTTCGCGGTTGACCGCGTGAGCCACCGCCTTCCGAACCCGCGGGTCCTTGAACACGTCCTTCTCGAGGTTGAAGCCGATGTGATTGGAGGACAGCCGCGGGATCGACGTGACCTTCACGCCGCGCCCCTCGAGCCGAGGGATGTGCTGGGGCGCCACGTCGATATCGAGATCGATGCCGCCGGTCTCCAGCTCGGCCGCGCGCGAGGCGTCCTCCGGCAGGGTGCGGAAGAGGATCCGGTCCACCCAGGGCGCCGCGGTATTGTCGTAGGCGGGCGAGCCCCACGCGTAGTCGTCGTTGCGCGTGAGCTCCATGCGGTCGTCCTTGAGCCACTCCCTGAGGCGGAACGGCCCGGTGCCGCAGACGCTGGCCGACACCACCCCGTAGTCCTTGCCGTACTGGTTGACGTGCTTGGCGTGCGGGATCGAGGCGTAGCCCCACTCGGTCTGGCTCACGTTGTTGAGGAAGACCAGGGTCGGGTTCTTCAGCTTGAAGACGATCGTGTGGTCGTCCACCACCCGGGTCTCCTGCAGGCTCGCCATCTTGGCGCGGGTGGGCACCGACTCCTTCGGATCGATCCAGCGGTCGAAGTGCTCCTTGACGTCCTGGGCGGTCAGCGGCGCGCCGCAGTGGAACTTGACGTTCCTGCGGAGATGGAAGGTCCAGGTGAGCCCGTCCGCGGAGGTCTCCCACTTCTCGGCCAGCGCGGGCCGGATCTTCATCTGGAAGTCGTGGAGCACGAGGCCGTCGTAGAGCAGGAAGTTGGTCGCGATCGCGGAGAGGCCGGTGGAGCGCCCGGGATAGAGCGTGTCCGCGTCGTGGTTGCGGCCGATGGTGAGCGTGCCGCCCTTCTTCGGCTTCTCCTGGGCGGACGCGAGCGGCGCGCCGGCCCCGAGCATGACCGCGCCCGCGGTGCCGACCTTGAGAAGAGTTCGGCGATCGATGCGATGCGTGGTGGACATGACGGCGCCTCCTCCGAGGGGAATCAACCGGTCTCGCGCATGTGTGGCGGGCGGAGGGTCAGCCCTGACGTCCCGAACCCGGCCCCGAGACTAGCCGCGCTGCCGCCAGAAAGTCAAGGCGCGGTAAGATGCCCTCATGCCCCTCCTTCGCCCGCGCCGCCTCGCTCCGGGTCAGACCATCGGGATGGTGGCGCCGTCGGCGGCGCCCAACGAGCCCGAGCGCATCCGCTTCGCCATCGACACGGTGGAGTCGCTCGGCTTCAAGGTGAAGCCCGGCGCCCATCTCTACGATCGCGAGGGCTACCTGGCCGGCGCGGACGCGGCCCGCGCGGCCGACCTCAACGCCATGTTCGCCGACGACGGCGTGGACGCGATCTGGTGCGTGCGCGGCGGCTACGGGGCGTCGCGCATCCTCCCCGCGCTCGACTACGCGCTCATGCAGCAGAAGCCCAAGGCCCTGATCGGCTACAGCGACATCACCGCGCTCCACATGGCCATCCACCGCCACGCCGGCCTCGTCACCTTCCACGGCCCGGTGGCCTTCCGCGCCTTCACGCCCTATTCGCTGGGCGAGCTCAAGCGTGTGCTGTGGACCGGGGAGACGCCGGTGCGGCTCGGCGGGCCGCCGCCCTTCGACCGGACCGAAGGCCGGGTGGACTGGGAGAACCGGGTGGCGACGCTCGTGCCGGGCAAGGCGCGCGGGCGCCTGCTCGGCGGCAATCTCTGCCTGATGTCGCACCTCTGTGGCACGCCCTACTTCCCCGACCTGCGCGGCGCGATCCTGTTCCTGGAAGACGTCGAGGAAGCGTACTACCGCATCGACCGGATGCTGACCCAGCTCTGGCTGTCGGGCGCCTTGGCGGGCGTCGCGGGGGTGGCGTTCGGGAAATTCACGAGCTGCGAACCGTCGGCGTTCTTCCTGCAGAATCGGCCGCTCGAGGACATCCTGGCCGAGCGCTGCCGGGCCCTGGGTGTGCCGGCGGTCTCCGGCATCATGGTCGGCCACATCGAGGACCAGACCACGCTGCCGGTCGGCTGCCTGGCCGAGCTCGACGCCGACGCGGGCACGCTCACCCTGCTCGAGCCGGGAGTAGTTTAGCTCGGAGGGGGGCTTACGCCCCCCTTCCGAACCTCCCCCTCAGGAACAGGGAGCGCGGGCGAAGCCCGCGCGGGACACTGCGGATCCTGCCGACTCGAGCGGGATCCGCCCCGGTCGGGTCAGTTGCCCCGGCCGATCATCCGGTGCAGCTCCGCCAGCGGCACGATGCGCCCGTGCAGCGGCAAGACCCGGTCCACCCCGAGGTTGAGGCGCGCGATGTTGTCGGCCAGATTGACGCTCAGCGGGTTGATGATGGCGGGCACCGGCGCGTTCGGCGGGCCGGGCGTGAAGGCGTCGGCCTCGATCAGGAGGCGCTCCTTCGGCAGGTAGACCATCAGCATCCCGTCGGCGTGCGTATTGCCCGCCATGTGATGGATCTCCACGCTGCGCGCCCCGTCGGTGAGCACGCGCTTGTCGCGCACCCCCTCCACCGTCACCTTCCGGCGCGCGGCCTGCTGACGATCCGGCGTCATGGTCGCGGGGGCCGCGAGCGCGCCCTCGAAGAAGGCGCGGGTGGTCTCGTGTGTGATCACCGTGATGCCTTCCGCCGCGAACGCGCGGAGCCCGCCCGAGTGATCGAAATGGTGGTGGCTGTTGATCACGTAGCGGATGGGCTTGCCGGGCACGAGCCGGCGCGCCTCCGCGATGACCGCGGTCGCCCGCTCGTCGTTCAGCGGAGCCTCCACCACCACCGTGTGGTCCTTCATCTCGATGACCACGCTGTGGTGGCTCCCGCCGGTCACGTACCATACGCCCTCGGCGGCCGGATCACTGGTGACCCGCGCGTAGGGCATGGTCGCCCCGCGGATATTGTCCGGCACCGCGATCTCCACCGGAGCATTCGGCTTCACATCGCTCACCGTCAGGTCCGCGGCCGGGAAACCGCCCGCGGCCTGGCGGATGCGCATCGGGAACTTCACCCCGCCGAAGTCCCGGTAGTCGGTGTAGCTCACCTCCACCGGCATGTCGCCCACCACCGGGTTCGAGAGCACCGCCTCGACCTTCTCGACCATGCCCCGATCGTCGAGCGTGGCCTTGATCGAGTAGCGCCCGGGCACCGCGAAGGCCACGGTACGGCCCTGCACGGTGGCGTTGTTCGCCATCGCCGCCTTGATGACGCCGTGGGGCGTGGTCCAGAGCTGGAGCTGCCGGTCGATCAGCGCCACCGGGGCGGGCGCCGCCGTCTCGCCGGTCACGTTCCACGCGAAATCGCCGCTCACCACCTGGATCTGGCGCACCTCGCCCATTGCGGGCAGGCCGCCGCCACGCGGCGGCATCTCGGCCCGCGAGCGCACCTGCTCGTCGCGCAGCGAGGCCGTCTCGTAGTTCACCGACCGGCTGAACGTCGGGATGTTGAAGCGCGGCCATGGCGCGCCCGGCACCGCGCTTTGCCCGGGGGCGAAGTTGACGCCGCTGGCCGTGTAGGTGAGCGACCTCACGCTATCGGCGCCGAGCGCCCGGGCGGCGCTCTGCAGCGTGGCCCGCGCGTCCTGGGCGGCGGCGGGAACCGAGAGGCACAGCAGGACCGTGGTGATCAGCGCGAGGACTCTACCCATCTCGGGCCTCCTTGCCGTGTGGTGGGGTCGGGATCGGGCCGGGAGCTACCGCCGGGATACTACCAGACGCGGTGAGTATCGGGTACTCCGTGGGCGAAAACGGCGGGCATCCTGGGCGGCATCCTAGGACGCCGGCCCGGCGAGTCAAGCGAGGGGGACTACGAGCTGGCGGGGTCTTCTGGCTCTTCCAGGTCTACGGAGTCTTGCGGTGCGGGCGTCGAGAAGTCCTCGGGCGGGGGGGCCAGCAGCCACGCGGCCACCTCGTAGAGACCGGTCGGCATCGGATCACCAATGGTGGTGAACAGCTCCTGCGCCTCGGACAGGCTCATCACGCACACGTCCGAGGTATTCCGTCCCTCGCGGGCCTTGCGCATCAGCCGGGCCTGGTTGGGGGTGGTCACCAGCCACATCATGGCGCCGGGCAGGTAGTCGAGGCGGACCGCCAGGACATCGCCGTGGGCGAGCAGGCTCTCGTAGAACTCCCGCCCCCGCCGGGACAGCGTCCGGTGGTGCCTCAGAACCTCCTGCAACGTGACCACGCTAGGAGTCATGGTGTGCCTGCCTGCCCGAGCGAACGAGCAAGCGCCGCGCCATGGAGTGGACATATTTAGACTCAGCTACTTACAGCTCAGCGTGGGAGATGGATACGGGCGGGTATTGTCAGCCCGGGTGCCGAAGAATGCCAGGCCCCCGGCCGAAGAGATGGCGATTCACCTTGACGGTGGCCGCCACGTAGCCGGGCTCCACGTGCTCGATCCGGCTCCGCACCTGCGCGTGCAGCCGGGGCAGCGCGTGGAAGGGCACCGCCGGGTAGGCGTGGTGCTCGGCGTGATACGGCATGTTCCACGCGAACAGGCGCACGGGCGCCAGCGTGAGCGTGGTGCGGGTGTTCTCGAGGCAGTCGCGCGTGACCCCGCAGCCGGTGTGCTCGGCCAGCAGGTACGGCCGCAGGAACACCTGGCCGACCATCCACGGCGCGATCCATACGAGCAGCGCGATGGGCGTGCCGGCCAGCACCGACGCCGCCGCCACCACCGCATAGCCCGCGAGGTAGGCGCGCGCCTCGACGATGAGGGGCCGGTGCTCCGCCGGCGCCATCCACGGTCGGTCCGCCCGCCCGCCCGCGAGCCGCAGCATGTCCCCGACGCGGCGGATCGCGTTCGGGATCCCGGTCAGCACGAAGAGGTAGGCGGGCAGCGACGCGGGCTTCGCGAAGAAGAGCTCCGGATCCCACTCCGGATCCTGGGTGTGGCGGTGATGCTCCCAGTGGTACACGCGGTAGTTCCGGTACGGCCAGAACGTGAGAAAGCCGGCGAGGGTGCCGACCACCGCGTTCAGCCAGCGGGTGCGGAAGGCGGTGCGGTGCGCGGTCTCGTGGAAGGCGCAGAAGATGAACGCGAGCACGTAGCCGTGCGCGAGTAGCAGGGGCAGGACCCAGAGGGTGGCGCGGAGCCGCCAGAGCAGGGCGCCGGTGAGCGCGAGCACGCCCAGGTGCCAGACCACGCGCAGGAGCGCGGGGCCGTCGGAGCGCGCCATGAGCGCGTGCAGCTCCTCCCGCGGGAACTCGTGGTCGGTGAAGCGGACGAGCGCGTCGTCTCTCATGGGGCCCTCGCGTGGTCGATGACGTCATGAGCGACCGCGCCGTCGCCCGGATTGCCCGCTAGCTTACACCAGGACAGGGAGTGGGGGTCACGCGAGCCGCGGGCGGTCGCCCTCGACGATGATCCGCCACAGCACGCGGCTCTGGCTCCGGTCGTAGTCGCCGTGGGCGCGGTGCATCGTCGCGCGGTCGTCGATGACCAGAACGTCGCCCTTGCGCCAGACGTGGTGATAGACGATCTCCGGCCGGATCATCCGGTCGAGCAGATCGCGCATGTAGGCCCGGCTCGCCTCGGGGGTCATCCCGGCGATGTGGGTGGCCTTGGAGATATGAAAGTACACCGCCTTCGAGCCGTGCACCGGATGGGTGCGCACCATCGGGTGCTCGACCGGCTTGCCGTACTTGTCCTGGTCTTCCGGGCGGGTGTCGGCGTGCCCGTCCAGCCCGTTGAACGTCGTGAGCGACTCGAGGCGCCGGCGCTCGTCCTCCGGCAGGGCGAGATAGGCCGCGCGCATGTTGGCCACGCTGGTGCCGCCGCCGGCCGAGGGAATCTCCTGCCCGTACAGGATGGTGGCGGCCGGCGGGCATTCGCGGTTGGTGTGGTCGGTATGCCACTGCTCGGCCGGCTGCTGGCCGTTCCGGTGCCAGATCAGCCCGATCAGGGGGAAGTCCGCCATGTTGTGCTGCGAGTAGTGCTGCTCCATCGGCGGCCCGAACACCGACGCGGCGGCGAGATACTGGGCGGGCGCCAGGGACTGGTCGTGGAACACCAGCGCCAGATGATCGGCCAGCGCCTGCGACAGCGCGTGCCGGGTCGGCTCGTCGATCGGCGCGCTCAGGTCGACGCCGGCCACCTCGGCGCCCAGCGAAGGATGGATGGGTGAAACCCGTACGTGTGCCATGGCGCGTCCCCTCAGCGGGCCAGGCCGGGGGTTCCCGCCGGCACGGCATAGAAGTTCATCGTCAGCGAGACCGCCGTGTAGTACCCCATCAGCACGATCATGTCGGTGACGCTCTCATGCCCGAGCAGGCTGACGGCTCGATCGTAGAGACCCTGCGGGACGAGCCGCCCGTCCGCGAGGGCCATCGCCACCTCGTAGACCACCTGGTCACGCGCGTCGGGGAACGAGGTCGGCAGATCGGCGACGATCGCCTCCACCGCGGCGGCGGGCAGGCCGACCTCCACGCCGCGCTTCTCGTGCGCGGCGGTGGGATAGGCCGAATGCCAGCGGCTGGTGATGACGAGGACCGCGATCTCCCGCTCGCGCTCCGACAGCGCGGACTGGCCCGGCGTGAAGTGCTGGCCGAGCGGCGCCGCCGCGCGCAGCAGCTTCGGATTGTGCACCCAGACCTTGTAGGGCCCGGGCAGCCGACCGCGCGGGCCCTCGACGAGAAAGCGATACCCTTCCCGCTGCTCCGCGGTCATACGGTCGACCGGAATCTCCGCGTACCGTCCGAACGTGGGCGCGTCGCTCATGCGCGTGGCTCTTACTTCATCCGATCCTGGATCTTGGCGATGGCGGCGCGGGCACAGTCGTCATCGAGCTGGCCGCCCGGAGCCCCGCTCACGCCGATCGCCCCGATCGGCGCGCCGCCCGCCAGGATCGTCACGCCGCCGACCGCATACGTGACGTTGGGGAGCGGCGTCTGCGGCACCGTGGTCGCGGGATTCCTGGCCATCCGCTCGGCGACGGCCTTCGTGCTGTCCTCCTTGCGCGCCAGCGTCAGCGAGGCCGCCGAGTAAGCCTTGAAGAAGGCGTTGTCGAGCGTGTGGATCGGCGCCCCGTTGCCCCGCAGCAACGCCTGGCGAACCCCATCGAGATCGACGACGACCGCGGTCACCGTGTAACCCCTCTGCGCGCAGATCGCGACCGTATCGCCCACCAGCTCGTTGGCGAGGGGCGCCGACAGCTTCTGCATGCTGACCAACCCCTGGGCCCAGGATCCCGTCGCGACACCCGCGATGACGAACGCGAACACCGCACCTGCCGCCACGGTCTGTGACATCCCGTTCTCCTTGTCATGTCCCGGTTAGACGCCCCGATCGAGCAGAGGCCAGAGCCTCACCGCTGCGGATCATACTCCAGACCGGGCCACGTCGCCCGGACACGCCGCGGCGCTCACTTCCCGTAGAGCCAGTGGGGAAACCACAGGGCGATCCCGGGGAACAGCATCACCAGCAGCAGGCCGATCAGCTGAAGCCCCATGAACTCCACCATCCCCCAGTGAATATCGGTGAGCGTCCAGTCCGGCGCCACCGCCTTGAGGTAGTACGCCGCCGTCGCCACGGGCGGTGACAGAAACGTCGTCTGGAAGTTCACCGCGATCAGGACCGCGAACCAGAGCGGGTCGAACTCCAGCGCCATGATCGTCGGCTGGAACAGGGGCACGAACACGAAGACGAGCGTCGGCCACTCGAACGGCCAGCCGAGCAGGAAGATCAGGAGCATGACCACCAGCAGCGTGCCCGTGGGCGGCAGCGGCAGCCCGACGAGGATGTCGGTCAGCAGCGAAGCCGAGCCAAGGCGCGCGAAGATCGCGCCGAAAATGTTCGAGGCGACGGCAAGGAACAGCATCATGCTCGACTGCTGGGCGGTCTGGATCACCGAGGTCTTGATTTGTTTCCAGGAGAGCGTTCGGTAGAGGGCGGCCATGATGAGCGTGCCCACGACCCCTACTCCGGCCGCCTCGGTCGGCGTGGCCATGCCGGCCAGGATCGGCCCGAGGGTCACCGCGGTCAGGAGGGCGTGGGGGACCATCCCGAGTGTCAGCTCGGCGGCGAGCGCCCGGAGCGGAATCGCGCGCTCCGCGGGCGGCAGCGGCGGCCCCAGGCGCGGATCGACCAGGCAGCGGACGACCGTCCAAACGATGAAGATCCCCGCCAGCAGGAAGCCCGGACCGAACGAGGCCGCGTAGAGGTCGATCACCGAGACGCCCATCATCGGCCCCATCACGACCAGCATCACGCTCGGCGGGATCAGGATGCCGAGGCTGCCGCCGGCGGTGATGGCCCCGGCCGAGAGCCGCGGGCTGTATCCCGCCCTGACCATGGCCGGCGCCGCCATGATGCCAACGACCGCGACCGTCGCGCCCACGGTACCGGCGGCGATACCGAAGATGGTGGCGGTGACGAGCACCGCGACGTAGAGCGAGCCCGGCACGGGCCCCAGCAGCAGGCGGAGGGCGTGGAACAGCCGCTCCATGAGCCCGCCCTCCTCCAGGAGGTAGCCCATGAAGATGAACAGGGGCACCGCGGCGAGGACCTCCTCCTTCATGAGTCCGATGGTCTGGAATACGACCAGGTAGAAGACCATGTCGCCGAGCGCCAGGTAACCGAACGCGAGGGAAAGAAACATCAGCGTGAAGGCGATGGGGAATCCCGCGAAGATCGCGACGAAGAAGACGGCGAGCAAGACGAAGCCGAGCACCTCGTGGCTCACTGGGCGCGTCCCCGGATTGCCCGCCCGCACCGGATCAGCTCGGAGAGGCCCTGGAGCAGCAGGAGGGCCGCGGTCATCGGAATGACCGCCTTGAACGGGTACATCGGCCACGGCACGCTCCCGATCCTCAGCGCCGTCCGCTCGCCGATCTCCCAGGCGAACCACGCCTCGACCGCCCCCGCGTACAGGATGAACAGCAGGCCGGGGAAGAAGAAGAGCAGGTAGCAGATCGCGTCGATGGTGGCCCGCGTCTTCGCCGACCAGCGCTCGTAGAACACGTCGGTCCGGATGTGCCCCCCCTTGAGCAGGGTGTAGGCCGACGCCAGCATGAACTGGGCGCCATAGGTCATGTAGCCGACTTCGTAGGTCCACTTGGTCGGGGCGTGGAAGGCGTAGCGGGCGACCACCTCGTACACCATCGCGAAGGTCATCGGCACGATGAGCCAGCCGGCGAGCCAACCGGCGGCCGTGCTGACGCCGTCGATGGCCGTGACCACTCGGTCCACCGCGCCGACCGCGGGGGGCGGCGGCGTGCGGCGGAGGGCGCTCATGCCCATCTACGGGAAGAGGTCATGGAGATGACTTGCGGGCGAGGATTCGACGGGAGCAGCGCTCGAGACTCGCGGTGGTCCTCCCTAAACTTTGCTGCCCCCTGATACAGGCCGGACAATGGGGTTGTCAAGCACAACTCGGGCACTCGAACCCGGGCGACGACATACCGGTACTACGCGCGCTGGGTTCGGACGTCCGGTCTGGCGCTGGATCGACCTCCTCGACGTCGCACCGCGGGCCGCAGAGGCGGCGGCGAGACACGGACAGGGGCTCGGACCGGAGCTGGAACCAGACTCTGGAACCAACCTGACGGATTATCGAGCGGCCGTGCCGGAACTACCAGGAAGGACTGGAGCCGGGGGCGGGAGTTGAACCCGCGACCTACTGATTACGAATCAGTTGCTCTGCCACTGAGCTACCCCGGCGTGTGGTAGGAACTACGCGATGTTACCGGACACCTCTACTGCCGTCAACGCTTCTTGCGCCCGAGCTTGCGGTGTTCGCTCGTTCACTTTCGCGCCACGCGCCAGTTGTTGCCGCAAGGCGAAGAGGTCTCCCTTGTTGGCGGCGACGACGT
>DASQAL010000215.1:0-10923 GCA_035635775.1 Candidatus Acidiferrum sp.
AGGGGAGCTCCCACACGAGATCGTCGGCGATCAGCGTCTGCCATTGCGCGTTGTCGCCGACGAGCGTCTCGAAATGGCGTTGCAAGAGGTCGGAGGCGATCGTCATCCGACGGTGCCGCTCAGAAGATCGCGAGCGGGTGCGCGGGCGCGCCGGTGGCGCCGACGAGGCGCAGCGGTGTCGCCGTGAACAGGAACTCGTTGCGCCCTTCCTCCGCGCAGGCCTTCGCCAGCCGCTCGGGATCCGAGTTGTCGATCAGCGCCAGGCCCAGGAACGGGATCGCGAGGTGGGCCGACATGCCGAAGCCCGGGTAGCGGCTCGGGCGCTCGTCCATCATGTCCCACGAGATCCCCGCGATGTCCTTGGCGCGGAACCACTCGAGGCAGGAGAGGTGCAGGCCCGGGTGCTCCGAGATCCGCGGCTTCCAGTCCGGGTTCTCGAGACGGAACTTCTCGTCGCCGCTGCGCACCACCACCACGTCGCCCGGCTCCACCTTCACGCCGGCGCGCCGCTCCGCCTCGTCGAGCTCCTTCGGCGTCACCGGGTGGCCCATCGTGACGTAGCCCTCCTTGCGCCCGGCCGCGATGTCGAGGAACACTCCGCGGGTGGTGATGCCACGTTCGAAGATCGGGTCGATGGGGCACCAGAGCGCGCCCTCGGTGGTGAGGCTCTCCGCGAACGGGCGGCCGTTGTAGAGCTCGCCGTCCCAGCCCACGTGGCAGAGCGCGTCAACGTGGGTGATCCAGAAGCCGTGGTAGACCATGTCGAAGCGGTCGAGCACCACGTCCACCCGCTCACGCTTGGACGGAAACGTCATGTGGTACATGTACACGGGCCGCGGGATCACGTCGCGCGCGAGCGAGACGGTGCGGCCCTTCTTGATCAGGCGCTGCGCCTGCGCCTGCTTGGCGGGCGTGATCAGGTTCACGGTGCCGAGCTGGTCGTCGTGCCCCCAGCGGCCCCAGTTGTTCAGCTCCTTGAAGTAGCCCTCGACGCGGTCACGGGTAGGCAGGGCGGCATCGGCCATGGGACGGATCCTTTCCTAGCGGCGCGCGCCGAAGCGGAAGCCGAGCGCCGACGGCGATGAACAGCAGGAGGACGGTCGTCATGGCCGAGAAGGTAGCACGATCCCCGGGGGCCGGCGTACTCGGTAACGGGATGATGACGTTTCCATGACGTAGTGGCGACGAACGCGCGGCCTGTGGTAGGGTCCGCCCTGCCCCTGGCCGCCGGGGGTGCCCATGCCGAGCCCAAGCCTTCGCCACGTCCTCGACCAGATGTCGGCCCTCGTGCAGGCCATCCGGGCCCACGAGCCAGGAGCCCGCTCGGGCCGGGATCCCGAGGATCTCCACCAGATGCGCGTCGCGGTCCGCCAGCTCCGGGCCATCCTGCGCGCGAGCCGGGCCCTCTTCGACACCAAGGCGGTGGAGCGTCTCCGGAGCGAGCTGGACTGGCTGGGCGCCAAGCTCGGGCTCGTCCGGGACCTCGACGTCCTCCACGCCTATCTGCATCCCCGGCTGGCTGCGCTCGCGGGGGCGGAGCATCGGGCGGGGCAGCGGGTGCTCCGGCGGCTCGGCGGCGACCGGGCCCGGGCCCGGGCCGGCCTCAACGAGGCACTCGACAGCCCGCGCTATCCGCGGATCCTGGAGCAGCTCGAGACGTTCCTCTCCCGGCCGCCCGCGTCGACGTCGGACGTCTCCCTTCCGGACGTGGCCGCGACCGAGTGGAAGCGCCTCCGGAAGGCGGTCCAGAAGCTGCCCGGGCGCCCGAGCACGGACGAGCTCCACGCGGTCCGCATCAAGGTCAAGCGCGCCCGCTACGCGGCCGAGCTGGCGCGCGCGGCCGCGGGCAGGCGCGGCAAGCGATTCAT
This sequence comes from Candidatus Acidiferrum sp., assembly GCA_035635775.1. Lineage (GTDB taxonomy): Bacteria > Methylomirabilota > Methylomirabilia > Rokubacteriales > CSP1-6 > CAMLFJ01. The sequence continues at coordinate 1,869 of DASQAL010000215.1, forward strand.
CTACCAGGCCAAGAAGCTGCAAGACATCCTTGGAGATCTCCAGGATGCTGTGGTAATCGAACAGTATCTGCACGATGCCATCGACCGCACCGAGCCCGCGCAGGCCGTCCAGAAGCACCTCGTCAAGCGGCAGCGCAAGCGCCGGAAGAAAGCCCGGGCCGCCTTCTTCGAGGAGTGGCCGAAGCTCAAGCGCCGGGGCCAAGAGGCGTGGATCGCCTGACGGTCGCCCGTGAAGCTGCTGCTCATCCGGCACGCCCCCGCGGTCCGCAACGGATCGGCCGGCATCCGTGACGGGGAGCGGCCACTCACCCCTCGGGGCCGCGCCCGCTTTCGCCTCGCGGCCCGCGGACTGGCCCGCATCGCCGACCGCCCCGACGTCCTGCTGACGAGCCCGCTGGCCCGCGCCCGCGCCACCGCCGAGATCGCGGCCGCCGCCTTCAAGAAGGTGACGCCACGCGTCGAGCCCGCGCTGGGTCAGGAGAACGTGGACGCGGTGGTGGCCGCGCTGAAGAAATGCCCGCGCGACGCGCTGGTCGCGGTGGTCGGCCACGAGCCTACGCTCTCGAGGCTCCTCGCGCGGATGCTCGGCGTGCACCAGGACGACGATCGCTTCGCCTTCAAGAAGGGTGGCGCCGCGCTCGTGGACCTCCCGGACGGCCCGGCCGCCGCCGGTCAGCTCCGCTGGTTCGTCAAGCCGCAGATCCTCCGCTCGCTCGGCGACGCCTAGCCCCCGGGCCGCCACGATGGCATCCCTGAACGGTCGGCCGCGCACGGATCTGGTCGCGATCGTGGATCTGGGCTCGGCCGCGGTCCGCTTCATCATTGCGCGCATCCGGCCGAGCGCCCGCTACTTCATCCTGGTCGAGGAGCGGGTGCCGACCCGGCTGGGCAGCGGGGCCCCCGGCACGCTGCCGATGCGCGCCATCGCCCGGACCATCCGGGCGGTGCACCGTTTCTTCGCGCGCTACTCGCCGCAGCGACGCGAGGGGCCGCGCATCGTCGCCATCGCGACCTCGGCGGTCCGCGACGCGCGCAACCGCGAGCGCCTCCTCGACCCGCTGCGCCGCAACGAAGGCATCGAGGTCCGGATCCTGAGCGCCCGCGACGAGGCGCGGCTGGGCGTGGCGGCGGCGCTCGAGAGCCTGTCGTTCAGCGACGCCCTCGTCGCGGACCTGGGCGGCGCCAGCCTGCAGCTCAGCCAGGTTCGCAGCGGGCGGGTCGTCTCGATGGCCAGCCTGCCCCTGGGCGCGGTGCGCACCACCCACCAGTTCCTGCGGCACGACCCGCCAACCCGGCAGGAGCTCCGGGGCTTCCGGGATGTCATCCGCGAGCGGCTGCGCTCGGCCCTGCCCGCCGCCGGGCGCGGCGAGATCCTGGTCGGCCTCGGGGGCACCATGCGCACCCTCGCCAGCGTCCACCTGCGGGCCACCCCCGGGGAGCGCAAGCACCGCAACGGGCTCGTGCTCCACCAGTCCGACGTCACCGCGATCCGCGAGCGGCTCGAGGCCCTCTCCGCCCGACGGCGCCGGAAGATCCGGGGGCTCAAGGCCGAGCGGGCCGACATCATCCTGGCGGGGGCGATGGTGGTGGAAGAAGCCATGATCTTCGGCGGCTACCTGCGGCTCGTCATCTGCACCCGGGGCGTCCGCGACGGCCTGCTCTTCCAGGAAGCGTCGAAGCGCCGGACATGATCCGGCAGTATCAGCCGAGCACGACCGCGCCCACCGGCCGCCGCGGGCTCGGCGCGGCCGGCCGCGTCGGCACCCCCGCGCGGAACGCGAAGGTAGGCTTCCACGCTGCGTCGCCGGTCAGCGTGGCCAGCGCCTCGGCCGCGCGCGGCGCCTTCCCCAGCTCGCGCTCGCGGTCCACCATCTCCACCGGCTGGTTGATCGGCTGCATCGCCAGCCCGCGCGCCGTGGCCATGAGGTGCAGGCGCTGCCACCGCTGCCCCGCCCGCAGGGCCTGCGGGCGATCGTAGAGATCGCGCACCGCGATCAGGCCGAAGAGCGGGCTGGTGGGAATCTGGACGTCGCGGGTGGCGTCGCGCCAGTAGCGATGGCTCGTCTCCGCGGAGGCCGGCGGCAGCAGCTTGGCCATCGTGGTGACGAACGGGCCGAGGGCGGCCGCGTCCAGCGTCAGCCCGTCGCGCCGCCGCTGCACGTCCAGCCAGCGATGCCGGAACCACCGGTCGCTGGCCACCACCATCTCCGGGTCCGCGATGATCGCCTCGGTGGCGCCGAGCACCAGGTCGCCGAACTGCTTGCGCTCGCCCGGCGCCGAGAAGAGGAAGAGGCGCACGTCCGCGTCGTCCTGGAAGACGGCCCACATCGCCTCCAGCATCTCGCCCGGCACCGGGCGCTCGGCCGCGTAGGCGCCGCGGTCGGTACGCCGCCGCGGGATGGCGTCCACGAGCCGGTCGGGCCGCGGCCGCGCGGGAGCGAGCTCGAGCGTCGCGACTAGCTGCGGGCGGGGCGACGCGGCCGGCGCCGCGAGCGGGCCCGGGCGCAGGGCGACCGCGGCGTCGTAGCCGAGGACGCGGGCGGTCCGCGTCATGTTCTCCAGCGCGCACCCGAGGCCGATGTGCATCTCGCGCAGGTAGGGATCGAAGGCGCCGAGGTTGCGGGCGGGGTCGGCGAGGAGCTCGACGCGCGCCGCGCCCACCTGGAAGCGCCACGGCTGCGTGTTGTGGGGGCTGGCGGCCAGGATGCCGGCCCGCACCAGCCCGAGCGGCCCCGGTGCCGCGTCGCTCCGCCAGTCGGTCCACGGCTCGTAGGCGGCACCGGCCCCGGCCGAGAAGACCCCCTGATCGTAGGCGCGCCAGACCAGTCCCCCGGCGGCCACGACCGCCACGGCTCCCGCACCTTTCAAGAACGCTCGGCGTATCACGCGAGGAAAAGGTAACACGGCGGCCCGGTTGACCGTCCATCGGGGCCCGTGCTACAAGCGGGCTACGCCAACGGCAGCGCCAGCCGCAGGCCCGGCAAGGAGGCCCCGCCATGGATCTCAACTACACCGCCGAGGACGTCGCCTTTCGCAAGCAGGTCCGCACGTGGCTCGAGCAGAACATGCCGCGGCAGATCAAGGACCTCGCGGAGCGCAAGGTCTGGCACCGCAAGCTGTACGAGGCCGGCTATCTCGGCATGGGGTGGCCCAAGGAGTACGGCGGCCAGGGGGCGCGCCCGATGGAGCAGGCGATCGTGGCCGACGAGATGGCGCGCGCGGGCGCGCCCGCCCCGACCAACGGGCTCGGCGTCGGCATCGTCGGCCCCACCATCGTGGTGCACGGCACCGACGCCCAGAAGCGGCGCTATCTCCGGAAGATCCTCACCGCCGAGGAGATGTGGTGCCAGCTCTACTCCGAGCCGAACGCGGGCTCCGACCTGGCCGCGCTGCGCACCGCGGCGGAGGACCGGGGCGACCACTTCCAGGTCAACGGCCAGAAGATCTGGACGAGCGGCGGCGCCATCGCCGACTGGGGGCTCCTGCTCGCGCGCACCGATCCCGCGGCGGCCAGGCACAAGGGCATCAGCTGCTTCCTGATCAATATGCGCCAGCCCGGCGTGGACGTGCGCCCACTCAAGCAGATCACCGGCTCCTCGGAGTTCTGCGAAGTGTTCATGACCAACGCGCGGGTGGAGAAGGAGAACCTGATCGGGCGGCTCGGCGAGGGCTGGGGCATCGCGCAGACCACCCTCGGCTACGAGCGCGGGGGCCGCGCGCTGGCCCGCATCACCAGCTACGCGGTCCAGTACAACCACTTGATGAATGCGGCCCGACGGCTCAAGCGCAACGGGCGGCCGATCCTGGACGACGCGGTGACGCGCCAGAAGCTTGGCCGGATCTGGGCCGATCTGGAGGTGGAGCGCTACGGCGCCCTGCGCGTGCTGACCATGCTGGAGCGCGGCGAGCATCCCGGCGCGGGCGGCTCGCTCACCAAGCTCTCCTACTCGGAGTTCGAGAAGCGCTTCATGGAGCTGGCCGAGGAGATCCTCGGGCCGTACGGGCAGCTCACCGACGGTGTCCCCGCCGAATACCGCTTGGAAGTCGACACCGCGGTGGGCGATCACGGCACCTGGGCCTACGCGTTCCTGTGGTCGCGCGCGGGGACGATCTACGCCGGCTCCTCGGAGATCCAGAAGAACGTCATCGGCGAGCGCATCCTCGGACTCCCGAAGGAATCCCGGGCCGACCGCGTCGGAGGTACTCGATGAACTTCTCGCTCAGCGAAGATCAGACCCTGCTCCGCAATTCCGTCCGCGCCGCGCTAGACGAGCAGTGCAAGCCCGCCCACGTGCGCGCGATGATGGAGGACGGCGGCAGCGGCTACAGCGAATCGCTCTGGGCCGAGATGGCCAAGCTCGGCTGGCTCGGCCTGCCCTTCGCCGAGGAGCAGGGCGGCGCCGGCCTGGGCCTGGTGGAGCTGGCCCTCGTGCTGGAGGAGATGGGCCGCGCGGCCTATCCCGGCCCCTACTTCGCGAGCGTGGTGCTGGCCGGCCTCGGCCTCCAGGCCGGCGGCAGCGCGGCCCAGCAGGAGAAGTGGCTGCCCGCCATCGCCTCCGGACAGGCGCGGGGCACCGCGACGCTGCTGGAAGACTCGCTCGACTGGGATCCGGCGGCCACCACCACGACGGCGACGAAGGCCGGCGCGGGCTTTCGCCTCGACGGGGTGAAGCGCTTCGTGCCGTGGGCCCACGTGGCGGACGTGGCGCTGGTGCCCGCGCGCGCGCCCGAAGGCGTCTCGCTCTTCCTGGTGGACCCGCGCGCCGCCGGTGTCACGCTGACGCCGATGGTCGGCATCGACCTCACCACCCGCTGGTCGGAGATGCGCCTCGACAGCGTGGCGGTGCCCGCGGACGCGCTGATGGGCCAGGCGGGCGGCGCCGGCCCGGTGCTGGAGGGGCTGCTCCGCCGCGCGGCGGTCGGCGCCTCCGCGGAGATGCTGGGGGCGGCGCGCCGCTGTCTCGACATGAGCGTGGGCTACGCGAAGGTGCGCGAGCAGTTCGGCCAGCTCATCGGCTCCTTCCAGGCCATCCGCCACCGCTGTGCCGAGATGCTGCTCGAGGTCGAGAAGGCGCACGCCGCCGTCTACTACGCGGCCTGGGCGCTCAGCGCCGGCGCGGAGGACGCGACCATGGCCGCCTCGGTCTGCAAGTCGTTCGTGAGCGAGGCCGCGCGCCAGGTGTGCGGGGACGCCATCCAGGTGCACGGCGGCATCGGCTTCACCTGGGAGTACGACCTCCACCTCTACTTCAAGCGCGCCAAGGCGCTCGAGCCCCTCTACGGCGACGCCGCCTACCACCGCGAGCTGCTCGTGCGCGGCCTCGCCGGCTCCGCCTGATGGCCACCGAGGACCAACCCCCTCACCCTGGCCCTCTCCCCCTCCGGGGGAGAGGGGAGATTCGAAACCCTCTCCCCCAGGGGGGGAGAGGGCAGGGTGAGGGGGGCGCGCTCGCGGGGGTTCGCGTGGTGGATCTGACCTCGTACATCGCGGGGTCGTACGGGGCGATGATGCTGGCGGACCTGGGCGCCGACGTCATCAAGGTGGAGGCGATCGAGGGCGACTCGTTCCGCGAGCTGCCCGGCTTCTACGGCTGGAACCGGGGCAAGCGCTCCATCGCGGTCAACGTCAAGGACCCCGACGGGCGCGCCATCGTCCACCGCCTGGCCCGCGAGGCCGACGTGGTCATGGAGAACATGCGCCCCGGCGTGGTCGAGCGCCTGGGCGTGGACTACGAGACGCTCCGGGCGCTGAACCCTCGGCTCATCTACGCCACCGTGACCGCCTTCGGCTCCGACGGCCCCTACCAGGAGCGCCCCGGCTTCGACCCGCTGCTGCAGGCCATGGGCGGCGTGATGACGCTCCAGGGCTTCGGCGCGGCGCCCCAGTATCTCCGCATCGCGGTCACCGACTACTACTGCGCCGCGCTCAACTGCCAGATGGTGCTGGCCGCGCTCTTCGCCCGCGAGCGCACCGGCACGGGCCAGCGCGTGCAGACCTCGCTGCTGCAGGCGGTGCTCGCGCTCCAGTCCGGCAGCGTGGTGGCCTATCCGGGCCACGAGGTCGTCTACCGCAGCACGCCCACGTATCGCCTCTACCAGGGCCGCGACGGGGAGTGGTTCTTCCTGGCCGTCGGCAACCAGTCGTTCTGGGTGAAGCTCTGCAAGGTGGTCGGCCGCGAGGACCTGGCCCAGGACCCGCGCTTCGGCTCCTGGTTCGCCCGGCGCGACAACGCGGACACGCTGATGCCGCTGCTCGAGGAGGCCTTCGGCTCCAAGCCGGCCGCGGAGTGGGTGCGCATCCTGACCGCCCACGACATCCCGGCCGCGGCGACCCAGTCGCTGCAGGAGTTCATGCGGGACCCCGCGGTGCTCCATCACAAGATGATCGTCGAGTACGACCACCCGGAGCTGGGCCCGCTCTCCCTGATGGGCCAGCCCCTCCGCTTCTCCGAGACGCAGGCCCCCGACGCGGGCCCGCCGCCCCTGCTCGGCCAGCACACCGCCGAGGTCCTGCGCGAGGCGGGCTACGCCGACCACGAGATCGCCGAGCTGCGCCGCCGCGGCGTCGTCGCCGGCAAGGACATGCCCTCATGACCGACGCAAAGACCGACGCAGCGACCACGAAGTACGAGGCCATCCGCTACGAGCAGGCCGACGGCGTGGCCACCGTGACCCTGAACCGGCCCGACGTGCACAACGCCATGAACCAGGCGATGCGCCGCGAGCTGCTCGAGGTTTTCACGCATCTGCGCACCGACGACACGGTGCGGGCGGTGGTCGTGACCGGGGGCGGCGACAAGGCCTTCTCGGCGGGCGCCGACATCCGCGAGTTCCTGGAGCCGCCGGTGCCCACCCAGTTCCGCGAGGCCCGCCGCCGCGTGGACTTCCGCCGCGAGATGGAGCGGTGCGCGCAGCCCATCATCGCGGCCATCCGCGGCTACGCCTTCGGGGGCGGCCTCGAGCTGGCCCTGGCCTGCGACATCCGCGTCGCCGCCGAGGACGCCCAGCTCGGCCTCACCGAGATCAACCTCGCCATCATCCCGGGCGGCGGCGGTACCCAGCGCCTGCCGCGCCTCGTGGGGCGCGGCAAGGCGCTCGAGATGATCCTCACCGGCATGCGCATCCCCGCCGCGGAGGCGCTGCGCATCGGCCTGGTGGAGCGGGTGGTCCCGGTGGCGGAGCTTCAGTCCGCCGCGCAGGCGCTGGCCCGCACCATCGCGGACAAAGCGCCGGTGGCGCTGCGCTACGCGAAGGAAGCGGTGGTGGGCGGGATCGGGCTTCCGCTGGAAGACGGCATCCGCCTCGAGAACGACCTCGCCACCCTCCTCCGCACCACCGAGGACCGCCTCGAAGGCGCCAAGGCCTTCGTGGAGAAGCGCAAGCCCCGCTGGACCGGCAAGTAGCCCCTCACCCCAACCCTCTCCCCAGTGGGGAGAGGGAGCGCGATATCACCCTCTCCCCACTGGGGAGAGGGCAGGGTGAGGGGGTCCTCAGCGTGGGGTGTCGCCGGCCAGCGTGACCCGATGCATGAGCCGCTTGAAGCCCGCGTAGTCGTTCACCGCGTTGTGCTGCACGCAGCGGTTGTCCCAGAAGGCGATGGAGCCGGGCTGCCACTGGAAGCGGCAGGTGAGCTCCGGCCGCACCTGGTGGTGGAAGAGATGGTCGAGCAGCGGTCGGCTCTCCTCCTCCGTCCAGCCCTTGAAGCGCGCGGTGTGGCCGTGGTTGACGTAGAGCGCCTTCCGCCCCGTCTCCGGATGCGTGCGCGCGACCGGGTGCTCGCTCGTCAGCACCTTCATCGTAGCGCCCGCCGCCTTCAGCCGGTCCTCGCGCGTCTTCGACGCGTCCGCCTTGGTCGAGGTATTGACACCGACCAGCCCGTCGAGCGCGCGGCGCAGCCCTTCCGACAGCGTCTCGTAGGCGGTGTACTGGTTGGCGAAGATCGTGTCGCCCCCGTAGGGCGGAATCTCCACCGCGTAGAGCATGCTGGCCATCGGCGGCTGGGCGAGGTAGGTCGTGTCGGAGTGCCAGACCCCGCCGAAGTTGATCTGCTCGTGCGCCAGCTTGATCACCGGGGTGATCAACGGGCACTCCGGCAGCCCCTTGAGCTGGGGGTACTCCATCGGCTCGCCAAAGCGCTTGGAGAAGGCGAGCTGCTCGGGCGGGGTGAGCTTCTGGTCGCGGAAGAAGATGACCAGGTGGTCGAGGAAGGCCTGGCGGATCTCCGCGACGACCGCGTCGTCGAGCGCAGCCGCCACGTTGACGCCGCGAATCTCGGCGCCCAGCGCCCCCGCCACCGGGTGCACCTCGATGTGTCGATACCTGCCGGCCTCGTTGCGCGGCATGACGCCTCCTGGCTTCCCTGAGCCTACAGCGAGTTGAAGTGCTCGGCCATCCGCCGGCGCAGCGCGGCGTCCGGCTGGGGCCCCGACAGCGCGCCCAGGTTGTCGGCCACGTGCCGGGGATTGCGCGTGCCCGGGATCGCGCAGGTGACCGCCGGCTGGGCCAGGATCCACTTGAGGAAGAGCTGCGCCCAGCTCGCGACGCCTGCTTCCTTCGCCCACTCGGGCAGTGCCCGGTCCTTCACCCGGCGAAACATCGCGCCCTCCGCGAAGGGCCGGTTCACGATCACCGCGGTGCCCGCCTCCGCGGCGGCCCCGAGCAGGCGCCGCTCCGCTTCCGGCTCGGCCAGGGAATAGTTCACCTGGAGGAAATCGATGTCGCCCTTCTTGACGAGCTGCTCCAGGTCTCCGTGCGCCCCCGCGTGGTAGTGGGTGATGCCGAGGTAGCGGATGCGCCCGGCCGCCTTCCAGTCCCGCAGCGTGGCGAGATGCGTCTGCGCGTCTACCAGGTTGTGCACCTGCATCAGGTCGAGGCGGTCGACGCGCAGCTTGCGCATCGAGTCCTCCATCTGGCGGATGCCCGCCTGCCGGCCGCTGGTCCAGACCTTGGTGGCCACGAAGAGCTTGGGCCGTATGCCCAGATCGGCGGCGAGCTGTCCGGTCACCTGCTCGGAGGAGCCGTACATGGGCGAGCTGTCCACCATCCGCCCGCCGCC
>DASQAL010000216.1:0-1965 GCA_035635775.1 Candidatus Acidiferrum sp.
GCTCCCGGACCTGGTCAAGCGCTGGGAGTCGAAGATCGAGGAGCGCATGAAGATGTCGCCGGTGGCGCTGGCCGGGCACGTCGAGCACGGCGAGGCCAACCGCTTCATCCACATCTGGGCCTACAAGAGCCTCGACGAGCGGACCGCGGTGCGGAACAAGGCGCGGGAGATGGGGGTGTGGCCGCCCCCGGGCGGGAGCGACACCCTGCTCACGATGGCCAACAAGATCATGCTCCCGGCCGCCTTCTCCCCGGTCCAGTAGCCGGCGAGATCAGGGTAGCGAATCGAGGAAGTCGAGCAGCACGCGGTTGAAGGCCTCCGGCTGGTCGAGGTTCGAGGAATGTCCGGCGCCCCGGATCACCTCGAGCCTCGCCCCCGGGATCTTCTTCGCCATGTACTCGCAGGGGGCCAGGAAGGGCTGGTCCTGATCGCCGACGATGATCAGGGTCGGCACCCGGATGCCCGCGAGCCCGTCGATCACCCGCGCGCCCTCCTGCGCCAACATGCCGCGCGCGGCGTGGGCCAGACCCTGGGCCGACCGGTGGAGGCTCGCCGATTCCCGGACCTCACGGCTCTGGCCGAGGGCGTCCAGGCCGCGCGTCTCGAGCGCCCCCGCGCGCTCGCGGGCCCGCGCGTTCCACGCCTCGCGCGCGTCCGCGCTGCGGTAGCCGGGGCCGGAGTCGCAGATCACGAGCGCGCGCGTCATCTGCGGATGCTCCAGCGCGAAGCCGAGCGAGACGTACCCGCCGAGGGAGAGCCCGCCGATGACCGCCCGCTCCACCCCCAGGTGGCCGAGCAGGGCCCGCATGTCCGCGATGGTGAGCGGGGCCGAGTACTGCGCCGGATCCGCCGGGCTCTCGGTCGCCCCGTGCCCGCGCATGCTCCAGCTGATGACGCGGTAGCGGTCGCCGAGGGCGCGGAGCTGATCGTCCCACATGCGGCGGGTGGCGGAGTAGCCGTGGCTCAGGAGCACCACGGGGCCGGCCCCGGTCGCTTCGTAGTCGATCTCGATGCCGTTCAGACTGGCTCGCGCCATCGGGAGCCGCTCCTTTCCCGCCGGATTGCGCCCGAGTATGCCAGAATCCCCGCATGCAAACCATCCGGCGCCGCGCCGCGCGGTGGGCGATCGGGGCGATGATCATGGCCATGACCGGGGTGCCCGGAGGGGCGGGGGCGCAGGAGCTGACCGAGCTGTCGGCCGCGGAGGCGGCGGCGCGCATCCGCGCCGGCACGCTCAAGAGCGAGGACCTGGTCCGCGCGCTCATCGATGTGATCGAGCGCAAGCGCGACCTCAACGCCTTCATCACCTTCGACCGCGACCGCGCGCTCGCCTCCGCGCGCAAGGCCGACGCCCTGGCCGCCCGCAAGAGCTTCGCGGGCGTGCTCCACGGCGTGCCGATCGTGGTGAAGGACAACATCCACGTCGCCGGCGTGCCGAGCTCGGCGGGCACCCCCGCGCTCAAGGCCTTCGTCCCGACCCGCAACGCCCCGGTCGCCGAGAAGCTGATCCGGGCCGGCGCGATCGTGCTCGGCAAGACCAACATGCACGAGCTCGCGTTCGGCATCACCAGCAACAACGCGGCGTTCGGCCCGGCCCGCAACGCCTATGATCCCTCGCGCATCGCGGGCGGCTCCTCGGGCGGCACCGGCAATGCCATCGCCGCGCGCATGGCCGCGGCCGGGCTCGGCTCCGACACCGGCGGCTCGGTGCGCATCCCGGCCGCCCTCAACGGCATCAGCGGGCTGAGGCCCTCGCTCGGGCGCTACTCGCAGGAGGGCATCACGCCGATCGCCCACACGCGCGACACCGCGGGGCCGATGGCGCGCGAGGTCGCCGACCTGGTGCTGCTCGACACCATCATCACCGGCGCGCGCGACAAGGTGGCGCCGGCCTCGCTGCGTGGTCTGCGGGTGGGCATGCCCCGCGCGGTGTTCTGGAAGAACCTCGACCCGGAGACCGAGCGG
>DASQAL010000217.1:0-4001 GCA_035635775.1 Candidatus Acidiferrum sp.
GTTCTACGAGACCTTGATGGCGCGCTACCCGATCTGCTCCATCGAGGACGGCCTGGCCGAGGACGACTGGGAGGGCTGGCACGCGCTGACCCGGCGCCTCGGCGACCGCTGCCAGCTCGTGGGCGACGACGTGTTCGTGACCAACCCGGCCATCCTCCAGGAGGGCATCCGCAAGGGTATCGCCAACGCGATCCTCATCAAGGTCAACCAGATCGGCACCCTCACCGAGACGCTCGAGGCCATCGAGCTGGCCAAGCGCGCGGGCTACGGCACCGTCATCTCCCACCGCTCCGGCGAAACCGAGGACGCGTTCGTCGCCGACCTCGCGGTCGGGGTGAACGCGGGCCAGATCAAGACCGGCTCGCTGGCCCGCGGCGAGCGCACCGCGAAGTACAACCAGCTCCTCCGCATCGAGGAGGAGCTAGGCCAGGCCGCGGTGTGGCCGGGGCGGGCCGTGTTCGGGAGCCGCATCCGGTGAAGGGCCGCGCCCTGATCTTCGCCGCGTTCGGCGCGGCCGCGCTGCTGACGCTCACCTACGGGGGCCAGAGCCTGGCCCGGGTGTGGCAGATGAAGCACGAGGTCGAGAGCCTCGAGCGCGAGATCGTCACCCTGCGCGCCGAGGCCGGGCGCCTCACCGCGACGGTGAACCGCCTCCGCACCGATCCCGACTTCATCGAGCAGGTGGCCCGCGAGGACCTGGGCCTGGTGAAGCCGGGCGAGCGGGTGCTCAAGCTGCCGCCCTCCCCCGGGCAGAGAGGGCGCTAGCCCGCGTGGACGTCATCCCGTTCCTGTTCTTCATCGCCCTCTTCTTCAATATCCGCGCCTCGATCAAGCTGGCGCTGGACTGGCGCGGCATGCTCGTCACCACGCGCTTCGTCCGCGACGCCTACGCGCGGCGGTCCGAGCTGCCCACCGAGGAGCAGCTCGAGCGGGAGCCGGGCGCGCCGGTGTTCCTGCACCTGGTGCCCGCCTATCAGGAGCCCGACATCGCGGTGACGGTGGGGGCGCTGACCGCCTCGCGCTACCCCCACGGCCGCCTGCACGTGGTGGTGATCACCCAGGAAGAGGAGGAGCGGGCCCCGCACCCGGCCATGCGGGTGAGCACCGGCGAGCTCGTGCGGCGCCTGCGCGAGACGCTGCCGCCCTACCAGCAGAAGCGCCTCTCGCACGTCGTGATGTCGGGCCCCGGGCGCAAGGCGCACCAGCTCAACTGGGCGCTGCGTCCGGAGGTGCTGCGCGAGATCCTGACCGAGGAGACCGACCCGCGCCGCGTCTTCGTGGGGGTGAGCGACGCCGACTCGATCCCGGACCCGGACACCTATCGCTGGATGGCCCAGCGCGAGCTCGGCGGGCAGGGGAGCCTCGCCTACCAGGGCATCCCGCTCTCGCTCGCCAACTACGACCGGCTGCCGATCCGCGGGAAGATCTGCGCCATCCAGCAGTCGTCGATCTTCATCCGGGTGTCGATCGCGCGCCTGCTCAACGAGGTCAAGCGCGTGCGGCTCCTCGCCCGCCTGACCGCGCGCGCCCCGCGCCTGGCCTGGCTGGTGCGCCCCGCGTTCGAGCTCTTCTTCCGCCGCTCCCAGATCTGCCTGGGGCACAACCAGTTCGTGCGGCTGGACCTGATGCAGGCGGTCGGCGGCTTTCCGACCTCGGGCGCCACCGAGGATTCCACGCTCGGCTACGAGCTCGGCCGCCGCGGCGTGCTGATCCAGGCGCTGCCCATGGTGGAGGTGACCGATCTCCCCGAGACCTCCGAGGGCGTCATCCGGCAGAACGCGCGCTGGTACCGGGGCGTGCTCGACGATATCCCGTTCCTCTGGCGCGTATGGCGGACGGAGCCGACCGCCTTCAACCTGGCCCAGCTCGTGCGGCACATCGGTAACAAGGTGGTGGAGTGGCCGATCGCGGCCCTCGTCTATCCGGTCACCGGCTGGCTCGGCTGGTATCTGGCCTACCACCACGAGGGCCACCGCGTCTGGTTCTACATGGCCACCGGTGCGCCCACCGTTTCGCTGGCGCTCACGGTGTGGGTGGGCGGCATCATGACCCAGGCGCTGATCGAGGATCTCCACCCGTACCTGCCGCGCCCGGTGGACCTGCGCCGGAAGAGCCTGAAGGAGAAGTTCCTCGGCACCTTCCGCTGCCAGACCTACTGGCTGCTCGCGACGCGCGGGGCCTGGCGCGTGATCTGGGCCCTGGCCCGCACCGGCCGCTTCGAGCCGGCCAAGACCGACCGCGTCACCGGCCGCCGCCTCCACACCCTCTCCCCTCTGGGGAGAGGGCAGGGTGAGGGGAGCTAGCAAGAGGGGCCGACGGCGGTTCGCGCCCGATAGCCGGCGACGAATCGTGGTGAGACTTGCGCCAGCCGCTCCACGTCCACGCGTCCGCTTCGCTGGATGTAGCTCCAGGCCAGGTCCCACGGCGGCAGGGCCATGTGCTCGGCGAAGCGCTCGTACCAGCCGGCGCTGGCGTCCGCGGCCGCGACGATCTTGTCGACGATCGGCCGGCGCGCGGCCTCGTACGCCTGCAGCGCCGCCGGCGGGTCGCCGGTCTGGTCGCGGAGGGCCCTGGCCAGGGCGATGGCGTCCTCGAAGGCCAGGTGCGTGCCGGAGCCGATGGAGAAGTGCGCGGTGTGGGCCGCGTCGCCGACCAGGACCCGGTTGCCGGCCGACCAGCGCGCGTTGGTGATCCGGGGGAACTGGCGCCAGATCGACCGGTTGGCGACCAAGGGGTGTCCGCCCAGCTCCCGCGCGAACACCCGCTCGCAGTAAGCCCGCGTCCCGGCCTCGTCCATGCGGGCGAAGCCCGCACGCTCCCACGTCGCAGCGTCGGTCTCGACGATGAAGGTGCTCATCCCGGGCGCGTAGCGGTAGTGGTGGGCGTTGAACGCGCCGGCCTCGTCGGTGACGAAGGTCTGGCTGAGGGTCTCGAAGCGCCGGGTCGTGCCGTACCAGACGAACCGGTTCGACATCAGGGTGCTCGCCGTGCCCAGCCGGCGCTCGAGGCCGCGCCGCACGAACGAGTTGGCGCCGTCGGCCGCCACCACGAGGTCGAAACCCTCCAGCTCGCGCTCCTCCGACACGGGATGGCGGTACTCCGGCGTGATCCCGACCGCTTCGAGGCGCCGGCCCAGCCGTTGTAGCAGCGCCAGCCGTCCAACCGCCGCGAAGCCGACGCCGTCGATGGTGATGCGCTCCCCGCGGTGGGTGATCGTGAGGTCGGCCCACCGCTCCATGGCCGGCGTGAGCATCTCGTAGGTCTCCGGATCGTCGTCGCCCAGGAACTCGAGCGCGCGGTCCGAGAAGACGACCCCTAACCCGAAGGTCGAGTCCGGCGGGTTCTGCTCGACGATCCGGATGCGGTCGTCCGGCCGCTGGCGGTGCAGCAGATAGGCCAGGTACAGGCCGGCCGGGCCGGCGCCGACGATCAGGGTGCGCATGCTGGCGCGCATCTTCGCACGGTCTGCGGCGTCCTCGGCGGTCCCGACCGAGGTTGACTCCGTCCCGGGCGTCGGTTACATTACGTCAGTCACCGCGGGGTGGAGCAGCCCGGTAGCTCGTTGGGCTCATAACCCAAAGGTCGCTGGTTCAAATCCAGCCCCCGCAACCATGAACGACTAGGGGTTAGCGGACGCAGGCGCCGCTAACCCCTTTCGTTTACCCAGACTTCACCCAGGAATTGCTCCGCCGTCGGCCTGGCTCCAGGACGTGACGCCGCGGGCTACTCGATCACTTGGTCCGCCGGACCCAGCACTGACAGGGGGGATCGTCAACTGGGGATGGTGCCACCTGTGCAAGGGCACATGCGGCCTGTATCGAAGACGCACGTAACCGCCGACACACCCCCTGCTACGTTGTCACGTCAACTGCTTCAAGACCTCCGCAATGGTCGGCCCGGCCGGGCATAGAGTTCCAACGCTCCATCACGAATGACCGGCTCTCCGCCCACCACGAGATGCCGGACCCCCGTCGACGGCCGCGTCGGCACCTCGTAGGTCG
>DASQAL010000218.1:0-5672 GCA_035635775.1 Candidatus Acidiferrum sp.
CTGGAACAACGGCTACCGGCAGGGGCGCGCGGCGGCCCGGGCGATGCTCGGCGGCCCCGAGCCCTACGACTACCTTCACTCCTTCTGGTCGGATCAGTACGAGCACGTCGTCGAGTACATCGGCTTCGCGGCCGCCTGGGATCGGCTCGTATTCCGGGGCGACCCGGCGAGCCGAAAATTCCTCGGTTTCTATCTGAAAGATGGGGTCGTGCGCGCGGCGGTGGGGCTCAACCGCGGCGGCGATCCGGAGGACCCCAAGCGCGACAGCGAGCTGGCGATCGTCGCGGGCCTCATCCGGGGTCGCGTCCTGGCCGATCCCGGGCGGCTGGCCGACGACGGTGTGGACCTCAAGCGTCTCACCCGCCCATAGTGGTAAACTCCTGACCACCATGAGCTTCGACTACGGCAAGTACTTCGGCGAGATCAAGCTGACCCACGACCTGCTCTCGAAGAAAGAGGAGCGGACCTGGCTCCTCAAGCCGCCGCGCGACGGCGAGCGGCATGATATTGTCCTCTACCTCGGCTGCAACGTGCTGCGGACCTCGCACCTGGTCGAGACGGTGGGCGCGGTCTTCGACCGGCTCGGGCTCGACTACGTGGCCGCGGGCGGGCCGACCTACTGCTGCGGCATCCAGCACCACCGGCGCGGGCAGGAGGCCTCGGGCGAGCGCTACGCCAACCACACCGTCGAGCTGCTGCAGAGCATGGCGCCGCGCGAGGTGGTCATGTGGTGCCCGTCGTGCATCCAGTTCTACGACGAGGTGCTCAAGGCCGACCTGCCGTTCCCCAAGCGCCACACCGCCGAGTTCCTCGCCGACTGCCTGGACCGCGGGCTCTTCACCTTCACGCAGCGGGTCGAGGCGACGGTGGCGCTGCACTATCACCGCGCGACCGAGGCCCGGGAGCGCGAGGGCCTGGCCGCGCGCCGACTCCTGGAGGCGGTGCCCGGCATCACGGTGATCGAGTTCGAGCCCGACGCGCGCTGGGGGCGCACGTGCACGCCGGCCCTGCAGGAGCAGCTCGGGCCCGCGGTCTGGCGGCAGATGGCGCTCGACGACGTCGACCGGGCGCTCGCGGCGGGGGCCACGCACCTGGCCGGCATCTACCACGGCTGCCACCGCGATCAGTGCCGGTTCGAGCGGGAGCGGCCGATCGTGGTCGAGCACTATCTCACGCTCTTCGCCCGCGCCCTCGGCATCGAGTTCGAGGACACCTACAAGAAGTACATGCACATGGGCGATCCCGACCGGATCCTGGAGGACGCGAGCCCCTGCATGGCGGCCAACGGGGTCGATCCCGAGAAGGCCCGCGGGCTCGTCATCAAGACTTTCTCGGCATGAGCGGTCCCACGGTCCCGTTCGCTTCGGAGGACGACGTCCCGATCCGGTACATGGATCGGACGCGCGAGTACTACCAGACACTCGGGTTCAGCCCGTACCGCTGGGCCCACTTCACCGACGCGCCGTTCACGCCGCTCTCCACGCCGCTCGCACGGGCGCGGGTCGCGCTGATCACGACCGCGGCGCCCTTCCAGCCGGAGGCCGGCGACCAGGGGCCGCGCGCGCCCTACAATGCCGGGGCGAAGTTCTACCAGGTGTACTCCGCCGCGGTGGACAGCAAGCCCGATCTGCGCATCTCGCACGTGGGCTACGACCGGGCGAACACGATGCCCGAGGACCTCAACGCCTACTTCCCGCTGGCCCGCCTGCAGGAAGCCGTCGCGGCCGGGCGGATCGGGAGCCTGGCCCCGCGCTTCCACGGCGCGCCGACCAATCGCAGCCACCGGGTGACCATGGAGACCGACGCCCCCGAGCTGCTGCGCCGCTGCCGGGAGGACGGCGCCGACGCGGTCGTCCTGGTCCCGAGCTGACCGGTCTGCCACCAGACCGTGGGTCTGGCCACCCGGCACCTGGAAGCGAACGGGATCCCGACCGTGATCATGGGCTGCGCCAAGGACATCGTGGAGCACTGTGGCGTCCCGCGCTTCGTGTGGAGTGACTTCCCGCTCGGCAATTCGGCGGGGCGGCCCTTCGACGTGGAGTCCCAGGCGCAGACGCTCGAGCTGGCCCTGCGGCTGCTCGAGACCGCGCCGGCCGCCCGGACCACCGTGTCGTCGCCGCTCCGGTGGACCGCGGAGGCGGCGTGGAAGCATCGATTCCTCGACGTCGGGAAGCTCTCGCCGGAGGAGATCGCGGAGCGGCGGAAGGAATTCGACGTGGTGAAGGCGGTGGCGAAAGCCAAGCGCGAGGGCGCGTGAGCAAGCCGTTCGCGGGCGTCCGCATCCTGGACTTCACCCGCTATCTCGCCGGCCCCTACGGGACCTACCAGCTCGCCCTCCTGGGCGCCGACGTCATCAAGATCGAGTCGCACGAGGGTGACGAGACGCGCATCTCCCCCGCCGATCCCAAGTGGGCGGCGCGGAAGATGGCGCCCTCGTTCCTCTCCATGAACGGCAACAAGCGGTCCATCACCCTGGACCTCCGGCGCAAGGAAGCGGTCGAGATCGTCAAGCGCCTGGTGGTCGGGGCGGACGTGGTCTGGGAGAACTTCCGGGGCGGGGTGATGGATCGGCTCGGGCTCGGCTACGAGGCGCTCTCCGCGATCAATCCGCGGCTCATCTACTGCGGCGTGTCCGGCTTTGGCCGCACCGGGCCGGAGAAGACCACCGCGGCCTTCGACGGCAAGCTGCAGGCGATGTCCGGGATCATGTCGATCACCGGCGAGCCGGCCTCGGGCCCCACGCGGGCCGGCTTCGCGCTCTGCGACACCATCGGCGGGGTCACCGCGGCCCTGGCGGTGGCGAGCGCGCTCTACCAGCGCACCCACACCGGGCGCGGGCAGCTCGTGGACGTGGCGATGCTGGACGCGGCGCTGGCCTTCATCGCGGGGCCGGTGTCCGAGTACACGGTGGCGGGCGTCGAGCAGCGCCAGATCGGCAACGGCTCGGTGAGCCGCAAGCCCACCGCGAGCCGGTTCCGCTGCGGCAGTGGATACATCGTTCTGGCAGTCCTCACCGAGAAGCAGTTCGCCGGCCTGATGAAAACGCTCGGCCGCGCCGCCGCGCTGGCCGATCCGCGGTTCAAGGACTGGCCGGCCCGCACCGCCAACGAGCCGGCCCTGCGCGAGATCATCGAGCAGGCGCTGGCCACCGACGATCCCCGGACGTGGGAGGCGCGGCTGACCGCGGCCGACGTGCCGTGCGGCTCGATCTGGAAGATCGACGAGATCGTCGGCCACCCGCAGCTCGAGCACCGCGACGTGCTCCAGACCATCGACTCGCGCTACGGCCCGATGCGGCTCGTGGGCGCCGGCTTCCGCCTGGAGCACGGCAGCCCGGGGATCGACCGGGAGCCGCCGACCCTCGGCGAGCACACCGACGAGATCCTGGCCGAGGCCGGCTACGCGACTGAGGAGATCGAGCGGCTCCGGCGCGACGCGGTGGTGTGATTCAGCGAATCAACTTTCGCACGGTCTCGGGCTCTGCGAACTCGATGGCGGCAGAGCGCTTGAGGAGACCGATGGCACGCCGCTGGACCGCTTCGTCGCCCACGTCGGCAATGAACAGGCGAGCGAGCTCTCGATTCTCATCTTCGGGAAAGAGCTGTCGGACCCCGGCTACCCCCTGCTGCCGGAGGGTGCGTATCACGTTTTCCTGATGCTTCTTGGTTGCCTTCGCCTTGAACTTGAACTGGACCTTCATGTGGAGCCCTCTCACCGCTCCAGCGTATCACGGTAGGGCGGCCTGAAGGTCGAGGAGGCCGTTCCCATACGTCGACGTCCTGCGCTTCTTGCCCATCCCGGGGAGGGGCCGGGCGGCCGAGGTCAGGCGACGCTTGACCTGGGCGGGAGTCCAAGCCGGCTTCTTCGCGAAGACGGCGGCGGCCGCCCCGGCGGCGTGAGGGGTGGCCATCGAGGTGCCGCTCCAGGCAGCATAGTCGGTTTCCTGCAGGTATGGCGACCCCTTGGTAGGGAGCGTCGAGAGGATGTTCGAGCCGGGGGCCACGAGGCCGATGTGAGTCCCGGTGTTCGAGAAGACCGAGCGCTTCATGTTCTCCGCGATTGCGCCCACCGCGAGGACCCGGTCATAGGCGGCTGGGTACTCCCTCGGGTTTCCGTCCTGGTATTCGTTCCCCATGGCGGCGACCACCACGACACCAGCCTCTTCGAGAGTGCGGAAGAGAAGCTGCTCGGCCTGAGACGAAGCGGTTCCCCCGATCGAGAGGTTCAGAACCTTCGCTCCCGAGGTCCGCACCTCGCCGAGGGCCCGCAGATAGCGCTCTCCATCCACGTAGAACTCGCCGTCCGAGTCGGGCTTGTCGCCAAAGATCTTCCAGACCATGAGCTTGCACCTCGCGACCCCGGAGATCCCCTCGTGGTTGTTCACGGTGGCGGCGATGATTCCGCTGACGTGCGTCCCGTGCCCGATCAGGTCTCGAGGCGAGAGACCCTGATGGGAGTACGTGTCGACCGCGCTCCGGAGATCGGGGTGATGCCGGTCGACTCCGGTATCGAGCACGGCGACCTTCACTTGGCCGGTCGTCTGGCGCTTGGCCTCGAACCAACGGATAGCGCGCAGCCCCCACTGGCGGTTTTGCAGGGGGTCGACCATCGATGCCGCCTGGAGCCAGCGGGCAGGCATCGGCTCTGCGATCTCGATCGCGTCGGAGGCGCGGAGGTGCTTCATGAGCCCTGACGTCACCTTTTTCGGGTCCAACTCGACCACGGTAATTCCACGCAGGCGCTCGCTGGTGCTATCGATGACACTCGACATCATCGCGAGGCGTGCGCGCTCGCCGGGAGACACGGGCGCTCGTAGGAGATGATCGCGACGTTGAGAGAAGACGGGCGCGACGGACTTGAGACCGGCGTTTCTCCGGAGGTATTCGAGAGGGGCACTCACGGCTTCCGGCGCGGCTCTGGCCCCCTTTCCGGTGAAAGCCAATCTCGCGCCATCGAAGCCGGAGCCCACCACGTCGTGGGTGGCGGCGGCCGGCCGAATCCGCAGGATTATTTGGCCGGGCACGTATTCCCTGTGCTTCTTGGCGGCGACGCGGACGTTGCCTTTGACCAGCGTAGTGCCCTTGAGCATGTCAGATCCTCCCTTCGTGGTCGGGCCGATGCTAGATGGAGATCTCCCGTCTCGTCAACGGGAGTGTGTCCTTACTGTGGACGTCGGGAGGTGCGGATAACTTTGCGCGAGCAGAACCGGGCGCGGTTCGCTATGCTCCGCCCATGACCAGGAAAGCCGCGACCGCATCCCGCGGGAGCGTGGTCGAGCGGACGGTGAAGACCGATCGCCACGAGACGTTCTATCTCGACGCGGGCGCCGCCGACGCCCCCCTGATCGTGTTCGTCCACGGCTGGCCGGAGCTCTCGCTGAGCTGGCGGCACCAGCTTCCGTGCTTCGCCGACCTCGGGTTCCGCGCGGTCGCCCCCGACATGCGCGGCTACGGGCGCTCCAGCGTGTACCCGCGCCACGAGAACTATGCGCTCGAGCACACGGTGCGCGACATGATCGAGCTGCTCGACGCGCTCGGCCGGGAGAAGGCGGTCTGGGTCGGCCACGACTGGGGCAGCCCGGTGGTCTGGAGTTTGGCGAGTCATCACCCGGAGCGATGCTGGGGCGTGGCCAACCTCTGCGTGCCGTACCTCGCGGCGGGCTTCGCCCCGCG
>DASQAL010000219.1:0-1845 GCA_035635775.1 Candidatus Acidiferrum sp.
CGGCCCTGCGACCGCCGGATCTGGTCACTCGCCGCTTCACGGCGAGCCGGCCGAACCAACTGTGGGTGGCGGACCTGACGTACGTCGCGACCTGGCGGGGGCTGCGTGTACGTCGCGTTCGTGATCGACGTATTCGCCCGCCGGATCGTCGGCTGGCGGGCGTCGACTTCGCTGCGCAGCGATCTGGCGCTCGATGCGTTGGAGCAGGCGCTCTACGATCGCCCGATCGCGGAGTCGGAGCGGCTGGTGCATCACAGCGACCGCGGCGTGCAGTTGAACTCGGGCAGTACCTGTCAATCCGCTACACCGAGCGGCTGGCCGAAGCGAGCATCGAGCCGTCGGTCGGGAGCACCGGGGATTCGTACGACAACGCGCTGGCCGAGTCCGTCATCGGGCTCTATAAGACGGAAGAGATCCACCGTCGGGGGCCTTGGAAAGGGGTCGAGGACGTCGAGTTCGCGGCACTCGAGTGGGTCGCGTGGTACAACACGAGCCGCCTGCTCGAGCCGATCGGGTACGTGTCCCCGAACGAGTTCGAGCAGGCCTACTACGGCCGCCAGCCGGCTCCAGCCGGCCTGGCGGCACTCACGTAACGAGCTCTCCGGAGAACCCGGGGCGGTTCAGTTCGCACGTCACTCAATTCGGAACCCGCGGTCTGGGTGAGGTCTCTCTCGGGGAGGCCGGCGTGTCCGTGTTCTGTCCGCGTTCCCAAGTCCACGAGGTCGCACATGACACACACTGGTCCCCCTGGGATCACGTAGAATCGCGCACATGCTGACACCAGAAACATGCTGGAAGTCGAGAGCTAGGTGCATCACCTGCGGCACGACCACCGGCTGCTCGTAGGCCTGACGCAGGCCGCCCCCTCACCCGGCCCTCTCCCCCTCGCGGGGGAGAGGGTTCTTCATTCCCTTTCTCCCTCTCCCCTCTGGGGAGAGGGCCGGGGTGAGGGGCCCCTCCGATGACCACCACTCGCTGGCCCGAGGCGCGCGCCCCGCGCGGCATGGTGGCCACCCCGCACCTGCTCGCCACCCAGTCCGGCCTGGCCGCGCTGCGGGCGGGCGGCAATGCGCTCGACGCGGCGATCGCGGCGGCGGCCACCATCGCGGTGGTCTACCCGCACAACAACGGCCTGGGTGGCGACAGCGTGTGGCTCATCTACGACGCGCGCCAGCAGCGGCTCCGCGCTCTCTGCGCGGTCGGTCGCGCCGCCCGCGCGGCCAGCATCGACTGGTACGCGGCACGCGGGATCACCTCCGCCATTCCAGCGCGTGGCGGGCCCGCCGCGCTGACCGTACCGGCGGTGGTGGACGGCTGGTGGCAGGCGCACGAGTACAGCCGCGGGGCGATGGGCTCGTCGATCGGCTGGAAGGCGCTGCTGGCCGACGCGATCCTGTACGCGCGGGAGGGATTCCAGGCCTCCGACGGCCAGCGCATCCCGCCGCCGCGCGAGCCCGATCTCTTCACCGAGCGCGCGCCGGCGGAGATTCGCGGCTGGCTCTGGCCGCTCTACCACCCGGACGCCCTGCGCCGCGGGCCGTTGGTGCAGCGCGACCTGGCCCGCACCCTGGAAGCGGTGCGCGACGGGGGCGCCGAGGCCTTCTACCGCGGGGAGGTGGCCGGGCGACTGGTGGCGGCGGCCGCCGCGGCGGGCAGCCCGCTCGCCGTCGAGGATCTCGCCGAGCACCGCTCGGACTGGATGGAGCCGCTGCGCATCGCCTACGCGGAGGGGCAGGTCGCGAGCTTCCCGCCGCCCACCCAGGGCATCTCGGCGCTCGCGGTCCTGGGCATGACCGAGCGCTTCGACATGGGCGCCCTGCCCGAGGCCGACTACATCCACGTCCT
>DASQAL010000220.1:0-3642 GCA_035635775.1 Candidatus Acidiferrum sp.
CCGCGGGGGCGCCGCCCCTGGTCGAGGAGCTCGAAGCGGAGTTTCGCCGCGCCGAGCCGGCGCTCCTGGGCCTGCTCTAGTCCTCTTCCCGCCTTCAGCCCACGCGGGGGTCGAGGGCGTCGCGGAGCCGGTCGCCCACCAGGTTGATGGCGAGCACGGTGAGGAGGATGGCCAGACCGGGGAAGGTGGGGAACCACCAGGCCACGCTCACGAAGTCGCGCCCGAGGGCGATCATATGGCCCCAGGTCGGATAGGCGCTTCCCGTCCCCACCCCCAGGAAGGACAGGGCGGCCTCCTGCAGGATGGCCTGGGCCACCTGCAGCGTGGACAGCACGATGATGGACGAGAAGGTATTGGGCAGCAGGTGGCGCAGGAGCGTGCGCAGGGGGCTCGCCCCGATGGCGCGGGCGGCCTCGATGAAGTCCTTCTCCCGCAGGGCGAGCACCTCCGCCCGCACCACCCGGGTGTAGCGCTCCCACCCGGTGAGGCCCAGGACGAGGATGATGGTGAGCAGGCTGGGGCCGAGCGCGGCCACGAAGGCGAGCGCGAGCAGGAGCTGGGGGAAGGACAGCATCACGTCCACCACCGTCATGATCGCGGTGTCCACCCGTCCCTGCAGGAAACCGCTCAGGAGCCCCAGGGTGACCCCCACGGTCAGGCTGACCAGGACCGCCGAGATCCCGACGATCAGCGAGACGCGAGCGGCGTGGATCATGCGGCTCAGGATGTCACGGCCCACCTGGTCCGTGCCGAGGAGGTAGGTCGCCTTGCCCCCCTCGGCCCACACCGGCGGGGTGAGGCGGCGGATCAAGCTCTGGCGCGTGTGCTCGTGGGGAGCCACGTAGGGCGCGAAGATGGCGGCGCCGATGACGACCAGGAGGATCAGCGCGCCCGCGATCGCGGCCGGGTTGCGCACGAACTTGCGCCAGACCCGAGAGCGCTCCGCGACGTGGGCGAGGCCGGCCGCGGCGTCCATCGGCGGCGCGAGGGTACCGATGGCCATGGCGCTCAGCGCACCCGGATCTGCGGATTCAGGTAGAGGTACAGCATGTCCACCGCGAAGTTCACGAGCACCACCATCAGGGCGATCAGGAATACGCCGGCCTGCACGATGGGAAAGTCGAGCTGGCGGATCGCGCCGATGATGAGGCGGCCCAGCCCGGGGACCGCGAAGACGGTCTCGGTGATCACCGCGCCGCCCAGGTTCAGGCTGAACTGCAACCCCGCCACCGTGACCAGCGGCAGCGCCGCGTTGGTCAGGGCGTGGCGGCAGATGACGAACCACTCCGAGACGCCCTTGGCCCGCGCGGTGCGCACGTAGTCGAGGTTGATGACTTCCAGCATGCTCGAGCGGACGATTCGCAAGAGGAGAGGAGTCGAGAAGGTGGCCAGGGTGGCCGCGGGCAGGATCAGCGCCGCCCAGCTCTCCCAGCCCGAGACCGGCAGCACGCGGAGCTGGACCGCGAAGAGCAGGATGAGCATGATCCCCGTCCAGAAGACGGGCATGGAGGTGCCGAGGAAGACGATGAGCGTGGCCGTGTGATCGAAGACGGAGTTCCGGCGGATCGCGCTCACGATGCCGATGGGCAGCGCGATGGCCAGGGACACCGCCATCGCGAGCAGGGTCAGGAGGACGGTGGTCGGCAGGCGGGCCAGCACCAGCGGCAGCGCCGGCTCGCGGTGAAAGAAGGACTGGCCGAAGTCGCCGCGGGCGATGTTTCCGACGAAGCGGGCGAACTGCACGGGCAGCGGGTCGTTGAAGCCCATGGCCTGGCGCAGCGCGGCCCGGTCGGACTCGGGCGCTTCCGGCATCATGAGCGCGACCGGGTCGCCGCTCGCCTGGAGGATCGCGAACGTGACCAGCGACACGCCCACGAGCACCACCAAGAGGCGGGCGACCCGGCGCACGAGCACGGTCAGCACGG
Source organism: Candidatus Acidiferrum sp. (assembly GCA_035635775.1). Classification (GTDB taxonomy): domain Bacteria; phylum Methylomirabilota; class Methylomirabilia; order Rokubacteriales; family CSP1-6; genus CAMLFJ01. Next base: position 1,926 of record DASQAL010000220.1, read on the forward strand.
CGACCGCCTTACCCCAGCCCGAGCGCGGCGCCTCCGGGCCTACCTGGCCGCGGGCTTGGCGTCATAGAGCCACAGCCACTCGTCCGGTCGGGCCGCGTACTGCACCTTCTTCGAGATGCCCAGGGTGTCGTACTGGGTCCACAGGAAGATGGACGGCGCCTCCTCGCGGATCATCTGCTGGATCTGGGCGTAGAGGCGCTTGCGCTTGGGCTGGTCCACGCTCGAGCGCGCTTCGTCGATGAGCTTGTCGAGCCCCTCCACGCGCGCGTACCATTTGCCGATCCAGCCGCCCGGCTCGGTGTGGTAGAGCGGGTGCAGCACCGCGTCGGCGTCGAAGACCGAGTAGTTTCCCCAGGTCCCGTAGGCGCCATGGGTGGCCTTGCCCTCGGCCTGGAAGAACTTGTTCCACGCCGGGCCCGGATCCCACATGCGCGGGGTCGTGCGAATGCCGACCTCGGTGAGCATCTGGGAGACGGCCTCGAACGACGGGCGGTCCGCGACGGACGAGCTGTGCAGCGTGATGTCGACCCCGTTCGGGAAGCCGGCCTGGGCGAGTAGCTCCTTGGCCTTCTTCTGGTCGAAGGGGTAGGGCTTCACCTCGGCATCGAAGCCGAAGGCGGGCGGCTGCACGGTGGTAGACACCTGGGTGCCGAGCCCGGCCATCAGCTTCTGGATGACGGTCGGCTTGTCCACCGCGTAGTTCGCGGCCTGCCGCGCGGCCTTCTTGTCGAACGGGGGAACGCGCATGTCCATCATGACGTAGTGAACGCGCAGGATCGGCGTCGAGGAGATATAGGCCTGCGGGTGGGTCTTGAGCTCCGGCACGATGTCCGCGGAGACGTTCCGGATGATGTCCACCCCGCCCGTCTTGATCTCGGCCACCTGGGTGGCGGTCTCGGGGACGGCGCGGAAGATCAGGTTCTTGAACGCGGGCTTCCCGCGCCAGTGCTGGTCGAACGCCTCGAGGCGGATGAGCTGGTCCCGCTTCCACTCCACGAACTTCCAGGGGCCGGTGCCCACCGGGGACGTCGTCCCGAAGGCCTGGTCGCCCACCGTCTCGACGTGCTTCTTGTTCACGATCGGGAAGAACACCAGCCGCTCGAGCAGCAGCGGGAAGGGCTTGTCGGTGATGAGGTGGACGGTGTCCGCGTCGATCACCTTCACTTCCTTGATCGCGCGAATATTGCCGTACTGGGGCGACTTCTTGGTCTGATCGATGACCCGGTCGAACGAGTACTTCACGTCCGCCGGGGTCATGACATCCCCATTGTGGAAGCGGACGCCCTTGCGGATCTTGAACTCCCACTGGGTGTCCGAGATCGCCTTCCACGAGGTCGCCAGCGACGGCTCGAACTGGAGCTTGATGTTCCGGTGTAGCAGGGAGTCGAACATGTTGATGTTCACGAGGATCCCGACCCGCTCGAAGTGCATGTGGGGATCGAGGGTCGGGGCGTGGGACACGAGGGCGACGGTCAGCGTGTCCTTGGCCTGGGCGGAGACGGGGGCGGGCGCGGCGGCCAGCGCGAAGAGCGCGAGGACGAGGACGGCGGCCAGTGGGGCGCATCGCTTCATCAGGGGTTCCTCCTCATCAGCGGATCGGGATGTGGACGAGGGCGGCGGTGACCTCAAAGGCTTGTCGAGCCTATACCACAGGCCCCCCGGCCAGCACAATGCCCCGCCGCGGCGGCACGATTCCCCTGCCCCCGTTCCCGCGGTA